>CAZPON010000056.1:6881-13427 GCA_964588045.1 uncultured Gemmatimonas sp.
GCTTCGGGATCTCGCGCGCCTTCACGCTCTTCGACGAGAATCCGGAGACGCGCACTTCGCCCTTTGTGGGACGCTCCGTCATTGCGATGAGCTTGAGCAGCGTGCTCTTGCCCGCGCCACTGTGGCCCGCCAGGAAGATGAACTCCCCCTTGTCCAACTCGAACGAGACATCGTGCAACGCGACGCCCGAGCGCGGATAGTCCTTCGTCACGTCCGACAGTCGCAGGATCCCCGCCATTTACGGCTCCAGCGCCTGCGCGATGTCGGCGATCAGGTCGTCGGCATCCTCGAGCCCGACGCTGAGGCGCACGAAACCGTCGGGGATTCCCATGGCCGCGCGCTGCCCGGGTGTGGCATCCCGGTGCGACGTGAATCGCGGCTCGCACACCAGCGAGTCGACCCCGCCCAGCGAGGCCGCGTTGGTGAACAGTGCCAGCCGCGACACGACACGCGACGCGGCGTCGGCACCACCCGCAACCTCCACCGCCAGCATGCCGCCAAACCCCTGCATCGTGGCCACGGCGATCGCGTGGTCGGGATGCGACGGCAATCCGGGATAATGCACGGCACGGATGGACGGGTGGGTCGTGGCCCACTGTGCGATACGCAGCGCCGTTGCGTTCTGCCGCTGCACGCGCACATCGAGCGTCTTGAGACCGCGCTCGAACAACCAGAGCGCGAACGGGTCGGGCGCCTGGCCCCACGTCGCCATCTTCGCGCGCACTTCCTCGATCACCGCCTCGGCGCCGCACACGACGCCCGCCAGCACGTCGTGATGTCCGTTCAGGAATTTCGTCGCGGAGTGAATGACGACGTCCGCGCCATGCTCGACCGGCCGGCAGTTGATCGGCGTGGCAAACGTCGAGTCGACCACCAGCGCGACGCCGTGCTCCTGCGCCAGCATGCGCGCCGGGCGCAGGTCGACGACGCGCGTCGTCGGGTTGACCGGGGACTCCAGGAAGAGCACACGCGTGTTGCGGCGCATGGCCCGCCGCCAGCCGCGTGTCTCGGTGGGATCGATGAACGTGACCTCGACGCCCATGGCCGGCAGTTCCTGCTCAAGGAAGCGGTGCGTGCCGCCGTAGAGCCACGTGCTGGCCACCAGGTGATCGCCGGGACGCAACAGCGCCAGCATCGTGCACGCCGTCGCTGCCATGCCGCTGGACAGTACAAGGGCGGCTTCGGTGCCTTCGAGGGCCGCCAGTCGACGGTGCAGCACGCCGGCGTTCGGCGTGTTCCCGTAGCGGGAATACTTCAACTCGCCGTCTTCGCCCGCGGGCATCTGAAACGTCACCGACTGCGTGAGCGGCGTGACCACGGGATCACCGGCAACGCTCGGAGCGCGTCCGCCGTGCAGCAGGAGCGTTGCGCGATTCACGGGTGAGGGGTCAGGGTCAGACGTAACGAAGGGTGTCGTTGTCGGCCTTCAGGACGCGAACGACCTCGGACAGCGAGGCGCCCACCACGTCGCGCAGCACCACGCCGCCGCGCGTCACGGTGTCGTCGACGACGAGCACCGCCAGCTCCGAACGGCGATCCGATACCACACGCACAAGTTCCCCATCGGTCACGAGCCGAATCAGGGCATCCTCGGCACGTATTCGGACCTGCGGCCCGCGTTCCGGGTCGCCGGCGCGCGTGGCCACGAATCCGACCACCAGGAGGGCTGGGGAGAACCCGCTGAACTTGGCCATGGGCGGCTCCGGACGGGTTGCGGAGGGTTCCCGGTACCACGAAGCCGTCCTCCTCGAGGCGCATGAGCAGGCGACGGCGGGACAGACGCGCGAGCAACAGGTCGACTTCTTCCGCCGCCGCGTCGAGCATGGCCGCTGCCTCGTGCGCGCGCACCGGCCCCTCGTCGCGCACGAACTCCCACACCCAGCGTTCGTCATCGCTGACGCAGCCGAACAGTTCGGCGAATCCTTCGTGCCACGCGATGAGCGCCAGCTCGTGTCGCTCCAGCACCGTTTCGATCGGGTCGAGATGACCCTCATGGATGCCGCGAAAGAGCAGGTATCCGGCAGGTCCGTCGGCGTCGGCGTATCGCAGCAGCAACTTCGCGACGATCTCGTCGGCGCACGAGAAGTCCAGCAGGTTGACTTGCGAGAAATCGATGGTCGTCACGACCGGCGCGCCGATGTCCACCACCTGTTGTTCGATGGCGGTGCGCACGGCAGCACCGGTGGGACGCGTCACGAGGTTCGAGTACAGGTCGCACACGGTGCCACGCAGCACCGTGCTGACATCGATCAGGTGCGTCACGACGAGTGCTCCCGCGTCGGCGACTGCGGACGCGCCCGTGTGCTTGCCGCGACGCCACTGCGCGCGCGCGGCGCCGGCTCCCCGATGCGCTCGGGAATCGTGATCTGCATCTGCGTGCCGGGGAAGAAGGGCAGTCCCTTGGCCATCGGCACGTCTTCGTCCCAGTCGGGCGTGATCGCCAATCGCGCGGTGCCGCTGCGCACGGTCAGCTTGCCGGCCCAGCGTCCCACGAATCGCCGGATGCCGGCGAGTCCCTGGCCGCGCCCGCGGTCCCCGTGTCGATAGCGGCTCATTGCCCGCAACACCGCATCCTCGAGGGCCATCGCATCATCCCAGCGATCGTTGGAACGATGGCCGGGCGTGCTTTCCAGCGAACGGCGAAAGCCGATGCCGGCGTCGCACACGGCAATCACCACGACGCGGCGACCAAGCCGGCGCAGGTACTTGTACGTCTGCACGGCCACCCATCCGCCCTGTCCGGCGTGCTCCACGATGTTCTGGCATGCTTCACTCAGCGTCATGCCGAACGCGCCCGTGATGGCGGTGTCGAGTCCGAGCTGGCCGTGCAGGATATCGGCCGCCTTGTGCTGGATGCGTCCCACCACGCCGTGCACATCGTCGCTCTGCACGATCGGCGTGATCTCGAGCAGCACATCGGACTCGTGCGCCTCGCGGGGGCGCGGCACGCTGCCGTGCAGGTCGTACAGGTCGTCGGCGTGACGGAAGAACCCGGCCCGCGCCCAGTACGACACGGTGTCCGGATGTTCGGGCACCGCGAACGCCATGCGCTCGGTGCGCGATTGCGCGACACAGAGCAGGGCCGTGAGGCCAAACGGCGACGCCCAGCGTGCGTGACGCGCGTCGACGAGCACCTTCGCGCCCTCGGGCACCGGCGCCAACTGTTCGATGACCTGTTCGAACGTCTGCTCATCGAGCGAAGGCGGCACGCTGATCACGGTGGTCACGTCGTGCTGAGCTCTCCCCGAAGGTGTTGCGCGAGTCCGGTCGCGCCGCGGAATTCGACGTTGCGTGATGCCGCGCGATTCGCGGCGGTGATGGCATCCAGCAACTTATCACCGGCAAGCAGCCGGGAGAAATGGGTTGCGCCCCAAACATCACCACATCCGGTCGGATCGCCACCGCCTGTGGCGCGCGCGGCGAGCGACGGGACCAGCCCGGTGCGCACGGCGCCCAACGCGCCCTGTCCGCCACGCGGCGATGTGGAGAGTGCGGAACTGTGACCTGACAGACGAGGAATGTCGGACAACCGCTCGAATCCCGGAGCGGCCACGTACACCACGCCGCGCTTTCCCAGCGTCACGCACAGGCACGACACGCCCGCCGCCATCGCCGTCGCCGCCAGCGCCATCGGGTCGGGCGCCATCATCGACATCTCCTCCTCGTTCACCTGCAGCACGTCGAAACAGGCGCACCATGCCGCCACATCGGGCAGGGGACGGGCCACCCGCAGGCCATCGGCCTGCACGGCCATGATGAGCATGTGCAGGTCACAGTAGATCGGCCCCTTGAAGTGCGCGCGAATCAACTGCGCCGTGGCGAGGTCGAGCTCCCAGCCGCTCAGGAAGTTGATGTAGAGCGCGTCGAGTCGCGCGTCATCGAGCACCGGCTTGAGTCCCGCCCATGTCCATGCCGGCACCCCACCGGACATGTGTTCGCTGCGCCGTTCGTCGTCGAGGTAGCGCAACTCGACGCGATTGTTCTGCGTCGGCACCTCGATGAGCGCCGCATCGTGCGCCATGTGCTTCAGCGAGCGACAGAAGGCGCGTGCACGGTCGGATAGGTCGGCACCGACCTTGCACAACGGGACCAGCTCCCACTCGTCGCTGAGCGCCGCATCGAGTCCCGACAGCGAGTAGGTGATGCCGCCCCATTCCTCGACGGGAACCGCGCGCCGGTCGCGACCATGGATCACGTCCCAGACAAACGAGCCGATGATCCCGACGCGCTTCCTGGCGCGCGTGGGCGGCGACGGGACGGCGGACGTCATTGGTGACTCGTGTGACTCAGGGACCGTGCTGGGCGATGAACGCCGCCACGGCGCCGACCACGCCGGCCGTTCCCGGCAGCGTCCCTGGCACGATCGAGCACGCCTCGACCGCGGGCTTGAACGCACGGCGGCGCACCTCCGCCCGCAGCGGTCCGAACAGCGCTTCACCCGCCTGCGTGACGCCACCCGCAATCACCACGACATCGGGATTGAAGATGTTCAGCAGGTTGGCGAGCCCGGTGCCGAGGAACCGCGCGGTGTCGCGCACGACTTCGGTGGCCACCGCGTCGCCCTGGTTCGCGGCGGCAAACACGGTCGCTGCGGTGATGCGCGACACATCACCGCCCACCATGCCCGGAAGGATCGACTCTGGCTCGAACGACAATGCCTCGCGCGCGCGCTCGGCGATCGCGTTGCCCGACGCATACGCCTCGAGACAGCCGTAGTTGCCGCAGCCGCAGCGCCGTCCGGTCTGGTCGATGGTCGTGTGCCCGATCTCGCCGGCCATGTCGCTCGACCCGTGATACAGCTTGCCATCGAGAATCAGTCCGCCGCCGATGCCGGTACCGATCGTGATGCCGATGACATTGCGCCCGCCCTTCGCCGCGCCGATCCACCATTCGCCGTACGTTGCGCAGTTGGCATCGTTGTCGAGCGCTGCCGGCAGGCCGGTGAGCTCGGTCATGCGATCGCGCAACGGTACCATGTGCCACCCGAGATTGGGCGCCACCAGCACGATGCCCGCTTCGCGGTCGAGCGGGCCCGGTGCGCCGACACCGACGCCGCGAAACGCCTCGCGCGACACGCCGGTCTCGCGCATCGTCACCGCCACCGTCTCGTTCACCATGCGCGCCATGCGTCCGATGACGGCATCGGTGCCTTCGTCGGCACGTGTCGGTTCCGAGTGCAGGCCGTGTTGCGCCGACCCATCGGCTGACATGGCGCACACGACGATATTGGTGCCACCGAGGTCGACACCGACAATGAATTGGTTCTTGGGCATGGGCAAAGATAGCGGCCGCTATCGGTCCGAGGCGAGGCCCTGCACCTGCGCCAGCACCCGCGCCGCGGCCAGGTCACGCATGCAGCGCCAGTGCGTGAGCGGGCACTGCTGCGGGCCGTGCGCATGGCACGGGCGGCACGCCAGGCCTTCCTGTTCGAGCATGACCTGACGCGTCGCCAGCGGGCCGAACCCAAAGCCCGGAATCGTGGGGCCGAACAACGCGATCGTCGGCGTGTTCATCGCCGACGCGAGGTGCAGCGGCGCCGAATCGTTCGTGACGAGCACGCGCGCGCGCGCGATCAGCGCCGCCGAGGCCAGCAGCGACAGCCGCCCCGTCGCATCGACAACCGGTGCGCCGCCGTGCTGCTGCACCACATCACGGATCGCCACCGCCAGCGGTGCATCGTTCGCCGCACCAAGCACCACGACGCGGTGATGCTGCAGTTGCGGGTCTTCAGCGATGCCGGCGGCGAGGGCATCGAACGACGGCCAGCGCTTCGTGGCCCACACACTGCCCGGCGCCAGCGCGATCAGTGGCTGGTCCGCCTGCACGCCATGCTCGGCCAGCAGCGCATCCACCTGCGCTACATCGGCGGGCGACGGAAACAGCGACGGGCGCACCGCGGGAATCGTTTGCGGCTCGCCCGGCGGCGATGCCAGTT
The DNA here is from genome assembly GCA_964588045.1 of uncultured Gemmatimonas sp. GTDB lineage: Bacteria > Gemmatimonadota > Gemmatimonadetes > Gemmatimonadales > Gemmatimonadaceae > Gemmatimonas. The sequence continues at coordinate 12,817 of CAZPON010000056.1, forward strand.
GCCACAGCCGCTGTGCGTGATGCAGCGACGCATCGAAATGCACCCGTCGCGTACAGAACACACGCCCCGGCGAATTGTCGAACCCCACGCGCTCTGCAATGCGCGCCAACCGCGCAATGGCGGCGCTGCGCACGGATCCCTGCGCCAGGTACACGCACGTCGCACCGGTCGCGCGCAACGCGGCCGCCACACGCTGCAGGCCGCGCAGCCCGCGATCGGCGCCCCGCTTGTCGAACACGATCACCGACGCGACCGCCGGATGGTTCGCGAGAATCCCCGCGTTGGCCGGCGTCGCGACCACATGAACCGGACCGGCCGCTGCGAGCCGTGTCAGCAGCGGCGTGGTGAGGATCATGTCGCCGAGGAAGGCGGTCTGGATGACGGCAGAGACCACGGCGCCGGGGTCGGCTCAGTCGACCTGCAGCACGGCGAGGAACGCTTCCTGCGGAATCTCCACGCTGCCCACCTGCTTCATGCGCTTCTTGCCTTCCTTCTGCTTCTCCAGGAGCTTGCGCTTGCGCGAGATGTCGCCGCCATAGCACTTGGCCAGCACGTCCTTGCGCATCGGCTTTACCGTTTCGCGCGCGATCACCTTCTGCCCGATCGTGGCC
>CAZPON010000057.1:0-13336 GCA_964588045.1 uncultured Gemmatimonas sp.
GAACGCCGCAGCGCTGTGCACGAGCTGCGTGTACACCAAGTGCTTACCCAGCTAGCGATAACCAGCGGCCTGCAGCTCGAACAACTCGGCGTAGCGACCGCCCTTCGCCATGAGCTGCTCGTGTGTGCCCGATTCCTCCACATGCCCGTCGGCGAGCACGAGAATACGGTCGGCCATGCGCACACTCGAGAACCGGTGTGAGATGAGCACGCTGGTGTTGCCGGCGCTCAGTTCCTTGAAGCGCTGGAACACTTCGAACTCGGCGCGGGCGTCGAGTGCCGCGGTGGGCTCGTCGAGGATGAGCAGTTGCGCGTCGCGCATGTAGGCCCGCGCAATGGCCACCTTCTGCCACTCGCCGCCTGACAGGTCGACACCGGTACGAAAGCGCTTGCCGATAAGCTGGTTGTATCCGCCGGGCAGGCCCTCGATGACTTCGTCGGCCAGGCTGCGCTCGGCGGCGGCCTTCACGCGCGCGAGGTCTTCGCGCGCCTCGATGCGGCCCACGGCGATGTTCTCGGCGGCGCTCAGGCTGTAGCGCACGAAGTCCTGGAAGATGACGCCGATGTTGGCGCGCAGGTCGTCGAGATCGTACTCGCGCAGGTCGTGACCATCCAGCAGGATGCGCCCTTCGTCGGGGTCGTACAGGCGCGCCAGCAGTTTCACCAGCGTCGTCTTTCCGGCGCCGTTCTCGCCCACGAGCGCGAGCGTCTCGCCGGCGTGCAGCGTGAACGTGAGATGACGCACCGCCCACCGCTCCGCACCGGGGTAGCGAAATCCGACATCCTCGAACACCACGCCGCTCGTGAACGGCCGGGGAATGCGGCGCGCGTCCGGTGGTGAGTGGATGGCCGACTGAATGGAGAAGAACGAGAACAGGTCGTCGAGATAGAGCGCCTGGCTGGCCGTGTACGAGAAGCCGATCAGCAGGGATTCCAGCAGGCCGCTCAGCCGCCGGAACGAGCCGGCCAGGAATGTCAGGTCGCCAATGGTGAATTGGCCGGCCAGTGTGCGCCAGGTGATGAACGCATACGCCGCGTAGTAGCCGGTGGTGCCGATGGTGGTGAGCAGTCCCATCCATCCCATGCGCTGTCGCGCGAGGCGGCTGTTCACGCGGTAGAAATCCGTCGACAGCGCGCGAAAGCGATCGATGAGGAAATCGTTGAGCCCGAAGATCTTCACTTCCTTCGCCGTGTCGACGCTCGCGCCGGTCTGGCGAAGGTACTCGAGCTGCCGTCGTTCCTGCGCCCGCGACCACTGCAGCGCGTAGTCGCGGGCGTTGAAGTACGCCTCGCCGATGAAGGCGGGCACCAGCGCAACCAGCAGCAGCAGGATCAGCCACGGTGTGTACACGGCCATACCGGCGCCGAAGCTGAGGATGGTGATGAGGTTCTGTACCTGGCCGAATACCTGGCCGAGCACGCCGAGTCCGGACGACGCCTGGGTGCGCGCCCGTTCGAGCCGGTCCTGCAGTTCGCTGTCCTCGAACTGCTCGAGGTCGAGCGTGGCGGCGTGCTGCATGAGCCGCACACTGGTGGCAATCGAGAACTGCGCGCCCAGCATCATGTCGAACAGCGACCCGGCGCGGCCGGCCAGGTCGGACGCGATGGCAAGGCCAAACTCGGCGGCGATGAGCCACAGCGCGCGATCGAGCAGGCCGCTGGACATCCAGTCCGTGAACGTGGTCGGTGCGTTCGGCAGCGCGGCCTTGGCGATCACCTCGTCGATGATCAGCTTGCCGACGTAGAGCGTGACGACCGGCAGCAGCGCGCGTACGAGGCGCACGAGCATGGTCGCGAGTGTGAGCACGCGACTGGTGCGCCACACGAGCCCGAACAGCGGCACGACGTGACGCATCGCGCCGAAGCGCTCGCGGACGGATCGGACTGGCGGTGGGGGTCCCATGCGGGCCATGCTATAGGCTAACTGCCGGGCGCGCCCTCGTCGTGCCAATCCCCCGACCATCCCGGAGCACCATGACCCGCCTGTACGTCGTCGCGGCCGCTTTCCTGTTTCTCGCCTGTGACCGGACTCCCGGGCATGAGGCGTCCACTCGCGAGTATCTCTATTTGTGGACGGCGTCGGCCGACACGACGCAGCCGGATTTCCTCGCTGTCCTCGATGTCACGGCGGGCGCCACCGACACGGCGCGCTACGGTCGGCTGGTCACGACGCTGCCCGCGCCCGGTGTGATGAACTATCCGCACCACACGGAGCACGAGCTTCCCGCCGACCGCCAGTTGTTCGCCAACGGCTTCGGTTCCGGCAAGACGTTCATTTTCGACCTGACTACGCCCGACGCGCCTCGCATTGTCGGCGAGTTCGGTGATGTCGACGGCTACACGCACCCGCACTCGTTCCTGCGGCTGCCCGGCGGCAACGTGCTCGCGACGTTCCAGATGCAGCACACGGAGCGCTCGATGCGCGCCGGTGGGTTGGTGGAGCTGACGCCGAGTGGCGTACCCGTGCACTCGGCGTCGGCCGATTCACCCGGCGCAGACACGGGACTGCGCGTGTACAGTGCGAGCATCGTGCCGGCGCTCGATCGCATCGTCACGACATCCACCGATATGGAGAAGGACTTCTTCGAGCCGTCGCGCACGTTGCAAGTGTGGCGGCTTTCCGATCGCCAGTTGCTCACCAGCATCACGCTGCCCGGCCCGAATGGCGTGTTGACCGCCGAGCCGAGGCTCCTGGAAGACGGGCGTACCCTGCTCGTTTCGACATTCAGTTGCGGGCTGTTTCTTGTGGAAGGCCTCGACAGTGACGCGCCCACGGCGACACAGGTGAGCGCGTTCCCGCAGAAGGACGGCACCAGTTGCGCCATTCCGGTGATTGTCGGGCACTACTATCTCGTGACGGTCCCTGCGTGGAGCGCCGTGGTGAGTCTCGATATCAGCGATCCGAGGGCGCCGAAGGAGGTGAGTCGCGTGTCATTCGATTCGACCGACGTGCCGCACTGGATCGCCGTGTCATCGGACCACTCGCGCGTGGTGGTGACCGGCTACGCGTCCATGCAGCACACGGTACAACTGCTGCGGTTCGATGCGACAACCGGCCGGCTTGCACTCGACACGCGATTCCGTGACGACGGCGCCACGGTTCCCGGCTTCCGGATGGACAACAAGGCGTGGCCGCACGGCGGCAGCGCGAAAGGTGTTCCGCACGGCGCGGTGTTCAGCCGGCCGTGAGCCTGGCGATCGCTACTCGTGTCCCACCAATGCCTGTGCGCGCTGCCACTGCGCCTCCAGGTGGAAGTGCGCAATCCAGGAAGCGAGGGTCGGCGCATCGATCTGCGCGCGGCTGACTTCGAGCATACGCGCGATGTCGCGTAAATGACGATCCGACCCGCCCATGTCTGCGTAGCGCAACTTGTACACGATGACGTATTCGATCGGTGCGAACCGGACACGCTCGCCCTGAATCATTCGTTCCACGCCGTGCGCGAGCGCCCATGCCTGCAGGGAGTCCGCACCGGCAAGGTAGACGTCGGCGCGCATCGCCGTTTCCGCATGAATCACGTTGAAATGGCCGTTCGACAGGCGCTGGTGCTCTTGCTCGATCACCTCGGTCGGGGGGCAGTAGAACAGATCCGGTGGCCACAGCGCGACGAAGGCTGCTGCGTCGGCAGGTCCGAGCCGGATCACCAGGTCGATGTCCTGGGTCAGTCGTGGGTGTCCATACACGATGGCGGCCAATCCACCGGTGACGACATACTCGACATTCGCGCGATTGAGCGGCGCAATGAACAATCCGACGAGGCTAGGTGCGAGCGCCACCCATCAGCTCCCGTACCTGCGAGGCGACCTCTTCGTCCGACCATTCCGGGTGTCGCGCGCGCACGCCGGCGGCCGTGATGTCACGTGCCTCGATCCAGAGTGCCTCCGCTATGCGCACTTTCTCGTCCGCGCTCATGGCGCGAATACGATCCAGCTGACGGGCCAGCAGTGCATCCATGCCTCAATATCGGGGCGGACCGCGGAGTTGGGCAAGGCGCGTGGTCGCGCCCGTCCGTGCACGCGAAGATTGGTGCGGAGTGCGACTATTTGCCAGATTCCGAGGCAGGCCTCGCCAGCCATCGCGTTCAAGCAGCATTTCACCATACTGGTCGCCGCATGAAGTCTCTTCTTGTGCTTCACGCGCTCACAGCCGAGGTGAGCGAACGTCGCCGGCAGCGGCGGGCCACGAAGGCCCAGTCGTCTCCGTACGCCCGCAGCCAGGGCACGGATGCGAAGAGTGATCCACCACCCGAATACAAAGGGCGAGGTGCCACTCCAGAGGACACCGGACATGCGTGGCGCAGTGGCATCCCGACAGATACCAGCGCCGGCTTGTCGACCAGCACGTGGCATGACCTGCATCTCGACGAGATCCTGAGTTTCGCGATTCCGTTGCGGACCCTCCTTGGTCGGCAGGTGGCCCACGCGCGCCTGCGCCAATTCGCAGGGTGGAAGACTGATCCGCACCTTGGCAGGCTCAGGGACCTGCTGTCGCAGCGTGATTCCCGGCGAACAGCCATTCGCGAGATCCTGGCCTCCTCGCCGCCTGATCTCGGGCGCACCCTCTGGTCCTCCCTGGAGCCGGGCAGCGCGACCCCTCGGTGGCTGCATGGCATCGCAACGACACTGGCGGTGCTGATGCTGTGTGCGCTGCTGGTTGGCGTCGTTCAGCCGCTGGCGTTGGTCGTCGCTGTCGTCCTGGCGATGGCGAATGTCTTTCTGGGGGCCGCCTTCACTCGTGATACGTCGCTGGCCATCACGTCGGTGAAGGACGTCGTTCATCTGCTGGAGAGGTTCGACCGGCTCTCGGGTATCGACGGGATTGGCCAGACCGAAGCGGCGTCACGACTGGGTGTCGCAGCCCGGCGACTTCAACGTGTGCGTCGCCTGGCGCGCCTGGCGCAGCGCGATGCGCTCGGCGACGGCGAGATCGGGCGATCGATGCTCGAGTATCTCAACCTGCTGTTTCTTGTCGACCTGAATTTTCTCGTTCGCTATCGACTGCTGATGCGGCAAGAGGCGGTCACGCTGCGTGCGATCGCCTTCTGGGTTGGCGAGGTGGAGATCGCGCTCGCAGTGCATGAACTGACGGCGGGCAAGGATCAATGGTGTGTGCCCGACTTCAGGGACGAGGGTCCCACGCGTATCGAGCGCATGTGGCATCCGATGCTGACACGTCCCATTGCCATCGATGTCACTCTCTCGGCAGATCGCGGGCTGGCGATCACGGGCGCGAATATGTCTGGCAAGAGTACCCTGCTTCGGTCACTCGGTGTTGCCACGGTCCTGGCGCATTGCCTGGATGCCTGTCCAGCGGAATCCTTCACGGGTCCGAGCGTGCGTCCGATCACCATGATGAGTCGCAGTGACGACCTGGCGCGCGGCGTCAGCTACTTCCGCGTCGAAATCGACCGGCTCGTCGAGCTGGTCATGAACCCGCAGGGCATGAATCGACTCGTGCTCATTGACGAACCGTTGACCGGCACGGGCACCGTCGATCGGCTGGCGATCGCCGAGGCCAGCCTCAGGCGGCTGGTGCGGACGTCTGGCGCGCGCGCGAACGGCCGTGTGGTGGTGACGACCCACGAGCAGGAGCTCGTTGGCGCCCTGTCAGACTGCTTCGACGCGCTGCAACTCGTGCGGTTCACGCGCGAGGATTCCCGCGAAGCGATGCACCTGCAGCCCGGCGTCGTCTCGTCGAGCGTCGCGCTGGAGATTTTTCGCGATGCGGGTGCCGATCGGGAGCTGTACGAGGAGGCGCTGAGGCTCAGGGAGCGCTGGGCAATGCGACTGCATCCAGTTGCCACAATCCGCCCCTGACCGCACGTTAGGGATCGCCACATGCTGCGGATCGCACATGCTGGCGAGCGGCGAACGATCGTTCACAACCTGAGGCGACAAAGACACATGCCACCCGGCGACGAGAAGACAACCACCTGGAGCCCCTACTCCAGGGTTCAGGCCGTGCAGCACGCCTTCGTGAACGCGCGCATCAGGAGCGTCAACCAGAACGCGATCACGAAACTCTTCGTGCCCACGTGTGACGCCTTGCGCAACGCCGAGCCATCGCTGCGGAAGGCCAGCAAGGCCAAGCTGCAGGAGGCCTTCGAGCACATGACCGGCCGCCTGCAGACTGCGCCGCTCACGATCAACCTCGACGCCTGGAAATGGTTCGCGCGTCCCAACACGTACGACACGTACACGCAGATGTACGAGCGCGCGGTCGGCTCGGACGGCGTCATGCGCCTGGGAAACAGCGATCCCAAGAATCCCGCCGGGTTGCGCGCCGCGGCTGACGACAAGGCCACGTTTCCCAGGAGCATGGTGGACAGCCAGTTCGCGTACACCGGCCCGAACAGCGTGGCCACCAACTACTCGATCAAGGGTGCCGCGTCGGCGCCGCCGGTCCGGGGGCTGAGGCCGAATGCGCGCGGCGTCAACGATGCCGTGCTGAGAATGGCCACCGGCGCGCTCACGAAGACCGGCGCGGAGCTGACGGCAACCAACCTGCAATTCGACCCGAAGACCAAGCAGATCTTCGCCGCGTTGAACTACGGGCGTCGGCCGCATGGCGCGTGCACCGACTACGGGCACAGCTTCCTCGTGCTCTCGGACAAGTTCAAGCGCGACGCGCTGTATTTTGCCGGTGACACCTTCGGCGTGATGGAAGGCAAGAACGTCAGCGCCGATGACCAGCTCAGCTACGATCTGCTCGGTGCGGCCTTCCTCAAGGCGAATCCGCTGCTTCGCACCGCGCTGCTGGCCAGCTGCCTGCGCGACGGACAACTGATGGACACCGGCGAGAAGGACCTGCTGTTCGAAGCGCACCTGTTCGACAAGCTGACGTTTTCCGGCGGATGCTCGATGCTGTTCATCTCCGGGAAGGATCCCAAGCGCTTCGCCGACGGATCGAAGGAGGCCCTGACCGGGACCGAGTTTCAGACCGTGCAAACCAACGCGCGACAATTCGCGCAAAAACACGGGCTGAAGCTGATCTTCATCGACTGAAATCCGTCGCGCTTCGCCTCGCTACCGCGCCGTTCGCCGGCGCGCGGTGATGACGGTTGCGATCTCGTCCGGCCGCGGATTGATGAAATCGAGCCGCACGCGTCCGTCGGGCATCGTCGTCACCGTTGCCGGGATCGAGCTGTTGGTGAGCACCCAGCCGGCCGGCAACACCACCGCATTGGCCGGACGCCCGAACGACCGGTCCCACACCAGCTCGTCGTTCACCACCCGATAGCGCACCGAGTCGGTGTACGTCTCCGACATGCGCACGCGTGCTGACGCGCCCGCTGCGACGGCCGGGAAGCGAAACACCACCGCCTCGGTGGTGGGCGTCACGTTGGTCACGCCGACATTCGCTTTGGTGATCTCGTCGCCCTTGAGGATCTCGAAGGGCAACGACTCGCCGGTGTCGAGATTGCGCGCCGAGGGCTTCGACACCGCACTCCCTGCCCGCACGACATTCACGTAATAGCCGACGCCGGCACGCGTTTCCGTGTAGTCGTGGTAGAGATCGAACGCATGCGTTTCGGGCTGCTGCAGGAAGTACACGATCTCGCGCGACTGGACGGCCCGCTCACTCAGCCGGTTCGCGACGGCCGACGGTGCCGCCGACAACCCCGTCACGGGTCGTGCACGCAAGATCAGCGGCGCCTCGGCCGGCGTGGCGTTCCAGAAGCTGATGGCGATGCGGCCGTCGGCTTCCTGCAGCACCTGCGAGGGATAATTGCACGACACGAGTTCGTAGCCCTTCGGCAGCACCACGGCATTGCGCTTGATGCCGAGCGGCCGGTTGAACACGATGACCTCGCCGTCCACGAAATAGCTCTTCGCGTCTTCGTACGTCTTGTCGATCAGTACGCGCGCCTCGCCGCCGTCCGCCGGCACCGGGTGCGCGAGGGTCACGCGGATGTACTGCTGCGTGCTGTCCGATACGCGCATGCCACCGGCGCGCGCCGACGCCGCGCCCACCACCTCGAAGGCGAGTGGCTTGCCGGTGGCCCGGTCGAAGACGCGTTCGTCGGTGGCCACCGAGCCGGAGCGGATCGCATTGAAAAAGTGCGTCGCGCCCGGCGTCGTGGCCGTCACGTCGTACAGGATCCGGAACTTGCCGGACCCCGGCGCCAGCAATTCGTAGCGCGTGTAGTCGTCGGCCTGCGTCTGCCGGGGCGGCGCCTGTGCCGGAGCCGCCTGCGCGCCGGCCGTGCGCGCACCCAGCAGGCCGGCCGCAAGCGAGACGGTGAGCAGCGTGCGTGGGAACGTCCTGGGTCCGCGCGTCACTTGCGGGTCGGTGTCGGCGGCAAGTCCTTGATGTACGCCCACAACGCCTGCAGCTCGACCTCGGTCATGTTCTTCGCAAACTTCGTCATGGTGGCCATCGGTTCGAGGACATCCGCACCGTTCTTGCGCTTGGCTTCGCGAAGCACGCGCACGAAGTCCTCGTACGTGTAGTCGACCAGCCCGGTGGGCGTGAGGTTCGCGGCCGGTGGCCAGTCCGGCGGGCCACCGATGATCGGGCCGCCGGAGAAATTGTCGCCGTGGCAGCCGGTGCACGTTTGCGCGAGGTGCTTGCCGAAGGTCGCATCGGCTACCGCTGCGGGCGGGATTGCCGCATGCTCGACAACGTGTTTGGTGGGGTGCACATCGGCCGACAGCACGAGCTGCCCGGCGGCCAACAGCACCTTGCCCAGCGGACCCAGGGCGACCGGCGGTACTTCCTTGTCGACCGGCGGCATGGAGCGGATGTACGACACGACGTCCGAGAGTTCCTGGTCGGACATGGCAAAGAAGTCCTTCGACGGCATCGGCGAGCCCGTGCCATCCGGTTTCACACCGTGGCGCACAATGCGGTCCCAGTCGGCCGCCGTGTACTGGAGTGTGCGGGAGCCGGTGCCGAGCGTGAGATTCTGGCCCAGGATACGGCCGATGGCCGGGTCGTCAACCATGACACCACCGCCAAAGTCTGCTCCATGACACTCGGGGCAACCGTAGAACGACTCGACCAGATGCTTCCCGCGCGCGACGGCGCGCTCGTTGGCAATGGCGTTCAGGTCGAGACCGGCGAGCACGTCCGTCCCCCTGGCCGGCTTCGGCGACATCGCGCTTCGCTCGGCGCGAAGCGCCGTCAGCTCCTCTTCGGTGAGCGGAAATGGAATCGGGAAGTCGACCCGATGCACGTCATGCGTGGCGGCCAGCTTCGTGCCCGCCGAACTGGACGCCCAGAGGTACCCGCACCCACCGCCGACGACGAGCAGGCCCAGGAGGCCGCCAACGCCGATCGCGATCTTTCGTCCGAGGCCCATGATTGCCTCCGTGGTTAAGACAGGAATCCCGCAAGTCGGAAAAACTTGCCGGCCCTGCGAGAACTTGTCCAGCGTGTTGTGCCGTATAGTTCAGGAGCTGCAAGCAGCACGCATCCGGGCACCGATGCGCGACCTGTCACTCCCGAGGTAGCCGTGGCTCTCCGTCGACCCAACCCCGCCATCTTCATCGCCGCCATTGGCGTCTTCGCGCTGATCCTGCTTCCGGTATCCATGGGTCTGGTGGTCGACCTGTGGTGGTTCCGCGAAATCGGATTTCAGGTGCTGTTCACCCGCACCATCACCACCCAGATCCTGCTGTTCGCCACGGTGGCCCTTGTGGCCGGCGCCGTGGTGCACCTCAACCTGGCGTTTGCCCAGCGCGGCGTCACGCCCGATGCCGTGGGGATCAAGCTGCGCACCGCGCAAGGTGATGTGACCATCGATGTCGGGTCCCGGGTGAAGTCACTGACACGGATGGCGGCGATCGGCGTGGCGCTCGTGCTTGGCCTGAGTGCCAGCGGACTCTGGGATGTGCTGCTGTCCGCCGCAAACCAGACGGCCTTTGGCGTCAGCGATCCGATCTTCGGGCGCGACATCGCCTACTACGTGTTCACGCTGCCGGCACTGTCGGCCCTGCTCGCATTCCTGAGCAGCCTGCTGGGCCTGCTGTTCGTGATGGTCGCGCTGGTCTATCTGGTGCGTGGCGACATCGTGCTGCTGCCGCAACGACTGCGCATCGAGCCGTCTGCCGGTACGCACCTGTCGGTTGTGCTGGCCGCCCTGTTTCTGACCTGGGCGGCGCAACTCTGGTTTGTGGATGCGGCCAGCCTGCTGTTCTCGACGACTGGCCCGTTGGTTGGCGCCAGCTACACGGACCTGCACGCCACGTTGCCGGCGCTTCGGGCCGCGACGGCGGCGGCGCTCGTTGCCGCGCTCGTCGTGCTGGCGGGCGGCGCACGTCGGCAGTTCGGATTCTACGCCGGCCTCGCGCTGGCCGGATACGTCGGCGTGTCGGTGATCGGCCGCGTCCTTGCCCCGGCCGCCATCCAGAAGTTCGTGGTGGCGCCGACCGAGCTGACGCGCGAAGAACCGTACCTGGCGCACCACCTCGAAGCCACGCGACGGGCGTGGGGCATCGACGACGTCGAGGTGCGGGATATCGGCGGCGAAGCCAACCTGACCTTGGCCACGCTGCGCGCGAACGCCGCCACGATCGACAATGTGCGCCTGTGGGATCGCGAACCGCTGTTGCGCACATTCGGCCAGTTGCAGGAGATCCGCACGTACTACGACTTCGTGAACGTGGACGACGATCGCTACTGGATCGACGGGCGTTACCGGCAAGTGCTGCTCGCTCCGCGCGAACTCAACTCGGCGTCGCTGCCGACGCGGACGTTCATCAACGAGCACCTGACGTTCACGCACGGCATGGGGCTCACGCTGAGCCCGGTGAACCAGGTCACGACCGAAGGGCTGCCCGTGCTGTTCGTGAAGGACCTGCCCCCGGCGACCACCGGCAACCTGAAGGTCTCGCGCCCGCAGATCTACTACGGCGAGTTGACCGACGCGTTCGTGTTCGTGAACACGAAGCAGAAGGAGTTCGACTATCCGTCCGGCGACGAGAACATCTATCGGTCGTACGACGGCAAGGGCGGCGTGCGGGTGGGCGGGATGCTCCGCCGCGCTGTCCTTGCCGCGCACTTCGGCTCGTCGAAAATCCTGCTGTCGGGCGATATCGGCGCGGAGAGCCGCATCCTCTACCATCGCAATATCGTCGACCGCGCCGGGAAGGCCTTTCCGTTCCTGCGTTTCGATCGCGATCCGTACATGGTGATCGCCGTGGACGGTTCGCTGCACTGGATCATGGACGCCTACACCACCACCAGCCGATATCCCTACGCCTTTCGCTCGGTCGATGGCACCGCATACATCCGCAACAGCGTCAAGCTCATCATCGACGCGCATGACGGTACGATGCGGCCGTACGTCGCCGAGCCGGCCGATCCGCTGATCCAGACGTGGGCCAAGGTGTTCCCCGGCGTGTTCCTGCCACTCGACAGCATGCCGGCCGACTTGCGTGCACACCTGCGGTATCCGGATGACCTGTTCCGCGCGCAGACGGTACGATACGTCACCTACCACATGAACACGCCGGCCACGTTCTACAATCGCGAGGACGAATGGCAGATTCCCGTCGTGTCACGGAATGACCAGGCGGTGCCGTTCATGCGCCACATCATCATGCGGCTTCCCGACGAGCCGACGGCCGAGTTCATCTACATGGCCCCATTCACGCCGCGCGGCAAGGACAACCTGGCGGCCTGGATGGTCGCGCGGAACGACGGGGAGCACTACGGCAAGCTGCGCGTGTACCGGTTTCCGCGGCAGAGTCTCGTCTTCGGCCCGCGGCAGATCGAGAACCGCATCAACCAGGACACCGAGATCGCGCGGCAGGTGTCGCTGTGGGATCAGCGCGGCTCACAGGTCATTCGCGGTGACCTGCTCGTCATTCCGATCGACGAAGCCTTGCTGTACGTCCAGCCGATGTACCTGCAAGCCGATGGTGGCATGATCCCGGAGCTGAAGCGCGTGGTCGTGGCCTACCAGAACCAGGTGATCATGCGCGAAACGCTGGATGCCGCGCTGTCGGACATGTTCGGTGGCCGCGTCGATTCCCAGCGCACCACCGTGGTGGCTGCCGACAGCGCCGCGCCGCCGCGTCCGGCGACGACACCCGGCGAGGGGGTCGATGCTGCGACCCGTGCCATGATCCGTGAGGCACAACAACACTACCAGTCCGCTCTCGACGCGCAGCGCCAGGGCGACTGGGCGCGCTATGGCGAGGAGATCCGCCAACTGGGCGTGTTGCTGGAGCGGCTGGGAAGCGCTCGATCGCCGCAATGACGTCGGTTTTCTGGATCTGCCTGCTCCTGGGCGGCGGCATTGTCGTGCTGCAGCTTGGCGCGTCGCTGCTGGGCTTCGAGCATGACACGACGAACGGGGAGTTGGGCCACGGTCCGATCAGCGAGGGGCTGCGGCTCTTCAGCTTGCGCGCCGTGTCGGCGGGCGTCGCGTTCTTTGGCGTCGGCGGGCTCGCGGGCATGCGGCTCGGGCTGCCGGCCATCGTTGCGATCGTGATGGGGGCGGTTGCCGGAGTGGCGGCGGCCATCGGCATTGCGGTCGCGATGCGCGGCATGCAACGCCTGGAAAGCGACCAGACCTTTCGGCTGGCGAACGCCGTCGGGAAGTCGGGCGAGGTGTACCTGAGCATTCCGGCGCAGCGCAGCGGCACCGGAAAGATTCACATCGAGATTCAGGAACGCCTGATGGAGCTGGACGCGATCACACCCGAAGACGCCATCCCCACGGGTGCGCGCGTGCTGGTGATCGATTCGATCGCACCCGCGACGGTCATCGTTGTCACACAACCACGAATACTCGAGGACGGAACCCGTGATGCCTAGCTTGCTGCTGCAAAGCGCCGCCGTGAATGACCTGCTGGGAAGTGTGCCGCTGACGCTGGTGGCGCCGGCGCTGGGGCTCGCCCTGGTGGTCAGTCTCGCGTTCCTGTTCGTCACGCGATACAAGCGCTGTCCCGCGAACCGCGTGCTGGTCATATCGGGGCGCGTATCGGGCGATGGCGCGGCCCGCTGCATCTCCGGCGGCGGTACGTTCGTCTGGCCGGTGATCCAGGAATTCGCGTACCTGTCGCTCGAGCCGATCCAGATCGACATCCCGCTCAAGGACGCCCTCTCGCTCGAGAACATCCGCGTGGCGGTGCCGAGTGTATTCACCGTCGCCATCGGCACCGAAGAAGTCGTGCGGCAGAACGCCGCCATCCGGCTCCTCGGGCTGACGCACGACATGATCAAGCGGCAGGCGCAGGACATCATCTTCGGGCAGTTGCGTCAGGTCATCGCGTCCATGAGCATCGAGGAGATCAATCGTGATCGCGAGGGCTTCCTGCATCGCATCCAGACGTCGCTGGAACCGGAACTGCGCAAGATCGGCCTCGTGCTGATCAACGTGAAC
>CAZPON010000058.1:0-13310 GCA_964588045.1 uncultured Gemmatimonas sp.
GGTGCACCAGACGTTCCAGGGCGACGGGTTCGTGATCTGCTCGTTCTGTCCGCGTCCGTATGACTTCGATCCCGAGGCCGTGCCGGCGCCGTACAACCACAGCAACGTCGATTCCGACGAAGTGCTGTTCTACGCCTCAAGCGAGTTCATGAGCCGCAAGGGCATCGAGTACGGCTCCATCACGCATCATCCCGACGGCCTGCCTCACGGCCCGCATCCGGGACGCACCGAAGCATCCATCGGCGCCAAGTACACCAATGAGCTGGCGGTCATGATGGACAGCTTCAAGCCCCTGCGCGTGGCGAAGGCGGCAACGCACATCGAAGACCCCGCGTATCACCTGAGCTGGATCGACGCCCAGCACGGGTCGTTCAATCCGCCCACGTCCTGACTGCCTGTCATGCCACGTTTGTCCGCGCGCTTCGCCGGATTTCCCGCGTATCCGCTGGCGCACATCCCGGCGCGCAAGAAGGCGCTGCTCGACGCCGGCGTGGACGTCATCGACCTCGGGGCCGGTGACGCCGATCTCGCACCACCACCGGCTGCCGTTGCGGCGTTGCAGCGTGCGGCCGAGGTGCCCGCGATGCAGCGCTATGGCTTCGGCCTGGGCTACGTGCCGTTTCGCGAGGCGATCGTGGCGTGGATGGAACGGCGCTTCGGCCAGCGATTCGATCCGTTCACCGAAGTCGTGCCGCTGCTTGGCAGCAAGGAAGGACTCGCCCACGTGGCGTTTGCGTTCGTCGGGCCGGGCGATATCGGGATCATTCCGGAGCCGGCGTATCAGGCGTACCTGGGCGGCACACTGCTCAGCGATGCGCAGCCGTATGTGTATGCGCTGAGGCCGCGCACGAATTTCCTGGTCGACCTCGACGAGATTCCGGCCGACGTGCTGGCGCGCACGCGCGTACTGTACCTGAACTACCCGAACAACCCCACGGCCGCGATCGCGCCGCGCGACTATCTCGAGCGCGTGGTGCGGGTGTGTCGCGAGCGTGACATCCTGCTGGTGTACGACAACGCGTACTCGGAGATGGGCTTCGACGGCTATGTGCCGCCCAGCATCTTCGAGATCGACGGCGCGCGCGATGTGGCCATCGAGTTCCACTCGCTGTCGAAGACCTACAACATGACCGGCTGGCGCTGCGCCTGGGCGGTGGCGCGGCCGGACATCGCATCGGCACTGGCGAAGGTCAAGGCGTTCACCGACACGGGCCAGTACATGGGGATCCAGGCCGCGGGCGTCGCCGCGCTGGAGAGCTGGGCGGAGTTCGTGCCACGCAACCTGGTGGCATTCCAGGAACGCCGGGATGCGGCCGTGCGCGCGTTTCGTGCCAACGGTTTTTCGGCCGACACACCGAAGGCCACCATGTATCTCTGGATGCCGTTGCCGGAGGGCATCGCGAGCAAGGAGTTCGCCGACCGCCTGCGTGAAGAGGCGGGTGTCATCGTGCTGCCCGGCTCCGGTTTCGGTGAGGGCGGGGAAGGGTTCTTCCGTATTTCGTTCATCCAGTCGCCCGCGCGCATCGCGGAAGCCGCGCAACGTGCAGGTGACATCTTGCGCCTGCTGGTGGCCGAGCGCGACGTCAGGATGAATGCGACCGGCTCGGCGATGGCGGCGGGCGCGTGAGCAGGCGCGCACGACGGACGCGGCGCGCGTGGACCGTGGCGACCGCGCTCGTTGGCGTGGTCGTCGTGTCGCGGTGCCGTCCCGTGATCGTGGTGGACCCGCCACCCACCACGGCGTCAGCGACTGACACTGGTGCCGTGCCGGTTCCGCCGCGCACGCCACCAGCGCCCACGGCACCGGCGCGCACCGTGCCCGCGCGTCCGGCGGTGAGCGAGACGGCGCCCGAGATGCCGCGTGAGTTTCGCGGCGTATGGGTGGCATCCGTGGCCAACATCGACTGGCCGTCGTCGCGCACGCTCAGCACCGCCGACCAGCAGCGGGAACTCATCGCGTTGCTCGATCGCGCCGCCGCGCTCAGGCTGAACGCAGTGATCTTCCAGGTGCGACCGGCGGCGGATGCGTTCTACGCCTCGAAGCTCGAGCCGTGGTCGGTGTATCTCACCGGGGTGCAGGGACGGGCGCCCGATCCGTTCTGGGATCCGCTGGAGTTCGCGGTGCGCGAGGCGCATGCGCGCAATCTCGAATTGCATGCGTGGTTCAATCCGTATCGTGCGCGACACACCGGGACCACGGGGCCGATGTCGGTCACGCACATCTCGCGCACCAATCCGAAGCTGGTGAAGCAGTACGGCGGGTACCTGTGGATGGATCCAGGTGAGCCGGCGGTGCGCGCCCGCACCTTGCGTGTCGTGCTCGATGTCGTGACGCGCTACGATATCGATGGCGTGCACCTGGACGACTACTTCTATCCGTATCCGGAGAACGATCGCCGCGGCCGGGAAATCCCGTTTCCGGATGCCACCAGCTACAACCGCTATCGCAGCGATGGCGGCACACTCGGCCGCGCCGACTGGCGCCGCCGCAACGTGGACCTGCTGGTGTCCGAGTTGCACGACGGCATTCACAAGGTGAAGCCATGGGTGCGCTTCGGCATCAGCCCCTTCGGTATCTGGCGACCGGGATACCCCGCGCAGATTCGCGGACTCGACGCCTACGACAAGTTGTACGCGGACGCGCGCAAGTGGCTCAACGAGGGTTGGCTCGACTACTTCACACCGCAGTTGTACTGGCCAACGACGAAACCCGCGCAATCCTATCCGGTGCTGCTGCAGTGGTGGGCCTCCGAGAACACGAGGGCGCGCCATTTGTGGCCGGGAAACTTCACATCGCGGGCCGCCGGGACGGGCTCGAGCGCCTTCCCGGTGAGTGAGCTGGTCGAACAGATTCGCGTCACGCGCCTGCAGCCCGGTGCAACCGGCAACGTGCATTTCTCGATGAAGTCGTTCCTGGTCAACCAGGGCAGCATGAACGATTCACTCGTGCGGGGCCCCTACCTGAACGCCGCGCTGGCGCCGGCCACTCCGTGGCTGCCGGTGTCGGCACCGCCCACGCCGGCGCTGCGACTCACCGATCGTGCCGGCGTCCCCTCGGTCGTCCTGAGCACGATGGAGTCGGTGATGCCATGGCAGTGGCTGGTGCAGGTGCGCACCGACAGCGGATGGACATCGTCGGTGCTGCCGGGCGGCACGACCCTGTTTCCGCTCACCGACCGCCGCGCCGCCACGCGCGTGACGGTACGTTCCCTCAACCGGGTCGGCGTGTTGAGTCCACCGGTTTCCCTTTCGCTCACCGGCCCCGATGTCCGCTGATCGCGCACGCTACTTCTATCGGATCACGTCCGGCATCCGCATCACGGTGCGCCCGACATACCTGCGCGACCGGTCGAATCCGGTGCTCTCGCAGTTTGTCTTCGCCTATCACATCCGCATCGAGAACGTCAGCGATCAGGCCGCGCAACTGCGATCGCGCCGGTGGCTGATTCACGACGAGGCGGCCGGCGACACGATTGTCGAGGGCGAAGGTGTGGTGGGTGAGCAGCCGCACCTCATGCCGGGACACGTGCACGAATATCGCTCGTTCTGCGTCCTGAAGTCGACGCGTGGCTGGATGGAAGGCACATACCGCTTTGTGCGCGACGACGGGTCGTCGTTCGACGCATCGATCCCGCGGTTCACGCTCGAGGCGGAGCCGCGGGCGGATACGGTTTCGTAGCGCGGGACCTCACGGCTGGACGCGTAGGATCCCGTGATATCGGAAGGTCGTCAGACGGTGCCGTACGGAATGACGTCGTCGAACGGAGCGTACAGCAGCGCCACGGTATCGCGAGGCAGCAGGTCGGCCACGATCAGGGCGAGCAGTGCGGCAAGCGCCGGCTCGGCAATCGGGTCCAGTGCCGCGAGTTCATCGTCCGGGCTGTCGGCGGCGTCGGCGCGCCGGACGAGTTGCAGCAGCGGGCCGGCGAGCGCGTCCCGGGCGTCGGTACGTCCCGACCGCTCGATGGCGTCGCCGAGTGCGGTTTCGGCGGCTGCGTAGGCTGACGTGCGTGAGCTGGCGGCATAGCGGGCGACCACCTGTTCGCGCGCGACGGCGCCGAGTCCCGCCAACTGCACGAGAAACCGGCGGACCGCCGGGGTTCCCGGGCCGTACGGCGCCGAGGTCTGGCCTGTCGGCGATCTGTTCATATTTTACCGCTGTTGCGGACGCGACGGGCGCGACCGCCCAACCGGAGCTGGCGAGAGACAGGCATGTCGAAGCAGGACGCGATCGAACTGGAGGGCACGGTGACGGAGTTGTTGCCGAACGCCACCTTTCGCGTGACCGTTCCGAGTGGTCACGAAGTGCTGACGACGCTCGCGGGAAATATGCGTCGCAATCGCATTCGTGTGCTCGCCGGCGATCGCGTCACGGTCGAGGTCTCACCCTACGACCTGACTCGCGGGCGCATCACCTTCCGGCACAAGAACTAATTGGTGTCCGTCCTGAAACGGAGTTCGAAGCAAGGCGTTGTGAGTATGGGGTTCCATACTCGGAGTTGAGAACTCCCTAACTGAACCAGCGCAGGTTGGGACGACGGATCCGCCGCTCGCGCGGATTCACTTCGGTCGCCGGTTCAGGGCGGCGCGCTTCTTCGGCCCGTACAGCTTCCTCGACGCGCGCGCCCGGGACGGTAATGTCGGCGTCATGGCGGTCCATGCTTGCACTCGGAAGCCCGAACGCCGAACGCGCGGCATCCCGGTGCTGCGCCACGCTGGCCAGCAGCACGTCTGCCCGGTCCGTCGGCAGATCATGCGCCGCGAGCAACGCGTGCAGCCGAAGCAGGTAGGGCTCGGCGGTCGATGGCTGCGCCGCAGCCATGGCGAGGCGTGCCGCATTCTCGAGCACGTACGACAGTTGCAGTTCCTCATCACCGGCGCTGCGTTCGATGCCGGCGATCGCGCGCGCGATGAGCGCCATGGCTTCGTCGGAGCGACCGGTGGACCCCAGCATCACCGCCAGGTCCGTGCGCGCGCGTGCAACGGCAATGGCATCTTCGCCAACCAGCGCCACACGCAGTGCGCACGCGCGCTGGGCGTGGCGGATGGCGTCGTCGACCTGGCCAATGCGATAGCAGCCCTGCGCCAGGTTGTTGAGCACCAGGGCCAGCGCTTCGTGGGACGCCACGTCGTTCTCTGTGGCGATAGTGTCGGCGGCGCCGGAAAACGCGGTCGTGGCGTCGTCCCAGGCTCCCTCGGCCGCGTACGCGAGCCCGCGCTCGTTGTGGTCACCCCACGTGAGGGACGGCAAGGCCGCTGCGAGTTCGCTGGTCGATGATCCGTGCATTGCGAAAGGTGGACGCCCCGTAAGGGTCTTCGTCACCGCATTGTGCCGGTGCTGTGACGGTGATGCTGGGAACGGATCAATTGCCGGTGCCAGCCCTGTCCAACGGAGGTCGGAGACAGAAATCGGGACAATTCTCAGGCGGGCTCGGCCCGTGTGGATACTTTCTCGTGATATGCGCGCAGGGCGAATTGACGACCCGAATGCGCTCGGTAGTTTGCAGGGACGGATCCTATTTCCCTCCCTGCAGATGCCATTCCCTCCTCGTCCGCCGATCGTCCGGTTCTGTGTCGTCGCCATGCTGGTCGCCCTTGGTGGCGCCGTGGGCTGTCGCGACGATGGCACCGTGACGATTCGCGGTGATGTTGCCGACCTGGACTCGCTGGGTTTCCTGGGGGATTCGCTGTTCGCCCGCGCCGATGCGCCGCTGCGCATGATGGACTCCCTGCGGGCCGCGGATTCGCTGCGGGCGGTGACGGGGACGCAACGCAATCGCGCATCGCGCGCCAGGCCTGATTCGGGCGCGCTGCCGACACGTCGGCCCAACGTGACGGCGCTGAGCCCGCGTGCGCAGGCCGAGGCAGATTCGATGGCCACGGCACTGCGGCTCGCCAGCAGTGCCGCGAGCGGACGTTCGCGCGGTGACACGGTGCGTGGTATCGTCACGCTCGTCGGGGAGGAGCCGGCGCGTCAGGTGGTGCTTCGCACCAACAACGGCGCTACCACGATCACGCTGAGCGGCATGGCCACAACAGGACTTGCGCGCCTGGCTGGTGCGGAGCTCATGGTGCGCGGCGTCAAGATCACACCGCACGATGTCGTTGTGGCCGCCTTTGTCGTGCGCGCCATGCATGGCGTGCCGGCACTCGATGGCCGGCTCGAAGGGGGCGCTGCCGAAGGCTGGTGGCTGGAACTCTCCGATGGCACCGGTCGCAAGCGACTGGCCGCGCTGCCGGCTCCACTGCAGGAGCTCGAGGGCAGTCGCGTGTGGATTGCCACCGGCACCGGCACGACGCCGGCCCGCCAGTACGGTGTCATCGGGCGCCGCTAAGAACTGACGGCGTGGCCCGTGGCCGCGCCCATCATGATGGCGACGGCGTCCGGCATGCTCGTCGTGCGCGGGTCGACAACGGCCGCGCGACGTCCGAGTCGTTGCACATGAATGCGATCGGCGACGGCGAACACGGTCGGCAGGTTGTGACTGACCAGCACGACCGACAGGCCGCGATCGCGCACGCGGCGAATCAGGTCGAGCACGCCGTCACTTTCGCGCACGCCAAGCGCCGCCGTGGGTTCGTCGAGAATGACGACGTGTCGCGCGAACGCCGCCGCACGTGCGACGGCCACTCCCTGGCGTTGGCCGCCGGACAACGTTTCCAGCGGCTGCGTCATGGAGCGCACGCGAATGCCAAGTGTCTCGAGATGCTGCGCGGCCTCGTCGCGCATACGCACATGATCGAGCCGGCGCATCCAGCGCCCGGATACGCCAGGCCGACGCACCTCACGACCAAGGAACAGGTTTTCGGCGATCGACAGCGCCGGTGCCACCGCGAGATCCTGGTAGACCGTCTCGATGCCGGCGCGTCGCGCATCGAGCGGCGTGCGCATGCGCACGACCCGGCCATCCAGCAGGATGTCACCGGCGGATGGCTCGAGCGCGCCGGAAAGTGACTTGATGAGCGACGACTTGCCGGCGCCGTTGTCGCCGATGACGCCCATGATCTCGCCGGCGCGCACCTCGAAGTCGGTGCCGTCGAGCGCGACGACGTGCCCATAGTGCTTCACCAGCCCGCGGGCCTCGAGTACCACTGTTGGTGATGCCGGCATGGTCATGCTTCGCGCGACCACTGGTCGAGCGCCACGGCCACGATCACCAGCACACCGGTGACGAGCACCTGATAGATCGACGACACGCCCATCAGCGTGAGCCCGTTGCGAAAGACACCGACGATGAGTGCGCCGACGAGCGTGCCCAGCACGATCCCGCGTCCGCCAAACAGGCTGGTGCCGCCGAGCACCACCGCGGTCACCGTGTCGAGATTCTCGCTCTGTCCCGCCTGTGGATCACCGACGCCCGTGCGCGCCACGGAGAGCAGCGCCGCGATGCCATAGCACGCGCCGGCCGCGGTGTACACGCCAAGCAGCACGCGTTCCGTCGGGATCCCTGCCAATCGTGCCGCTTCACGATGATTCCCCACGGCGTACACATGCCGCCCCGCGGCGGTCTCGCGAAGCCAGAGCCACGCCGCCACGTACATCAGCAGCATCAGGATTGCGCCGTAGGTGATTGGCGTGGCACCAAGCCGTACGGTCTGCCCAAGCCACGTGAGCGCCGGCGGAAGGCCGGCAATGCTTTGTGATCGCGATGCCAACTGTGTCGCGGCAAACGCAATGTTCATCGTGCCCAGCGTGACGATGAACGGCGGCAGTTTCGCACGCGTCACCAGCAGGCCATTCAGCATGCCCACGCCCGACGTGACCGCGATCCCGGCGGTCACCGCCGCGACCGGCGGCCATCCACTCACCACCGCCAGCTTCGTGATGACGATCCCGCCGAGTGCCATGACCAGTCCGCACGAAAGGTCGATGCCGGCGGTGAGGATGACCAGCGTCTGCCCGATGGCGAGCACACCGACCACCATGACCTGCTGCAGGATCAGCGCGAAGTTCTCGCTGGCGAGGAATCGCGGCGATTGCGTGCTGAACACCACGCACGCGAGAAGCAGCGCGATGAACGGCCCGAGTGTGGCAACGAGGGCTCGCGCCCTCACCTGTCACCCCAGCACACGGCGAGTGCACTGTCGGCGCTGATGCCCGGCAGTCCGGCAACCGGTTGCGCGGTGATCAACTGCACACCGGTGTCGGTGTAGCCCGAGGGCTTGATGGCGGTTTTCGCAAACGCCGCCGCGGCTTCGACACCGAGTCGCGCCATGCGGTCGGGATACTGCTGCGCCGTGGCGCCCAGCCGGCCGTCCTTGATGGCCGTGATGCCCTGGCAGCCGCCGTCCACCGACACCAGCACCACGGTCTTCGCCTTGCCCGCGCGCTCGAGCGCGTTGAACGCGCCTGCCGCCGTCGGTTCATTCATCGTGAAGACGACGTTGATATCGGGGTTCTTCTGGAGGCAGTTCTCCATGCCCGTCTGTCCCCTGGCGCGATCGCCGTAGCTGTCGGCCATGCAGACGACTTCGGGCGGCTGCGCAAGTTCGTTGCTGGACTTCGCGTTCGTCGGCAGCCCGAAGCCCTTGAGGAATCCGTTGTGGCGTTGCGCGCCGACAGGATGACCCGGCAGCAGGTCGAGCGTGGCGATTCGCGCCGGCTTCGCGCCGAGCATCGCGCGCGCGTACTGCCCGATCAATTCGCCGGCGAGGTAGTTGTCGGTGGCGAAGAGTGCATCGGTTGCATCCACCGGATCGGCGGGACTGTCCAGCGCCACGACCATCACGCCCTGCGCGCGCGCCTTCGCGATCGCCGGCACGATGGCCTTCGAGTCGTTGACGGTGATGAGGATGGTTTTCGCACCGGCCGCGATCATGTTCTCGATGGCGGTGACCTGCGACGCATTGTCGCCGTCGTTCCTGCCGGCGCCGGTGAGCAACCGAACGCCGTTCACGGTGGCGGCGGCCTCGGCTCCCGCCTTCATCGTCACGAAGAAGGGGTTCGACTCGGTCTTGGTGATCAGCCCGACGACCGGCGTGTCATCCGACGTTCCACCGCACGCCGACAGGACCAGCAGTCCCGCCGCAACGCACGCGCAAACCGTCACCTTCATGCGTGGCTTCCCCACAGGGTGTCGCCCGGTTCCAAGGGCACGCACGGATCGAAACGTCCCGGTGTCTCGATGTAGCGCATGGCCTTGGTATAACCGATCTCCGAGGTGAAGAAGCCGAGCAGGGAGAGTTCCTTGACCATGCGGAACCAGTGCGTGGGCTCGTCGTCCTTTTTCGCGTCCATGTACTGCTTCGTATCGCGATCGATGCCTTCGAGCAGTACGAGCCGCTGTGCGGGCGTCGCATACATGAACGTCACGTCGTACGCTTCCAGGCAGGCCTCGTTCAACTCCACCAGGCCGGCACGGAAGATCTCCTGGTCCTTCGGCTCGTAACAATCGGTCACCATGAGCGCCATGAACGCACCGACGTGCGCCGCCTTCGCGCCGGGTGACTTGTCGGTATCGGGAAGGATCGTATCGGCGATCTCGTCGAGGTACGCGATGTCGTCCTTCGTGAACGTGCCCACGCTGTCGCTCGTGCCCGCACCGGTTTCACGCGCGCATGCCGTCCAGATGGCGCTGCCGCCCACCAGCGCAACGCCGCCCAGCATGGCGCTGACGCGGCGGATCGCTTCGCGGCGATGAATGTCTGCAGGTGACATGGTGGCTCTCCGGTTTCAGAGATTGCGACGATTGAGTTCGCCGACCGCGTGGTCGACGGCGCGCGCGGTGAGCGCCATGTAGGTGAGCGACGGATTCTGGCACGCCGCCGATGTCATGCACGAACCGTCGGTGACGAACACGTTCGGCGCGTCCCACACCTGGTTGTGCTTGTTGAGCACGGAATTCTTTGGATCGGTGCCCATCCGCGCCGTGCCCATTTCGTGGATGCCCATGCCGGGGTAGTAGCCGCGGTCGTATGCTTTCACGTCCTTCACGCCGCACTGCTCCAGCGTGTCGGCCATGTCGGCCATCATGTCCTGGCGCATCAGCCGCTCGTTCTCGCCCATCTCGCAGTCGATCTTCACCACCGGCAGGCCCCACTTGTCCTGCTTCGTTTCGTCGAGACCGATCGTGTTGGCGTGATAGGGCAGCATCTCGCCGAATGCCGTGGCGCCAATGCTCCACGGTCCCGGCTGCGCGGTCGCGTCCTTGAACGCGGCGCCCACGCCCAGCTCGGCCACCGCACGCTGCCAGTCGGCGCGACTGGCGCTGCCCTGATAGCCGAAGCCGCGCAGGTAGTCGCGCGTGTCGCCGAACAGGTTGCGATAGCGCGGGATGTAGAAGCGTGTCGGGCGGCTGCCGTAGTAGTACTTGTCGTTGACTCCGTCCAGCGTGCCCGACGCGCCGAGCCGGAAGTGATGGTCCATGAGGTTGTGGCCCAATTCACCTGAACTGCTCCCCAGTCCCCCGGGCCAGATGTCCGTTGCGCTGCGCAGCAGCAACCACGTTGTGTTGATCGTCGACGCGCACAGAAAGACGACCCTGGCCTGATAGTCGATGGTCTCGTTCGTGAGGGCATCGAGCACGCGCACACCGCTGGCGCGCTTCGTGTCCTTGTCGAACAGCACCTCGGTGACGATCGACCACACTTTCATGGTCATGCGGCCGGTGCGCACCGCTGCGGGCAGGGTACTCGATTGGGAGCTGAAATACGCGCCGTACGGACAACCGAGCCAGCACGCGTTGCGCGACTGACATTCGCTCCGCCCTTCGAGAGGCCTGGTGAGGTTGGCGGTGCGTCCGGGAATGATCCGTCGCCGCCCGTTGAACAACTTCTTCAGCCGTCCGGCGACGAGTTCCTCGCCGCAATTGAGCGGCATGGCAGGCTGGAACTGTCCGTCGGGAAGCTGCGGCAGGCCCTCGAGTGAACCGGCAATGCCCGCGAACCGCTCCACGTGATCGTACCACGGTGCCAGGTCCGCATAGCGGATCGGCCAGTCGGTGGCGATGCCGTCCCTGGCATTGGCTTCGAAGTCGAACTCGCTGAGCCGATAACTCTGGCGTCCCCACATCAGCGACCGGCCACCAACCTGATAGCCGCGAAACCAGTCGAAGCGCTTGACCTCGGTGTACGGCGATTCCTCGTCCTTTACCCAGTAGTCGAGATTCGTTTCGTTGAGCGGGTAGTCGCGCTTGAGCACGGGATAGCGCGTGATCATGTCCTGCGTGCGCCGGCCGCGATGCGGATATGCCCACGGCGGCTTGACGGCGTTCACGTAGTCCTTGATGTGCTCGATGTTCCGGCCACGCTCGAGCACGAGGACATTGAGGCCTTTCTCGGTGAGCTCCTTGGCGGCCCAGCCGCCGGAGATACCGGAACCGACGACGATCGCATCGTACTGGGTGGATTGCACGGGGATCTCCGGGTAACAGGCAGCGGTGAACGCGGAGAAAATGCGTTGCGGAGCGGGGCTGCGCCATCTGGGGACGGTCTGCGGCGGGGGATCGCTCAAAACTGCATGACGCGGATTGTCCCGTGATGACCGAGCGTTCGCATGACGCGGATCCAACCGAGCGGGCGAATGGACTCCTTGTGGAGACCGCTCGGCTGTCAACGACCTGGAAACGCAAAATCAAAATTCGGTTCATCCGGGAATTCCGGGAAACGCTGCACGGATCTTGAGGAAGAAATAGGCTTCATCGCGATAGCCATAGGCCACGCGTTTGAGGACTTTGATCTTGTTGTTGCAGCCTTCGAGGATGCCGGAATTGATCGGGAAGCGGCAGTGGCTGAGAATGCCGTCGATGTGCCGTTCCAGCATCGCGGTGAACTTGAGCAGGGCGGGGATGCGGCTCCGGAGTGCGCGCCGGCGCCACTGTTTCCAGAAGCGCACGGCGGCGTTGCGGTAACGAAACCGCCAGAGCTGTTTCAGGTCGTCTTTGAGGACATAGACGATGAACAGGGGACGATTCGCGCGCAGCAGCTCGCGCAGGCGCACGCGCTCCGCACGCGTCTGGAGGTGCGCGCGATTGCGGAGCAGGAGCCAGCGCGCGCCCTTGATGACGCGGCGCACCGCGCGGATCGGCCCGGGCCCGGCGGCCATTGCCAGGCGATTGGTTTCATCGACGCGCACGCGATCGATCACCTCGTGGCCGTATTTCGCGACGACATGAAACAGATCGTACACGAGCTCGGCCTGCGGACAATGCGCCCGCACTTCGGCGGCATAGGGCGCCCACATATCGACGGCGACCGCTTCCAGCTGCGCGCAGCGCGCCGGGCCCACGGCCGTGAAGAATCCCCGCAGCGCCTCCTGATCGCGCCCGCGCGCAATCCACACCACGCGCTTGCGCTCCAAGTCCAACACCACGGTGGCATAGCGATGCCCGCGTTGCATCGCGAACTCGTCAATCGCGATCCGGCGGAGGCCGTCCAAGTGATCCTCGGCCGCGCCCAGACGCTGCGTGAGCGCGCGCTGATCGATCTGCTTCACCGTGTCCCAGCCCACGCCGAACCAAGCCGCGACCTGCTTGATCGGCAGCACCTGCGCGAGACCGGCAATCTTCTCCGCGAGGCGGGTGGTCATGCGCTGATACCGATCGAGCCACGGCACCGCTTCGACCGTCGGCCCACAGCGCGGACACTGCAGGCGCGCCCGCGGCAACACGAGCCACGTATCCCATTCGCCCAAGGGCAAGTCGCGCACGCGGCGCTCGCTCACGTCATGAATCTTCTCGACGACCGCGCCGCACTGGCTACACCGCTTCGGATGATCGGCCATCGCCTGCAACACCAGCACCAACCGCGGCGCCGGCGCGCCGAAGACGTCGTCCCCTGCCTCCTCCGCGGAGACCTCAACGACCTCGAAGCCCTCCCACGTCCCCACCAGTTTCAGCAGCTCCTCTGACGGCTCGCGCATGGCACACCTCCTTCCCTCAACCATGCAAAACCTGCGGCCGCTTGTCACGACTTTTCCCTAAATTCCCGGAAGACCCGGAAAAAGAGATCCCAGTGCAGGAGAACTACGAAGCAACGATGAATATCGACTCATGGCTGCCGCCGACAGATTCTCCACAGCAGAAGGCACTTGCTTACGTGGCGACGCGTAGCCTCGGCACTCCGCTGGATTCCACGTTTCGTGTAACCGTCAATTTTCATCCCGCCAGGTTGCACTTGGGCGTTCCGATATTGCGCTGCCTCGCCGAAGATGGGGAGTATCGCTCACAGTTCGAGACCGGTACCGGAAACGGCGCTTCGATCCCCGTAGCCGGAAGACCCCATCTTCCCATCCGGTCCCCGCCAGGGCAACCCACGAGGTGGCCGCACGACAACGACAACGACTGGGCCACGGCGCGCTGCTTCCCCGAGGG
>CAZPON010000059.1:0-12902 GCA_964588045.1 uncultured Gemmatimonas sp.
ACGCTGCTGCCGAAGGAACTCGATCACGAGGAGGGCGAGCTGACCGCGACCCAGAAGGTGAAGCGCAAGGCCATCGCGTCGCGCTTCGACGACCTCGTCGAGTCGATGTACGCATGACCGACTTCGCGCAGTATTTCGTCGCGGGGCTCTCGCTCGGCGCCATCTACTCGCTGATCTGCCTGGCGTTCGTGGTCGTGTATCGCGCGACCGGCGTGCTCAACTTTTCGCAGGGCGGGTTGGTCGTGCTGGGCGCGTACGTGACGTTCCAGCTCGCCGCATGGCACGTGCCGTTCCTGCTGGCGATGGCCATCGCGGCGATCGTCCTGGCGGGGTGTGGCGTGCTGATCGAGCGGTGGGTGCTGCGTCGCATGGTGGGGCAGCCGGTGTTTGCCGCCATCCTCATCACGCTTGGCCTGCTGTATGTGCTCGAGCAGGTGTGCACGACGTTCTGGGGCTACGACCTGCGCATGCTTGGCGATCCGTGGGGCGTGCGCACGGTGGTGCTGTCGGGTGTGACGATCAAGGTTGTCGACCTCTGGACCATTGCGGCATCGACATTCGCGCTCGTCGCGTTCTTCCTGGGCTTCCGCTATTCGACAATCGGCATCGCCATGCGTGCGGCGGCCAGCGATCCGGAGGCGGCGCTCGCGCACGGCGTCAGTCCGCGGGCCATCCAGGGCATCGCGTGGGCACTCGCCGGTGTGCTGGCGGTCGTCGCCGGCACGTTCATCGGCGCGGGATCGCGCGGCGTGGACCTCGGTGTGAGTGCGGTGGCACTGCGCGCGTTCCCGGCCACGATTCTTGGCGGGCTGGACTCCACGGAAGGTGCAGTGGCCGGCGGATTGCTTGTCGGACTCGTGGAAGTGATGAGCGCCGCGTACATCACGCCGAATGCGCCGTGGCTTGGCAACAACGTGCACGTCGTGATTCCGTACGTGCTGATGATCGGCGTGATGCTGGTGCGTCCGTACGGCCTGTTCGGCACGGCCGAGGTCCGTCGCGCATGATACGCCTCCGGAACACCCGGCTCACTACCGAGTACGCCGATGACCTCGTGCTCTTCCGCTCGAGACCGGCGCAGGCGGGTGCGGTGCTGCTGGCCATCGCGTGGCTCGTGTTGCCGCTGGTGCTTGGCGAGTACTGGTCCACCGTCATGGTGTACGCGGGTATCGCGTCCATCGGCGCAATCGGACTCAACCTGCTGATCGGTTTCACGGGGCAGGTCTCCATGGGGCATGCCGTGTTCTACGGCATCGGGGCATACGGCGCCGCGGTATTCGCCGGCCGGTGGGGACTGCCGTTTCCGCTGTGGCTCATTGCGGCGGCAGCGGCGGGCGGACTGGTGGGCGGACTTGCCGGCCCGTTCGCGCTGCGGTTGCGCGGCAACTATCTGGTGATCGTCTCGCTGGGACTGCTGGTGATGGGCCAGCACGTGTTCGAGAACTGGAGCAGCGTGACCGGTGGACTTGTCGGGACACCGGTGCAAGCGAAGGTTGCCGTCGGTGCACTGGACGTGGGCACGCTGTCCATTGGAAGCGTGCGCCTGACGCGCAACCAGGGCTATTTGTACTTCGTGTGGGCGATGGCCGCGCTGCTGGCGCTCGCGGCGCGCAACATTGCGCACTCGAGGCCGGGACGCGCCATGCAGGCAATTCGCGACCGTGACCTTGCCGCCGAAGTGATCGGGGTGTCGCTGGTGCACTACAAGGTCGGCGCGTTCGTGGTGTCCAGCGGCTACGCCGCCTGCGCCGGCGCGCTCTACGCCTCGTTTGCCCGCTACGTGAGCCCGCTCGACTTTTCGCTCTTCCTCTCCATCCAATTCGTCGCCATGATCGTGGTGGGCGGCATCGGCACGGTGTACGGGTCGATTCTTGGCGCCGTGTTCCTCACGGTGCTGCCGCGCGTGATCGAAAGCATCAGCGGAAGCCTGCCGTTCGTGAGCGCGAACGGGACCGGCGGAGGATTGACGGTGCAGTCGCTCAACCAGGCATTGTTCGGGCTGCTGATCATCGGGTTCCTGCTCTTCGAGCCGATGGGACTGGCGGAAATCTGGCGCCGCGTCACGCGGTACTTCACGACATGGCCGTTCTCGTACTGACAGTCTTTCACCTCCGGAGGCATTCCTGATGCACCTGTCGACTGCTCGTGCACGTGGACGTTCGCAATGCATGCTCGTCGTTGCCGCGATCGGCGTGACACTCGGCGCATGCAGCAGAACAGCCGGCGACGACGCGAAGCGCACGCCGGGCGTGTCCGGTGATACCATCTACCTTGGCGCGCTCACGCCGCTCAGCGACGCGGTGGCCGTCATCGGCAAGCCGTTGCTCGGCGGACTCACGGCGTACTTCGACAAGGTGAACGCCGAAGAAGGCGGCATTGGCGGCAAGTACAAGGTGAAGATCCTTGCCGAGGACATCACGTATGCCAATCCGTCGTCGGGCGCGCAGAAGTACCAGAAGATCAAGGACCAGGTGGCGATGTTCGCCAGCGTGGTGGGCACGGACCAGGTGAACGGCCTCCTGCCGTTGCTGGCCGAGGACGGCATGATTGCGATGCCGACGACGTTCGACGCCGAATGGGTGCGCAACGAGCACCTGTTACCATGGGGCACCCCGTACCAACTGCAGGCCATCAACGGCGTCGGCTACGCGTTGACCGACGGCGGATTGGGCGGCAAGACCGTGTGCACGATGACACTGGCCACTGGCTACGGCCAGGCTTCTGTTGAAGGGGTGGAGTATCTCGCGAAGGCCATGAACTTCACGATCGGCATGAACGCGACGTACAAGCAGGACGACCAGGATTTCGTGGCACCGGTAACGCAGCTCCGGAACGCCGGATGCGGCGTGATCCTGCTGGCCGCGCTGCCGAGCCTCACCGGCAAGGTGCTGGGCACGGCCGCACAGCTTGGCTTCGCGCCGCGCTGGGTCGGCACGAGTCCGTCGTGGCATCACGCGCTGGCGGCGTCACCAATCAAGGACTACATCGTGAAGAACCTCTGGGTGTCCATCGATGGGCCGGCGATCGGTGACACGAGCGTGGCCGGCATGCGCACGATGCTGGCGACGCAGGCGAAGTACTCGCCGGGCCAGGCGCCCGATTACTACTACTACTCCGGCTACATTTCCGCGTTTGCCGTGCATGCGATGCTCGAGAAGGCCGTCGCGTCGGGAGACCTGTCGCGCGGCGGCATGCGCGCGGCCAGCCAGGCATTCGCGTCGACCACCACCGACGGCCTGTTCAGCGAGTACATCTACGGCGCGGTGGGGTCGCGCAATCCCCCGCGCAGCAGCACCGTGTTCCGCGTGAATCCGGCCGCGCTCATTGGCCTCGAAGTGCAGCAGCGCGAGGTGTCGGTTCCCGCAGCACAGAGTTATGTCTTCGTGAAGCATTAGCTGCACCGAACTCCCACCGGGATCATTCCATGCGCCTCATCCTTGCAACCGTCGCAAGCGCGGCCATACTGGCCGTTGGATTCGCGGCCGGACGCGTCGCGCCCGCGTCGGCAACGAGCGTCGACCCGCACGCGGACCACGACATGTCCGCCGCCGCGCCCATGGCCGGCTTCCAGCAGTCCGCGGCCATCCCCGCGTCAGCCGCGACCGCCGTCGAGCGCATCGCCAAGTCACCGCGACATGGCGAATGGGTCGCCATCAAGGTCGACGCGACGGACAGCGTGATGGCGTGGGTCGTGTATCCGGAGCGGAAGGACAAGGCGCCGGTGGTGATCGCGATTCACGAGAACACCGGCATTAACACATGGACGCGCTCCGTGGCCGACCAACTCGCCGCCGACGGGTTCATCGGCATCGCGCCCGACCTCACGACGATGAAGCGCACCGGTGACCTGACGCAGGATCCGACACAGGCCGAGGGAAGCGCGGCCATCCGACTGATCACCGTGGAGATGGGCAACGAGATCATCGACGCCGTCGCGAAGTACGGCATGGCGTTGCCGGCGGCACAGCCGAAGTATGGCATCGTCGGATTCTGCTGGGGCGGCGGGCGGTCGTTCCAGCACGCCACCCATGCGCCGGGACTCGGCGCGTCCGTCGTGTACTACGGCTCACCGCCGAGCGCCGAGGCCATGGCGTCCATCAAGGCACCGGTCCTTGGCCTGTACGGCGGCAACGATGCGCGCATCAACGCCACCATTCCGGCCACCGACTCGACGATGAAGCGGCTCGGGAAGCCCTACGAGATTCACATCTTCGAGGGAGCAGGCCACGGATTCCTTCGCGGCCAGGACGCGAGCCCGGCGAATCTCGCGGCGGCCCAGCAGGCGTGGCCGAAGACGGTGGCGTTCTTCCGGGAGAAACTCGGCAAGTAGTATCCGAGCGCTGCGGCGGTCCGTACATTCGGGGATCCTCCGCGAGGTGCACCGGAATGGCAAACGATTCACTGCAAGCCGAGCTCCAGTCAGCGCTGGCCGGGCAGTACACGCTCGAACGTGAACTGCCGCGCGGTGGCATGTCGCGCGTTTTCGTGGCGGCCGAAAACGCGCTGCGCCGTCCGGTGGTGATCAAGGTGCTGGCACCGGAGCTGGCGGCCGGCCTGTCGGCGGAGCGCTTCCGTCGGGAGATCACGCTGGCCGCGCGCCTGCAGCATCCGCACATCGTGCCGTTGCTGTCGTCGGGGCTGGCCGGATCGCACCTGTACTACACGATGCCGTATGTCGACGGTGAGTCGCTGCGCCAACGCATGAACCGCGAGCGCCCGATGGCGTTCGACGACATCACGACCATCCTGCAGGAAGTGGCGGGTGCCCTCGCCTATGCGCACGAGGAGGGCGTCGTGCACCGCGACATCAAGCCGGAGAACGTGATGTTCTTTCATGGCCAGGCCGTGGTGCTCGATTTCGGCATCGGGAAAGCGTTGATCAGCGCGTCGACCACCGAGTCCGAGGCAGAGGTCATGCACATCACCCAGGCGGGCATGAGCCTCGGCACGCCCACCTACGTGGCGCCGGAACAGGCGGCGGGTGATCCGGCGCTCGATCACCGCGCGGACCTGTACGCGCTGGGGGTGGTGGCGTACGAAATGATCACCGGTCATCCGCCCTTCGCGAGTCGTTCGCCGCAGGTGGTCATTGAAGCACATGCGAAACAGGCACCCGAACCGCTCACGGTGCGCCGACCCGATGTACCGAAACCGCTGGCCGCGATCGTCATGCGCACGCTGGAAAAGCAGCCGGCACAACGCCCGGGAACGGGTGACGAAATCGTGAAGGCTCTGACGGTCACGACAACGCCGCGGCATTCGGGAGGCGGACCCGTGGTCGAAACGCTGGCCAATGCGCCGTTGTGGTTGCCCTGGGGCGTTGCCGGCGTGATGACGATCATCGCGTTGGTGATGGGCGTGCTGTACGCGACGCGATAGCATGGTAAGTTCCGACGAGAGCACCGATTTCCGGTCCCGATCGCCCCGAGCGAGTCCCTCATGCCAGCATTCAATACATTGAGTCCTGATCGTCGCCCGCGCGACGATGAGATCGAGGCGTACGGCCTCACGCACACCGGCTCGGTGCGAGAGGTCAACCAGGATCACTTCCTGCTGGCGACGATTCACCGGCGCGTCGACATCCTGCAGACGAGCCTCGCGGACTTCAGGAAGCTGGAAGTGAGCGACGAACGGCTGGCCTTCCTGGCCATGATCGCCGACGGCGTGGGCGGCGCGGTGGGCGGCGAGAAGGCGAGTGCGACCGCGCTCGAGAACGCCATGCAGTACGTGAGCGGCAGCATTCACTGTTACGATCGCGGTGAAGCATCGGACGCGGAGTTCGTGGAGCAGTTGCAGGAGGCGGCCATGCAAAGCCACAAGGCCGTCGTCGCACGCGCGGCGGTGGAAGCCGAAGGGCGCACCATGGCCACCACGCTCACGCTGTTCCTCGGCGTGTGGCCGTGGTACTACCTGCTGCAGGTCGGGGACTCGCGCTACTACCTGTACCGCGAGGGCGTGCTGACGCAAGTGACACGCGACCAGACGCTGGCGCAGGATCTCGTCGACCAGGGCGTGTTCACCCGGGCCGTCGCCGCCAGCTCGCGGCTGGCCAATGTGCTGTCCAGTGCCATCGGCGGCGAAACCACCACGCCGGTGGTGACGCGGCTGCGCGCCAGTTGGCGCAATGTGCACCTGCTGTGCAGCGACGGGCTCACCAAGCATGTCTCCGACGAGAAGATCGCCGAACGGCTGGCGGCCATGACGTCGCCGAAGCAGGTGTGCGAGCAACTGCTGCAGGACGCGCTCGACGGCGGCGGAACCGACAATATCTCGATCATCGTCGGACGCGCGATCGAGAAGCCCGCGCCGGCGTAGTCATTTTCTGGGCTCTCGGTTCTGGGCAGTTGCTGGGCTCTGGCTATCTCCGCTTCGTGCGCGAGGGTCGAGCAACTGCGAAGATTGCCAGAGCCCAGCAACTGCTCAGAACCGAGAGCCCAGACGATGCTGACTACGTCGGCGCGCGCGCGATGGAACAGCGCGCGTGGAGAGCACAGCGCCCGCACAGAACCGAGCTGACAGCTGGCTACTTGGTTTGCCCGGCGCTCCCCGCGCGCTGTTCCGAGCATGGGTGCAATGAAACGGTGATGGCCACCGGTGCACTCCAGTGTACCATGAGGCATGCACAATCCGAACAATCTCCGCGTCCTCACGCGCGCGTTCGCGCTCGTCGTGGCGATTCACAAGTCCACGTTTCAGCAGTCCGCGCGTGTGGGACGGCGCGCTCCCGGGCTGTCAGGTCAGCTGCTTCGATCCGCGACATCCATCTCGGCGAACATCGTCGAGGGAGCTGACAAGCAGTCCGCAGCGCAGTTCGCACACTACCTCGCCACCGCGATCGGGTCCGCCAACGAAACGGAACATCATCTCGAACTGGCAGTGGCACTCGAACTGTTTCCCACCGACGGACAACACTTCATTGCCGAGGTGCGCGAGATCCGGAAGATGCTGCACGGCCTGCGCAAGCGCGTTCTCGAGGATGCAGAGCAGGCTGCACTCAGGAAGCACCAGGCGCCAACACGCTGACGGCTGAAGGCTGGTTTGCTCTGCTCTCCCGGCGCGCGGTTGCCCGGATCGCCACTCGGCGCAAGCTTCCCCTCATGACGAAGCCTCCCCGCCACGGCGACCTCTCGCCCGAAGAATTCCGCGCGGCCGCGCATGCCGCGGTCGACTGGATCGCCGACTATCTCGAGCACCCGTCGCCGTACCCGGTGAAGAGCCGGACGCAGCCCGGCGAGATCACGAGTGCCCTGCCCGCCTCGCCGCCGGTGCATGGCGAGTCGCTCGACGCCATGCTCGCTGATTTCCACCGCACGATCCTTCCCGGAATCACGCACTGGAATCATCCGTCGTTCTTCGCGTACTTCGCCAACTCGTCGTCGTACCCCAGCATCGTGGGTGAGCTGCTGACGGCAGGGCTGAACGCGAACGGCATGCTGTGGGTGACCAGTCCCGCGGTCACCGAGCTCGAGCAGGTCACGCTCGACTGGCTGCGCCAACTGATGGGGCTTGGCGATGGATGGTCCGGCCAGATCACCGATACCGCGTCGGTCAGCACGTTCTATGCGCTGGCGGCGGCCCGTGAGGCGGCGGGGCTCGACATTCGCGCGCGCGGCATGGCGGCGCGTGCCGACATGCCGGCGCTGCGCGTGTACTGCTCGGAGCACGTGCACTCGTCGATCGACAAGGCGGTGATTGCGCTCGGACTGGGCCATGACAACCTCGTCAGGATTCCCGCCGACGAGCAGTTTCGCATGCGCCCCGATGCCCTCGAGGCGGCGATGGCCAGCGACGTCGCCAATGGCTACCGGCCGATTGCCGTGGTGCCGTGCGTGGGCACCACGAGCTCCAGCAGTATCGATCCGGTGCCGGCGGTCGTACGCATCGCAAAAGCACACGGGTGTTGGGTGCACGTCGACGCCGCCTACGCCGGGCCGGCGGCGATCGTGCCCGAGTTGCGATACATCCTCGACGGGGTCGAGGGCGCCGACTCGCTCGTGGTCAATCCGCACAAGTGGCTGTTCACGTCCGTGGACTGCTCGGTGCTCTACACGAAACGGCCCGAGGCCGTGCGGCAGGCGTTCGCCCTGCTGCCCGAGTACCTCGTCACCAAGGCGCAGGGTGATGTCGTCAACCTCATGGACTACGGCATCCAGCTCGGCCGCCGGTTTCGTGCGCTCAAGTTGTGGATGGTGCTGCGCGCATACGGCGCCGAGGGATTGGCTGAGCGGATCCGGTTTCATTGCGAACTGGCGCGTGAGTTCGCGGGCATGGTGCACTTCGAGGGGGGCTGGGAACTCACCGCGCCGGTGCCGCTGTCACTGGTGTGCTTTCGCTACGCACCGGCCGGGGCGAGCGAGGACGACCTCGCGCGCATGAACGCTGCCATCATGGAGCGCGTGAACGCGGGCGGCACGGCGTACCTGTCGCACACGAAGTTGAACGGCAGGTACACGCTGCGCCTGGCCATCGGCAACATCCGGACAGATCGGGCGCACATCGAGAGCGTGTGGCGGGAACTCCGGGCGGCCGCGAAGCTGACCCATCAGACTGGTCTCAGGGCGTAGTAGTTCAGTAACGGCGCGCGCGGAGAACCGAGCAACACAGCACCGAGTGTCCCGACGCAACCCACCACTGGCAGCTCGATGCTGTGTTGCTCGGCTCTCCGCGCGCGCCGTTACTGAATCACCACCCAGCGTGCAGCGTGCCCGATGGTGCAAGGTTCCGGTTTACGCCCCACATTAGCGGATGCCCACCACCTGGTCGCAGGTCTACATGCCGTTGGGGAGCCTGCTTCCATCGGCTCTCGTCGCCGCCCTTCCCGTGGTGGTGCTGCTCGGACTGCTCGCCTTCTGGCACGTGCGCGCCCATGTGGCGGCACTCGCCGGCCTCGGCGCCGCGGTGGCCATCGCGATCGGCGTCTTCGGCATGCCGGCATCGCTCGCACTCGCTGCTGTCGCCGACGGTACGCTGTACGGACTGTTCCCGATCGGGTGGATCGTGCTCAACGCGATCTTCGTGTACGCGATCACCGTGCAGACCGGAACCTTCGACATCGTGCGCCACTCGGTGATGGGCATCGCCGAAGACCGGCGCATCCAGGCCCTGCTCATTGCGTTCTGTTTCGGCGCATTCGTCGAGGGCACAGCAGGTTTCGGCACACCGGTCGCCATCTCGGCCGCGATGCTCATCGGCCTCGGCTTCAAGCCGCTGCCGGCCGCCGGCCTTTCCCTCATCGGCAACACCGCGCCGGTGGCGTTCGGCGCACTGGGCACCCCGATCATCGCGCTGGCCGGCGTCACCGGCCTGCCACTCGACGATCTCAGTGCAATGGTGGGCAAACAGCTGCCACTGTTTGCGGTCATCATTCCGTTCTGGCTGATCTGGGTCATGGCCGGATGGCGCGCGCTCAAGGAAGTCTGGCCGGCGTGCCTCGTGGCCGGCGTGAGCTTCGGTGCGATGCAGTTCTACATCAGCAATCACTACGGCCCAACGCTGGTCGATATCGGTGCATCACTCACGTCCATCGCGTCACTGCTGATCCTGCTGCGCTTCTGGCGACCGCGCACCGTGTGGCGCTTTCCCGGTGAACAGGCCGCGAGCAGCAATGCGTCCACCGCGAAGCACCACACGCGCGCGGTGCTTCGCGCCTGGATGCCGTGGGGCATCCTGTCAGTGTTGCTCTTCACGTGGGGCCTGCCGTTCGTCAAGGCATGGCTGAACGCGCAATCCATGCTGAAGTTCTCAGTGCCGTACCTGCATCAGGCCGTGCTGCGCGTGCCACCCGTTGTCGACGCGGCGAAAGCCGAGGACGCGATCTTCACGCTCAACTGGCTTTCGGCCAGCGGCACGGCACTGCTGTTGACCGGCGTGCTGTCCGGCGCCCTGCTGGGACTCCGTCCGAAAGCGCTCGCCCGTACCTACTGGACGACGCTGCTCAAGGTGCGCACCTCACTGCTGACGATCGCCGCGATGATGGCATTGGGCTTCGTGACACGCTTCGGCGGACTCGACGCGACGATGGGGCTGGCGTTCGCGCAGACCGGCGTGCTGTTCGCGTTCTTCTCGCCGCTGCTGGGATGGCTGGGTGTGGCACTCACCGGCAGTGACACGTCGAGCAACGTGCTGTTCGGCAACCTGCAGCAGATCTCGGCGAACCAGGTGGGCGTGTCGCCGTTGCTCGCCGCGGCAGCGAACAGTTCAGGCGGCGTGATGGGCAAGATGATCGATGCGCAGAGCATCGTGGTCGCCGGCGTCGCGACGGAACAGCAGGGGCACGAGGGCGACATCCTGCGCTATGTGTTCTGGCACAGCCTCGCGCTGGCGTGCCTGGTGGGCATCGAGGTGTTCGTGATGTCGCGGATGATGTCATGATTGCCACGGGCAAGCCTGGTTCTACTGCGGTCGCTCCACGGCAGAAAGCACATCGACCAATCCGATGTTCACGAAGTAGTTCACGCGCCCGACCCGGTGCCTGGTCAGCAACGATTCGGCAACCAACGCATCCAGATATCGCTTGGCGGTTGGGCGCGATACGCCGATGTCGGCCATGATATACTCGATCTTCGTGTACGGATGCACGAACAAGCTGTTGATCAGGTCCTGGCTGTAGAACTTGAGCCGATCGCGGATATGATGCTTGTAGCGTTGCAGGACGGCAGTGATCTGCGCGATGGTCTGCAGCGTCCCGGCGGCGGTCCGATGGATAGCCGTGAGCATGTACAGCAGCCATGGCTCCCAGTTGCCGTCGTTTCGCACGCTTTGCAGCAGTCCATAGTACTCGGACTTCGTGGCCACGATATGACGGCTGAGATAGAGCACTGGAATATCCAGCAGTCCGTTCTTGACCAGGAACAGGACATTCAGGATGCGACCCGCGCGGCCGTTGCCGTCGTAGAACGGATGGATACTCTCGAATTGGTGATGGACGATCGCCATTCGCACGAGCGGATCGAGCGGATATGAAAGCTCGCCGTTGATGAAGTGCTCCAGGTCGCGCATCAGGTCAACGATGGCATCGTGGTCCTGTGGAGGCGTGTACACCACCTGGCCGGTGGACTGCTCACGCAGTGCCGTTCCGGGAAGCTTGCGGAATCCGGCGCGATGACGTTCGAGGATGGCCTGGGTGTCGATCAGCAGATTGCTGGTGATCAGGCCGGTTTCTCGCACGTACTCGAACCCGACGCGGAGTGCTCGAGCGTAGTCACGGACTTCCTTGGCCGACGCATTCTGCCGTCCTTCATCGGCCACTGTACTCAGCAAGAGGGCGTCGTGCGTCGTGACGATGTTCTCGATCGCGGAGCTGTCCTTGGCCTCCTGCAGTCCAAGCGTGCTGATCAGGATTCCTTGATTGGGAATGGAAGCTGCCACTCCCTTGAGCTCGGCCAGCGTGCGGCTCGCCGCAATGGCCGCCCTGAGTACGCTTGGTGTCTCGACATGTGTGAGATCAAGATCGCGGAGAGCCCTGAGTGTATTCATATGGAAAGAATATACGATAATCTTTCCATATAATCACACTACGAAAAAGATCTGCAAGTTTCTTTTCATCTACTCAGCGAGCCAAGAAGACAAATGGTACATATTCGCCATTTTCTTTGCACTTTATTTCAGACCGCCCGCTCCGCCTTCTGCTGCCTCCGCGCGTCCTTCCGCTCGCGGCGGCGGCGGTTCCACCAGATGAAGGCAAACACCGCGCCAGTCACCAGCACGGCCCCCGTGACCTCGCCCACGCGCCCGAGGTGTCCAACGGCGCGCACCGCCGCTTCGCCGGCCGCGTAGCCGATAAGCGTATACAGCGTCGTCCACATGGCCGAACCAATGAGCGACGCCGCAAGGAATGCCGGCACGGGAACGCGGGCCGCGCCGCACGCTATCGGCAGCACGATGCGGAGCCCGAACGCGAATCGCACAAGGAACGATGCGGTGAGCGGATTGCGCCCCACCACCCGCAGCGCGACCGTGCCGCCGGCACGCAACCGGGGGAACCGCCGGCGCAGCCCGTCCCAGTAGAATCGGCCGAGCACGTACAGGACGCTGGTGCACAACCATCCGCCCAGCGTGATGGCAACGATGACGCGAACCAGCTGCAGTTCGCCTTCGTGCGCCGCGATGCCGCCGAACACCGGCGCCAGTTCCTCGAGCACGATCGCCGACAGGCCCAGCAGCGCATACGTCCAGAAGCTGTCCGACAGGGCCTCGATGAAATTGAGTTCCGGCACACCGCGCGCGGACACCACGGCAACCGCCGCGATGAGCACACTCAGTCGGACGGAAGTCAGCATCGGCACTCGGAAGGGGCGAAGCGGGGCGCGTGAAGCAGCCGGGACGGACGAACGGGGACCCGGTCCGGTACACCGGACACGAGCCCCCGTTCAGTCGTGGTGGGCATCGCAAATCTAGCGACGATGACGCACCGGTTGGCGCAAGGACGTCGCGTCAGTCGCCCATGGTGGGCACGGCGTCCGGCACCCGGAACTGCCCGGTGTGCGGCGGCGTGAGGCCGACGCGCCGGGAAAACCAGCCACGGACACTGTCCATGATGTCGTAGAAGGTGGGAATCACGAGCAGGGTGAGCACGGTGGACGTGATGACACCACCAATCACCGCCACCCCGAGCGGCGCGCGGAACTGCGCGCCTTCGCCTCGTCCCAGGGCCACCGGGATCATGCCCGCGATGAGTGCAAACGTCGTCATCAGGATCGGACGCAAGCGAATCGCGCCCGCCTCGATGAGCGCGTCGCGCAGCGGCAGGCCGTTGCGCTCCCGCGCCCACTTCGCGAAGTCGATGAGCAGGATCGCGTTCTTCGCCACGATGCCGCACAACAGGATCACGCCGATCAGGCTCATGATGTTGATCGTGTTCCCCGTGATGGCCAGGGCTCCCATGACGCCGATCAGCGACAGCG
>CAZPON010000060.1:0-221 GCA_964588045.1 uncultured Gemmatimonas sp.
CACGCCGGCCGCAACGGCGGCGGTCGTGTTGATCGTCAGCGTCGACGTCGTTCCCGTTGCCGGGTTCGGTGCAAACGTGCCGGTGACACCAGCGGGCGCACCTTCGAGTCCGAGCGTCACGTTGGCCGCGAAGCCGCCGGTTTTCGTGATCGTCAGCGTCGATGACCCGGCTTGTCCGGCCACGACCGACAGCGCGGCCGGTGCCGCCGTGATCGTGTAGG
>CAZPON010000060.1:231-12646 GCA_964588045.1 uncultured Gemmatimonas sp.
CCTACACGATCACGGCGGCACCGGCCGCGCTGTCGGTCGTGTAGGCCGGCGTCGCGCCCGCCGTCACCGTCAACTGCACGGTGGCCGTCTGGTCCGTCACACCGGGGCTTGTTGCGCGCACGACGATCGGAGAGGTCGCCACCGTCGCATTGGCGCCGACTGTCAGCGTCAACGTGCTGGTGGTCGAGCCGTCAGGAATGGAAGCGGGTACGAAGGCGGCGGTCACGTTCGCGGGCAGTCCTTCCGCGGTGAGCGTCACGGCGCCCGTCGCACCGTTCGTGCGGGTGATCGTAACCGGCACGGTTGCCGTTCCACCCTGTACGGCGCTGGCCGTTCCCGTGCCCACGGACACCGTGATCGCCGGTGCCGGAATCGTCAGCGCGTAGGTGACCGTCTTGTCGGTGACGCCGCTGCCGGTCGCCCGGAACGTGATGTTCGAAGTACCTGCGGGCGCCGTGGTGCCAACGCTGATCGTCGCAGTGCTGCTGGTGGTCGTGCCCGACAGCGTTTGCGGTGCGAACGTCACCGTGACGCCGGTCGGCGTGCCCTCCGCCGACAACAGGACCGCATCGGCATATCCATCGACCCGGCCCAGTGTCAGTGTCGTTGTACCCGATGCACCGAGGGCAATCGTGCCGCTCGCGGTGCCGATCGCGAGCGTGATGCCTGGTGTTCCGGTGGGTGGTGTTGTTCCGTCGCCGCCGCCGCAGGCGGCCAACAGGGACACGGTTGCTAAGGACAATAGAAGGCGGCGCATCGCATACCTCGTTTGACAGTGGATCACATGAAGAGCGTCCGGCGAAATTTTCCCTGACCGTCGCCCATGGAGCGTACCCGTTCGAACGCGCATTCGCGAGGGCCACCAGTGGCGTATATCACAACTCATCCCCACAGGCGACTCGCGACTCGCTCGATAGGACTAGCCGCAGGCCTCACGGTACAGTCAGTGTGTACGAAAGCGTCTTGTCCGCGACCCCGGTCGTCCTTGCCCGGAACGTCATCGTCGTACTGCCCCCGGCCGCGGTGGACGACACGCTGATGACCGCCGTGCTCTTCGCCGTCGTGCGATCAACCGATGATGGTGCAAACTGCACCGTGACGCCAGCCGGCACCCCCTCGGCCGTGAACGACACGATGCCCGTGAAGCCGTCGGTGCGGCCCACCGAAATGGTGGCCGTACCCACCTGTCCGCGGGCAATCAGCCCCACCGTCGGGCTCATGGTCAGCGTGTAGTTGGGATTGCCGACCGGTGTGATCGAGTCGTCATTGCCGCACGCGGCGAGCAGCGACGCAAGCATGAGCGACAGGAGTGGACGGCGCATTCGAAACCTCGCAAAGCGGATGGGTTGTCTGGACCTGGCCGGACGACATCTGGTCCTGGCAGCTCGCGTTGGAGCGTAATATGTCGTCGTGAGCGGCGCGAGGCTGTCATGCAGCGGGCATGTGCGGCCACCTCCGGTTATCTTCCCCCGGGTCGCTGGTGCTTCCGAACCCTCCGCATGGTCCGACGTCATGGTCAACGAATTGCTTGCCTCGATCCCCTCGGCGCTTCCGTCGATTGAACTCAAGGCGCACGCCTCCGATCTCTTCAACATCGAGGCCGCGCTCACCGAGGAAGAGCGGGCAATCCGTGACACGGTGCGCGCCTATGTCGACGAGAAAATCCTGCCTATCATCGGTGACTGCTATGTCCAGGGACGATTCCCGAAAGAGCTGATCCCCGGACTCGCTGAATTGGGCGTGCTGGGTGCGAACCTGCCCGAGGAGTATGGCTGCGCCGGACTGTCGAGCGTTGCGTACGGGTTGATCATGCAGGAGCTCGAGCGCGGCGATTCCGGCATTCGTTCGTTTGCCTCGGTGCAGGGTGCGCTGGTGATGTACCCGATCTTCGCGTTCGGTTCGGAGGCGCAAAAGCGGCACTATCTCCCGAAGCTGGCAAAGGCCGAGCTCATTGGCTGCTTTGGTCTCACCGAGCCGGATTTCGGATCCAATCCGTCGGGCATGATCACGCGTGCGCGCCAGCAGGCCGACGGGAGCTGGATCATCAACGGCGCGAAGATGTGGATCACGAACGGGTCGATGGCCGATATCGCGATCATCTGGGCCAAGACCGGCGACAGCACCGATGACACCAGCATCCGCGGGTTCATTGTCGATACGAAGACGCCGGGATTCACCGCGCGCGACCAGAAGGGCAAGCTGTCGCTGCGGGCGAGTGATACGTCGGAACTCGCGCTGGCCGATGTGCACGTGCCGGCCGATGCGCTGCTCCCGGCCAGCAACGGCCTCAAGAGCCCGCTCATGTGCCTCACGCAGGCGCGCTACGGTATCTCGTGGGGCGTCCTCGGCGCCGCACTGGCGTGCTTCGAGGAGGCCGTGTCGTATGCCAAGACGCGCGTCATGTTCGACAAGCCCATTGGCGGCTTCCAGATCCAGCAGGTGCGCCTCGCCGATATGCTCACCGAGATCGTGAAGGGACAGCTCGTCGCGCTGCATCTCGGGCGCATGAAGGACGCCGGCAACTTCACGCCGGTGCAGGTCTCGCTGGCCAAGCGCAACAACGTCAGCATCGCCACTGATATCGCCCGCGAAACACGCCGGCTGCTCGGCGCCAACGGCATCCTCGCCGAGTACGGCGCGCTGCGCCACATGGCCAACCTGGAGAGCGTGTACACGTACGAGGGCACGCATGACGTGCATTCGCTGATCCTGGGTCAGGCCATAACGGGGCTGGGAGCCTTCAAGTGAGGTTGAGGGGTGAGACAACAGCATAGGGTTGAGCCAACTGAAGGGTTGAGGGTCGCGGAGCGAGCCGGCGAGGGTTGATTGCGCGCCCTGTTGCCGAAAACAAGGTCAGCCCTCGCCGGCTCGCTCCTCGTCCCTCAACCCTTCAGTTGTCTCAACCCCACGCTGTTGTCTCACCCCGCGTACCTCAAGAATGTGACGTTCCCGTCGCATTGCGCGCTCCCAGCCCCAGCCTCTAGCTTCCCTGCGGGCGGCGCAACAGCGCTCTCCCCTCTCCCCAGTTGACTCTCATGACGGAGCAATCGCGGTGAAAATCGCCGTGTGCATCAAGCGCGTCCCGGTGATGGAAGTGAAGTTCGCCATCACCGCCGACGGCACCCGTGTCGACGAGACCGGGCTCAAGTACGACATCAACGACTTCGACCTGTGGGCCATCGAAGCCGGCCTGCAGCTCAAGGAAAAGCACGGGAACGTCGGCGAGGTGGTGGCCATCTCGCTCGGTGTCAACGCGGCGCAGGAGCAGATCCGCAAGGCACTGGCAATGGGTGCCGATCGTGGTGTGCTGCTCGAGAGCGACAGCACGCCGGCCGACGGCCTTGCCGTCGCGCGCGCGCTGGCCGCCGAGCTGAAAGACGGTGGCTATGATGTCATCCTGTGCGGTCGCATCGCCATCGACTCGATGAACCAGATGACGGGACCGATGATCGCCGAGTTGCTGGATCTCCCGTGCGTCACGAATGTGTTTCGCCTCGAGATCACCGGAAGCACGGGTCGCGCCGAACGCACGATCGAGGGGGGAGCGGAAGTTGTCGAGTTCCCGCTGCCGGCGTTGCTCACCATCGACGATGGACTCAACAAGGAACGCCTGCCGTCGCTCAAGGGCATCATGGCCGCCAAGAAGAAGCCGCTCGATGTGCGTCCGGCGCAGCTTGGCGACGCGCGCGTGACCGTCGCGAAGATGTCGCTCCCCGCCGAGCGTGCGGCCGGTCGCATCCTCGGGGACAGCGCCGCCGCCGTGCCGGAGCTCGTGCGGCTCCTCCAGACTGAAGCGAAGGTGCTCTGACCATGGCCAACGTACTCGTATTCGCGG
This sequence comes from uncultured Gemmatimonas sp., assembly GCA_964588045.1. Classification (GTDB taxonomy): domain Bacteria; phylum Gemmatimonadota; class Gemmatimonadetes; order Gemmatimonadales; family Gemmatimonadaceae; genus Gemmatimonas. The sequence goes on from CAZPON010000060.1 coordinate 4,067, forward strand.
AAGTGCGTGGCGGAGAGCTGCGCAAGGTGGCGCTCGAAGCCGTGACGGCCGCGCAGGTGCTTGCTGCGCAGTCGGGTGGCGGCGATGTGCATGCGGTCATTGCTGGTGGCGCCGGCATCGGTGCCAGGGCCGACGTGCTCGCGCTGCACGGCGCCGACAGTGTGCTGGTGCTCGAGCACGAGGGCTTCGCGCTGTACAATCCCGAAGCCCTCGCCGCCACGCTCGCGCAGCGGCTGCAGGGTGGTTCATACGGCTACGCACTGTTCAGCGCAACGTCGCAGGGACGCGATCTCTCACCGCGCGTCGCGGCCAGGCTTGGTGTCGGACTCGTGCCCGATGTCACCGGATTCCGCCTCGAAGGCGGTGCGATTGTCGGTGAACATCCGCAGAACAACGGCAAGGTCATTGCCACGCTGTCGCTGAGCGGTGCGCCGGCCATCATCCAGGTGCGCCCGGCGGCATTTCAGCCTACGCCGCATCCGAAGTCGACCGAAGTCGAAGCCATCACGTCGGCGGTCGATCCGAATGCGTCGCGTGTGAAGACCGTCGAGCTCAAGCAGGGTGGCGGCGGCAAGATCGACCTCAATGACGCGCCGGTGATCGTGGCCGGTGGTCGCGGTCTCAAGGCGGCCGAGAACTTCAAGCTGTGCGAGGATCTCGCCGACGCATTCGGCAACGCGGCCGTGGGTGCGACGCGCGCGGTGACCGACGAAGGCTGGCGTCCGCACACCGACCAGATCGGGCAGACCGGCCGCAACGTGAGCCCCAACCTGTACATCGCCGTGGGCATCTCCGGTGCCATCCAGCACCTGGCCGGCATGCGCACGTCGCGCACGATCGTCGCCATCAACAAGGACAAGGACGCGCCGATCTTCAAGATCGCCGACTACGGCATCGTGGGCGACGTCTTCGAGGTCATGCCGGCGCTCACGGCGGCCGTGAAGGCGGCGAAGGCGCAGGGGTGACTTCGCTCGGCGCGTGGCGACGGTGCTGGTCCCTCCGGCGTCGTTGCCAGCGCTGAACACCTTGAAATCCTAAAGTTAAGGTTTAGGATTTCACTATGCCTTCTTTGCGGATCGATCGGGATCGGCTGCGCAGGCGCCTGCGGGCGGCGTTGCGACGAAGCCCGGTCGTGGCGCTGCTGGGTCCTCGACAGTGCGGCAAGACCACGCTGGCGCGCGAGCTGGTCAGTGTCGAGAGCCCGAACTACTTCGATCTCGAGGACCCGGTGAGTCTCTCCCGGCTCGAGCAGCCGATGACGGCCCTGAGCGGCCTGCGCGGCGTGGTCGTCATCGACGAGGTCCAGCGACGCCCCGACCTCTTCCCGGTGCTTCGTGTTCTTGCCGACAGACGACCGCGCCCGGCGCGGTTCCTGGTTCTCGGCAGTGCGTCGCCTGACCTGCTTCGCCAGTCGTCGGAAAGCCTGGCCGGTCGGATCGAGACCGTGCCGATGGGCGGATTCTCGCTCTCCGAGGTGGGACTCGATGCCATGGATCGCCATTGGCGGCGAGGTGGATTCCCGAGGTCGTGGACCCCGAGGTCGGAAACCGACAGTGTTCGATGGCGTTCGCAGTTCATACAGACACTGCTCGAACGCGACCTCCCGCTGCTCGGCATTCGCACGTCGGCCGCGACGCTCCGCCGGTTCTGGGCGATGCTCGCGCACTATCACGCGAATGTCTGGAACGCCGCTGAACCGGCGCGATCGCTGGGTGTGAGTCAGCCGACGATCAAGCACTATCTCGACCTGCTGACCGATCTGTTCCTCGTGCGCCAGTTGCAGCCTTGGCACGAGAACCTGCTCAAGCGTCAGGTCCGTTCGCCGAAGGTCTACGTCCGTGACAGCGGATTGCTCCATGTGTTGCTCGGTATCCGCACACCGGGTGCCCTGATGGAGCACCCCAAGCTTGGCGCGTCCTGGGAAGGCTATGTCATCGAGCAACTGCTGACTGCTCGCGAACCGGACGAGGCCTACTTCTGGGCCACGCATGGCGGCGCCGAACTGGACTTGCTGCTGTTCGAAGGTGGCCGACGGTACGGATTCGAGATCAAGCGGGAAGATGCGCCGCGCCTGACACCGAGCATGCGAACGGCCATCGAGGATCTGGATCTCGCACACCTGACTGTGATCTACCCGGGCTCGAAGACGTACACGCTCGCCGCCCGGGTGACCGTGCGCCCGCTCGCGGACCTCCTTGCAGACAAGCCCGTTCGTGGGAGCGCCACGAAGTAGCTTGTCACCATCGATGCGTCGCTCTAGCTTCGCCTGATGTCCCTCGGCAACGCTGTTTTCGCGGTCATCTTCGCCGTCGCGCTCGGGTTCTTCGCCCGCAGCGTACGGCGACTGGTCCGCTGGCTGCGCGTCGGGCGCGAGGAAGGGCGCACCGATCGTCCCGATGTGCGCGCGAAGAACTTCCTGCTGATCGGGCTCGCACAAACCAAGATCCTGCGCGACCCGATTGGCGGCATGATGCACGCCCTCGTGTTCTGGGGCTTCTGCGTCCTCGGCCTGGGCACTCTCGAGATCATGCTGCAGGGGTTCTACACCCCGTTCACCTGGGACGTGATCCTCCCGCGGTTCCTGTACCTGCCGTATGTCGTGTCACAGGAACTGTTCGCGGTGTTCGTGCTGATCCCCGTCGCGTTCCTGCTGTACCGCCGCCTCGTCATTCGTCCGGCGCGCTTCAGGAACGATCCGGTGCACGGCGGCGACGCGGTGTTCATCCTCAGCATGATCGCCGCGCTGATGGTCACCCTGCTGGTGCTGTTCGCCGCCGAGCAGCGCGCCGGGGCCACCAGCGACGGTCGCGTCATCTCGTCGTTGCTGGTGCCGATGCTGGGCGGCATGCCGGCCGAGTCGGCGCACATGCTGGCGCGCGTCATGTGGTGGGCGCACGCACTGCTCATCCTGTATTTCCTGAATCACCTGCCGGGCTCCAAGCACCTGCATGTGCTCACGTCGCTCATCAACGTCTGGTTCTCCAACACCAGCGGGCCGGGCACGGTGGGCGCGATGCGCCCAATGGATCTCGAAGCCGAAAACGCCGAGCAGTTCGGCGCGTCCGACGTCGAGCACCTCACGTGGAAGAACCTGCTGGACGGCTACTCCTGCACCGAGTGCGGCCGGTGCACCGCCGCCTGTCCGGCCAACCTCACCGGCAAGACACTGTCGCCGCGCATGATCGTGGTGAAGACCCGCGCACGTCTCACCGAAAAGGCGGGCGTGCTCGATGCCATCGGTGGCGGCACGGCTACGGAAGAGCAGCAGGTGGTGCTGGACAAGAAGCTGCTCGACAACTGGATCACCGAAGAAGAGCTGTGGGCGTGCACCAGTTGCCGCGCCTGCGTGCAGGAATGCCCGGTGTCCATCGACCAGCTCGATATCATCAACGAGCTGCGACGCGACCTGGTACTCATGGAGTCGCGCTTCCCCGAGGAGCTTGCGCCCGCGCTCACATCGCTGGAGCGCAACGGCAGCCCGTGGGCGTTCAGTGCCGCCGATCGCGCCCAGTGGGCCGAGGGCATGGACATCCCCACGATGGCGGAGATGGCGTCACGCGGCGAACAGCCTGACATCCTGTTCTGGGTGGGCTGCATGGGTTCGTTCGACGATCGCGCGAAGAAGATCACCGTCGCCTTCGCGCGCATCCTGCAGGCCGCCGACGTGAAGTTCGCCATACTCGGCCAGGAAGAGAGCTGTCACGGTGATCCGGCCCGCCGCATGGGCAACGAGTATCTCTACCAGGTGCTCGCCAAGGGCGTGATCGAAACGCTCGATGGCTATCAGGTGAAGACGATCGTGACGTTCTGCCCGCATTGCTTCCACCAGATGGGCCGCGAGTTCCCGGACATCGGCGGGCACTACGACGTTATCCATCACACCGAGTACATCGAGCAACTGCTCTCGGCGGGGCGCGTACCGCTCGACACCGAGCACGGCCAGCGCCTCAAGGTCGCCTATCACGACTCGTGCTACCTGGGTCGTTACAACGAAATCTACGACGCCCCGCGCAACACCCTGCGCAAGGCGTTGCCGATCGTGGATCTTGTCGAGCCGGTGCGCACGAAGAGCCGCGGCCTGTGCTGCGGCGCCGGCGGCGGACGCATGTTCATGGAAGAAAGCCAAGGCACGCGCATCAACGTCGAACGCAGCGAAGAGCTGCTCGCCACCGGCGCCGATCAGATCGCCGTCGCGTGCCCGTTCTGCATGACGATGATCACCGACGGCGTCACTGGCGCGGGCAGCGACGTGCCGGTGCTGGACATCGCCGAGGTCGTGGCCTCACGGCTCGCGACGGCAGCCGTCGGTTCATAGCGCTCGAACTGCCTGACGCGGATGACGCGGACAAGCGCGGATGGCGCCGAGCGGGCGACCAGCCCGCGCCGTGGACTCGCAAGAATCGTTGCTGTGTGTGTGATTCGAATCGGTGCTGCGAGGCAGTCTCGAACGACAACAAAGAAATGACGATGCTGTGGCAACGCGGCGACGCGTCCACTCACGCGGAGTAATCCGCGCTTGTCCGCGTCATCCGCGTCAGGCAGTTGCAGCCCCCGTACCGCGATCAAGGCATGTCGAGCGTGGCCTTGGCCGCCGTCATGTGCTCCCCGCCGTACTCCACGATCGCCAGCAGCGTGTAACGCCCCTTGGCCAGCTTCGGCATCGCCACACGGAACCGTCGTGTCGTGCCGGAATCAATGGTCTGCGAGTTGGCGAACGGCACCGACGCCGCGATTGCATCGGCGCTGAGGTGCACCTGCACTTCACCGAAAATCGTCGTTGGCGTCGTGCCCGTGTTCGCGTAGGTGATCTCGAGCGAATCACCCATGATGACCATATTGCGCACTTCGCCGGCAATCGACGGCACCGCTGCGATCACCGGCGCACGAACTGCAGCGGACTGCCGTGGCGCACCCTGCGCCCATACCTGCGATGACGCGAAACACATGGCGGCAGCCGTGCCGATAGCCCAGGCGGGAAGCGAAGCAAGCCGGCGAAGGAAGTGGCGCATGGCAGTCGGGGCAGGGGACAACATCGAACGATCCTGCCCCCACCCCATGGAACATCGGTGCCGCTATGGCCGAGTTCGGCCTGCACCGACCGGTATCACACTTCCGGAACGACTCGCTCCAATGCCCGGATAGCACCATCACAATTGTGCTGTACGATCAAAACAGGGCCTCATTCACGCTGCGCTGCATCGCATCAACACTGATGCGCCAATGCCACACGTATTGCCCAATAGCCGCGTCCCTTATCTTTCAGCGGGAAGTTCGGGTAGGCTCCACTACGAACTGATCACCTCACGCTTCTGACAGCTTATTGATGTCAGCACTGCGGAGACTGATGATGAAGCGATTCATCTTGCTGTTGCTCGCTGTCGGGCAGTTTGCATCCGCGGAAGCGCTGTGTCAGGACGCTGGTGTTCTTGGCAACATCCAGATTGGCGTAGCCGTCGCCCTTGCCCGCACGGACGGGATGAACAATCCCGAAGTGGGTGCCGCTGGAGCAGCATCCGTGGCGTGGGTGGGTGTCAAGTCAGCCTGGGGGGCCGAGCTGGGGTACGAGTATGGCCACCGTCGTGCCGACTCCGGAGCTTCAAAGAACGAACTGGGGGCCAGTGTGCTCATCGTACGGCGACTGTGGGCTGGTGAGCAGCGTTCTTCTGGCACGTATCTGGGTGTGGGATGGGGTTATTCGAATGTCGGCGTCGGATTGAGGACCGGTGGCAAGAAGGTTCATGGTGCCGTGGCAAGCATTGGCCAGCGATTCGCCATCAACAGCGTCGCCGTCATCCGCCCAGAGTTGGTTGTCCTCCGCGAACAGTCGCAACCAGGGTTGGCCTTTTCGGGCGTTACGCGGTTTACTATGCGAGTCGGTGTCGCGCTGACGTCGCCGCTGCTGTGGTAGGACATTCGCCGCGTCACACTACATCCTTCTCCGATCACCCCTGTCGGCGGGGGCGGTGACGAACTTCGCGAGACTCTTTGCACTCGCCGAACCATCCATGCACTTCAAGCGATTCACCGCGAATCCTGTCGCTGCAGTGCTTGCAGCGCTGTCGTTCGCTACCGTGGCGCGCTCGCAGGACGCGGGAAAGTTGATCGCAGGGAGGCAGGAGCGCGCCGTGGTGATTGCCGCCATTCAGGCGGTGATTCCGGCGGGGCGCCTGAACCTTGACGGTCGCTGGCTCTGTCGACCCACGTCCGTTGACCCAAAGTGTCATCTGTCCAGCGGCTCAATCAACGACAAGTATCAGATCGGCATTACCACGTTGGCCAGGCTGTCCACCGAACTGCAGACGGCCACGGGCAACAAGTGGCAAAAGCGGGTGGGCCCGGACAGGCCGACGGTACGGGTGGAGAGACCATGGCTGTACGGCGATTCAGTCGTCATGACGGTCCAGATACGACCAGGAAAGCAGCCGGCACCGGGTGATACCCTGACCACGCTACACCAAGTCGTGCTGGAAGTTGTGGGTGGGAGGATTGCGACACGCTCGGTCAGCCCGTCGACAGAGCGTCCACAAATTCCCGCCGACTCCACCGGTAGCAACAACAACTGACAACGGTCTCACGCGGAGGCGCGGAGTACTGGGAGGCGTCCGCTCGAACGGGACGCTCCCATGTGCTCCGCGCCTCCGCGTGAACATGTTGTTGATGTTTCGTATCGGCGCGATCTTCCGGACATGAACCAACTGATGAACCAACTGACTCTTCGGCGAATACTCCCCATTGCGGTCCTGGTTGTCGCGGGTACTACACGCGTGAGCGCGCAAGCGTCATCGCGTGACACGACGGCCAGACCTCCGGACTCGGCGCTGTATCGCGATGCACGGCGCACGCCGCAGGAGCGCGCGCAGGACTTGCTTGCGCGCATGACGCTGGAGGAGAAGTTCTGGCAGTTGTTCATGATTCCCGGCGACCGCGACAACCCGGCGCACGACTACCGCAACGGATCGTTCGGCCTGCAGGTGATCGCCCCCGTCGGTATGCGCGCCGAGTCGCTGCGCAGCGACACGCTGCCTGCGTCCACCGTGGCGCGTGCACATACCGAGCGCATCAACGCGCTGCAGCGATACTTCGTGAATGAAACGCGGCTCGGCATTCCGTTGCTGCCCTTCGAGGAGACGCTGCACGGGCTCGCGCGTGAAGGCGCCACCACCTTTCCGCAGGCCATCGCACTCGCCGCCACGTGGGACACGGCGCTCGTGTCGCGCGTGGCCCATGCGATTGCGCGCGAAACACGCAGCCGCGGCATCCGCATGTCGCTGTCGCCCGTCATCAACATCGCCAATGACGTCCGCTGGGGACGCGTCGAGGAAACGTACGGCGAGGACACGTGGCTCACCGGCGCGATGGGTCGCGCGTATATCGCGCCGCTCGAGCAGGCGGGCATCGTCACCACACCCAAGCACTTCGTTGCCAATGTCGGCGACGGCGGCCGGGACAGCTATCCCATCGAGTTCAGCCCGCGTCTGCTGGCCGAGCGATTCTTCCCGCCGTTTGTCACTGCGTTTCGCGATGCGCATGCCCGGTCGGTGATGAGCGCGTACAACTCCGTGGACGGATCGCCGGCCACGCAAAGCCGCATGCTGCTCACCGACGTGCTGCGACGTGACTGGGGCTTCACCGGCTTCGTCATCTCCGATGCCGCCGCCACCGGCGGTGCCACCGTGCTGCACCACACCGAGGCCAGCACCGCGACGGCGGCGCGGCATGCGTTGGAGTCGGGCCTCGACGTGATCTTCCAGTCGTCGTACGAGCAGCATCGTCCGTATCTCGCCGCGTTCCGCAACGCCGGCATTGCGCCCGCCGTCATCGACAGCGCGGTCGCGCGCGTGCTGCGCGTGAAGTTCGCGATGTGCCTGTTCGAATCTCCTTTCGCGAGTCCCGACAGCGCAGCCGCCACGGCGCGTTCGCCGCAGCACCTTGCGTTGGCGCGCGAGGCCGCGGCCGCGTCACTGGTGCTGCTGCGCAACGAACGCGGACGCCTCCCACTCAGCGCCGCTGCACAGCGCATCGCGGTGATCGGCGCTGATGCCACCGAAGCGCGCGTCGGCGGCTACTCACCGCCCGGCGCACGCGTGGTCAGCATCCTGGAAGGGATTCGCGCTGGCGCGCCAGCCGGTTCGGTCGTGCGCAACGCACCCGGTGTGCCGCGCGTATTTCGCGCGCTCGCCGTCGTTCCCGCACAAGCGTGGTCGACCACGCGCGACGGAGCGACAACGCCCGGCCTGAGCGCCGAGTATTGGGACAACATCACGATGGACGGCGCGCCGCGTCTCGCGCGTGTCGATGCGCAGGTCGATTTCGGCTGGACCCTCAACTCACCCGGGCGCGGCATCCCCTTCGACTGGTACTCGGCCCGCTGGAGCGCGACCCTCACCGTGCCCGCGACCGGCGCCAGGACGATCGGTGTCGAAGGCAACGACGGCTATCGCTTGTACATCGATGGCAAGCTCACCATCAACAACTGGCGCAAGGAATCGTTCGGCACGCGCACCGCGACCGTCGCGTTTGCCCCAGGCTCGCGCCACAATGTGCGTCTCGAGTTCTTCGAGGCCACCGGCAATGCGCGCC
>CAZPON010000061.1:0-10985 GCA_964588045.1 uncultured Gemmatimonas sp.
TCGGCCGCCGAGACCTGGATCGCTGCCACCGTGAACGGGGCGGCGGCCCTCGACCTGGCCGCCACGACCGGCCAACTGGCCCCCGGCTTTTCCGCCGACCTGGCGGTGCATGCCGTCGACGATTTCCGGGCGTTGCCTTACTGGTTCGGCGAGCGTCTTTGTCGAGTAGCGTGGGCCCGTGGGCGCGTCTGTCATCCGGCCGGGTGATTCAGGCGCGTGGTTGGTCGTCTCCGCCGTCGGGGACACGGGCCGCCCTGGTGCGCCTCACGGTAGGGCGCATATCCGATCACTGGAGTCAGCCTCGAGCGCATGTCCAACGCCGCGAAACACCGGAAGAAGGCGGCTGAATTCGAGCAGCTGAAACAGATCGATCGCGCGATCGCCTCGTACATCCGGGCGATCGAGGACAGCGAGACCGAGGGCGAGGACGTCGATGTCGCGCTCCTGAACAAGGTCGGCGACCTCACCTTGCGACAGGGGCGCGTGGCCGACGCGGTCACGTACTACGAACGGGCCGTCGAGCACTATGCGACCGCCGGCCTGTTCAACAATGCCATCGCGCTCTGTAACAAGATCCTGCGCAGCGCGCCCGGTCGTTCCAATGTGTACTTCACCCTCGGCCGCATTTGCGCCCGGAAGGGGCTGCGCGGCGACGCGACGCGGAATTTCCTCGAGTATGCGACCCGCATGCAGCAGGAAAGCCGGGTCGACGAAGGCATGCGCGCGCTGGCCGAGGTGGCCGACCTCATGCCGGAGCTCACCGAGATCCGCAGTCTCGTCGAAGAGCACGCCATCCGCGCCGGCATTGCCCTGCCGCGACGCAAGACGCCCGCCCCGGTGGCAGTGACCGAGTCGCCGCACCCGTTCGACAACAAGTCCTCGGAGCTGGTGTTTCTCGACCTGGGCAGTGAAGCCTTCACCGCGCGCAACACGCCGCCGCTTGCCCCGCGCGTCCAGACGCCCGCGCGGCCGGTTGTCGCCACGCCCGGAAAGGGCCGCGTCACGCCCGTTCGTACCGTGTCGGGCGGCAGCAACTCGGTGTCCCAGGAAACGCAGTCACTCGACGATTTCCTGTTGTTCGATCCCTCCGTCCCGGGCGCGGTGACGCCTGCCGATTCGATCCAGGCGATCGTGCCGGCCGAGCTGCCGCTCATCGATGTGACGCCCGTGCACGGGCTCGATACGGCTGAAGGAGCGATTGCCGACCTGGTTGGCGAAGTGGTCGTCGAGGCCGTGTTCGTGCCGCCCGTCGACGTGCAGTCGGAGGCGGATATCGAGGCCACGGCCGCATCGGTGGTTATCGAAGAGGCTGACGCGGCCGTCGCGCCAATCGAAGGGCTGGAGGTGTCCGGCGAGTTCGCCGGCGTCGCCATCGACGTCGTGGAGGGCTTCGTCAGCGACGGGATCGAAACGCCGGTCGACGCGGAGGCCGTGGAGCCGGAGGTGGCGCTCACGTGGTTGATGCCGCCCGACAGCGCCGAGCTCACGGACGCGATCGGCGATGACGACGCGTCAACCGTCGACGCGTCAACCGTCGACGCGTCAACCGACGATGATGCGGGTGATGCGCAGGTTGACGTGCTCGCCGGCCTGATGATCGAAGCCTTCGATCACGTCGCGGACGCGCAGACCACGCGTCGTCCGCCGTTCCGGCTTGACCCGCACGACTTCATCCTCCCCGGCGAGCTGCCACCGCTGATGGTGGAGGACGACCTGGCCTTCGCCGGCATGCAGTTCGCGATCGACGCCGTCGACGATGCGCTGGCCTCGACGAGCACGGACTCCGAGAGCGCGCAGGACGTCTCACCGGAGTCGGTGGACGCCTGGCTCGCCGCGACGGATGCGTCTGACGCGTCTGGTACGTCTGATGCGCAGCTGGTCGAGCCGGTCGATGCGTTGCCCGACGAAGCCGTCGCCGAACCGGAACCGGATGTATTGGCCGAAGCCGAAGCAGCAGCCGACGCAGATGCAGCTGTCGACGCCGCTGCGGAGGAGGATGCCGAGTCGATGCTGCGCGACGCGATCGAATCCGATCGCGCGGTTCGCACGACGCCGTCGCTGCATATCGCCGCCGTCGCGGCCGAAGCCAATGCGGTGGCCACGTCACGTCGCGATGAACTGCACGCCGCCGTGGCACGCACGCCGCACGATTGGACGCTGCGCCGGCGACTGGCCGAAGCGTTGTTCGAGGTGGGCGAGCGGGAAGGGGCGCTGGCGGAGCTGCAGACGGCGGTGTCCGGATTCGTGCAGGCTGGCGACCTCGAAGCGGCAGCCGAAATCGCCGATCAACTGGTCCGCATTGCCCCCGAGCGCATTCCGTATCACCAGAAGCGCGTCGAGCTGGCCGTGCGCCTGTCCGACCAGCAGCGGCTTCGCGCTGCCTACCTGGATCTCGCCGACACCCTCGTGCGCATGGGTGACGACGTACGGGCCCACGCGGTGTATGCGCGCGTCCTCGAGATCGACCCGTGGGACGAGCGGGCCCGCGCCGCGTTGGGGGCGGCCGCCCCGCCGCCACCGCCGAAGCCTGCCGAGGCCCCGTCGGACGACTTCGTCGACCTCGCCGAGTGGCTGCGGGACGACGAGCCGGCGACGACCCGCATGCGCATGCGCGAGCCGCAGGTTTCGGGTGACGAGCAGGCCGATTTCGACACGCTCCTGCGCCATTTCAAGGACGGGGTCGCGCGCTCGCTTGGCGAGGAGGACTTCGAGAGCCACTACGATCTCGGGGTCGCCTACAAGGAGATGGGGTTGCTCGACGACGCCATCGCGGAATTCCAGAAGGCGCTGAGAAGTCGTCGGCACCGTCTTCCGGCCTACGAGGCTTTGGGGCAATGTTTCGTGGAGCAATCCCGACACTCCGTGGCGGCCACTGTGCTGTCGCGGGCCCTCCATGAACCCGGCCCGGGCGACGAACATCGCGTCGGGGTCCTGTACCTCCTCGCATATTCTTGTGAAGCCCTGCAGCGTTGGGACGAGGCCCGGAGCTATTATTCGCGTGTGTACGCGACCGACATCCATTTCCGTGACGTCGCCGCCCGACTGGCGGCGCTCGATCTCATAGCGCGATGACGCTATCCACGCGCTCGCCGACGGCACTCGCCGCGGCTCTGCGCGACATCCAGGCCCCAGTGCGTGAGCAGCTGGAATCGGTGTCGCAGGAGCTGTGGCGCATCGTGTCTGCCGACGTCCCCCTCATCCAGGCGGTGCAGGAGCACCTCATGGGCATGAAGGGGAAGCTCTTCCGTCCCACGCTGCTGCTGCTCTCCAGCGCCGTCGAGGAGCGTCCGCAGCCGCGCGCCATCACGTATGCGGCGGTCATCGAGCTGATTCATCTCGCCACGCTCGTGCACGATGATGCCGTCGATCATTCGGCGCTGCGGCGCGGCATGCCGACGGTCAATTCGCTGTTCAGTCACCAGGTCTCCGTGATCATGGGTGACTACCTGTACCTGCGCGCCTTGCGTGAACTGGTGACGCTCGGCGATCTCGAGCCCATGCGCGCCATCACGGTGGCGTCGAACGAGATGACGCTGGGTGAAATGCGGCAGTTGTCGGCGTTCGACGCGCTGGCCTTCACGGAACGGGATTACGAAACGCTCATTCGCGCCAAGACCGGGTCGCTGTTCATGGCCGCCTGCGAGGTGGGTGCGTTGTGCGGTGCATCACGTCATCGGGACGGACTGGTGCGCTTTGGCGAGCGTCTGGGCATGGCGTTCCAGGTGGCCGACGACCTGCTCGACTACACGGAAGGGCAGGAAATGACGGGCAAGCCCAGCGGCCTCGATCTCAAGGAGCACAAGGTGACGCTGCCGCTCATTGCCGCCCTGCGCGAGATGAGCGCGGGCGAACGGGCGCGGGTGGACGCCCTGTTCGCGTCGCCGGAACCGGAAGACGAAGCCATCGCCGAAGTGGTCGGGATCGTGCGAAACAACGGCGGTCTCGACTACGCGCGCCGCCGGGGAGACCAGTTCGCGCGCGAGGCCGAGGACGCCCTGGCGGAGCTGCCGGAGAGCGAAGCCAGGTCCTCGCTGGTCGACGCCATCGCCTACGTGGTCGAGAGGCGCTGGTGATGGCTTCCCGCGGACCGTCCAGGCACCGACCGGTGTTTCACGTCATGGTGCTGGCGTGTGGCTTCGTGGCGGGTGGGCTGCTGACGCAGGTGGCCCGGCGGTTCCTCCCGGCCGGCGCGGTGAAGGAGTTCCTGACCACCGGCATGACTCCGTCGATCGGCCCGTTGCCCATCGACCTGCTTATATTGAAAGTCACGTTCGGCCCTGTCGCCCTGGATGTCTCGTTGCTGAGCCTCCTCGGGGTATTGATCGCCTACCTTATCGCGCGATCCCTGTTCTAGGAGCACTCATGAACTTCGGCAACTTCGGTTTCGGCGAGATCCTCATCATCCTCGTGATCGTGCTGTTGCTCTTCGGGGCAAAGCGCATTCCGGAGATCGCAGGCTCGCTTGGCAAAGGCATCACGGAATTCAAGCGCAACCTGAGTGACGCACAGAAGCAGATCACGGATCCTGCGCCACACAACGACCGCGTCGGACAGGGAACGCCGGTCGACTCGTCGCTCGAAGAAGAGCGTCCCGAGCCCAAGCGCCTGATCAGCTGATCGTGCCGCGTCGACCTCGCGAGAGGTGGACACGACGACAACGGAAAGGCCCCGCGATCATCGATCGCGGGGCCTTTCCGTTGTCGGGCGGGACGGGCTTACAGCGTGGCCGACTGCCTGCGCAACTGCGCGTTCACCTTGGCGCGGTGATCCTCGATCTTCACGCTTTCGCGCAGGCTGCCCATGTACTCTTCGACGCGCTGCTGGCGCATCTGCTGCGTGATCATCTGGCGCTGCTCGGCCTTCTGGGCCTCCCACACCGCCCGCGTCGTTTCTGCGCGACGATTCACGCGCACGATGGCGAGTCCTTCCGTGGCCGTCACCGGGCCGCCAACCTGTCCAACGGGCACCGTGAAGGACGCGCCAATGGCCTGGTTGAACTGGCCAAGCCCCGGTACGGCGTCGATGCGCGTGAACGGCTGCGTCGTTTCCACGGTGAGCTGCTGCGCCGCCGCGGCCGACTCGAGCGAGCCGCTGCGGGCGGCTTCGAGCAGCGCGGTGGCCGCCGGACGCAGCTTCTCGACGCGCTTCTCGCGCGCGAGGCGACGACGAATGTCGTCCCGCACGGCGCTGAGTGGCTCGGTGCCGCCTTCGGTGAGCGAGTCGAGCCGCGCGATATAGTACGCCTCGGGCGAATCGAAGAGGTCACTGGTCTCACCAACGCGCACCCCGGAGAACGCCCACGCGCTCACACTGGGTACGTAGCGACCGGCGAACGTCAGCGGCTCCCGCTCGATGGCCACCAGCGACGACGGGGTGAGGCCGAGCGCCTTGGCCGCGGCATCGAAGGCCTTCGGATCGTCGAGGTTCGCCGCCTTGCTGGCCAGGGAATCGGCGCGGCGATCGGTGCGCGTCGCGCTGGCTTCACTCTGTCCGACGATGATCAGGATATGACGGGCCTCGACCGTGTCGGCCTTGCGATCGTCCACGCGGGCAACATGCCACCCGAACGGGGTGAGCACCGGCTGCGACAGGTCGCCCTTCTTCATCGCGAACAGCGCCTCTTCAAGCTTCGGCGTGAGGCGGCCCTTCCAGACCTTCCCCAGCGCACCGCCCTGCGTGCCGGACACCGTGTCGTTCGATTCGCGCTTCGCCACGTCCTCGAAATTTGCGCCACCGACGATTTCGGCGCGGATCTTGTCGATGCGGGCGCGGGCCTCGGCGGAATCGGACGCCGACACCGTGCGGGGCACGCCAACGAGCGACACGACCGCGCGGCCCGGGCGATCGAAACGCTTCTTGTTCCGTTCGTAGTACTGGCTGATTTCGGCGTCTGTGACAGTGACGGCCGTGTCGGTGAGAGTCTCCGGACGCAGCAGGATGTAACTCACCTGCGCGGTATCGTGACGGTCCCGGTAGAACGACCACAAACGCTCATCGGAGAGATAGACATCCGACGCGATCTGGTCGAACAGCTTCTGTTTGGGGATTTCGCTGCGATAGTACGACTCGAGGCCGACCAGCATGCCCGACTGGCGCGCGACGGAGGAGGCCAGGAGGCGCTGGTACTTCTGGATGTCGAACCGGCCGTCCGTCTGCAGCTCGGGCGACTGCATGGCCTGCGGCGGCGGTGCAAGTCGTGCCGCTTCGCGGATTTCGTCGTCTGATACTGTGATGCCCCGACGCTTGAATTCCTGCTGCAGCAGCACCTCGTTCACCAGCTCGTCGAACGCGCGATCTTCCAGCACGCGCCGCTCGTCGAGCGAGATGCCTCGTCCGAGGCGCTGCTGTTCCTGTTGCTCGAGGTTGGAGACGGTGTTCTGCCAGGCCGTCAGCAGGATCTCTTCACCATTCACCGTGGCCACGGCGGTGTTCGTCGTCACCGAGGCGCGGCCGGACAGTCCGGAGGTCTCGTACAGCAGGAAACTGCCGACGAACGCCGCGACGATGAACCACCAGATGTACTTCGCGACGCTCCGCATCGATTGCAGCACCACGGGGCGAGACTCCTTGGGTCGAGAAAAGACAGGGAAAGAAAGCTGGAATAGCCTCGAAAATTAGCCGCCGCAGAGGGCTAAAAGCAAGAGACGACACAACTTCTGACCCTGCAGGACGATTGACTTAACCGAGCGACGACGGCTAACTTGGCGCGCCATGGTGGCCGCCGCGCGTCGCGCCGGGATCACCCCCAGAGGGGACTGGACGGATGAGCACAGCTGCCCGGATCGACGAGCTCCGGAAGAAGTTCGAGGAGAACCCGCGCCGCTACTTCGCGCCGCTGGCCAACGAGTACCGGAAAGCCGGTGACTTGTCGCAAGCGATCGCCCTGTGCCGCGAGTTTCTGCCGAAACAGCCCGGACACATGAGCGGCTTCATTGTCTTCGGACAAGCCCTGTTCGAGGCCGGGGAACTCGACGAGGCCCGCTCGGTGTTCGAGCAGGCCCTCGCCCTCGATCCGGAAAACCTCATCGCGCTGCGTCACCTCGGTGACATCGCGCGCGCCGGTGGTGACGGGAGCGGTGCGCGGCGCTGGTACGAGCGGGTCCTCGACGCCGACCCACGCAACGACGATATCGCGGCGCAACTGGCGACCCTCGGTTCGCCGCGCACTCCGGCCACCGCCGTGCCGACCCAGGCGCCGACGTTCGAGTCCGTTGCTGCGCGCATGTCGGAAACGCCGGCCATACCGATGGACCCGATCGGCTACACGGTGGTGCCAACGCCGGATTCCGTGATGCGCGCCGTCGATGTCGACAACGTCGGGGCCCGTGCGCGCGGCCGGACGCCCATCGATCTCGACGCCATCGAGGACCTTGGCGGTACCACGGACGCACCGTCCGAAGACGCGCATGAGCCGGTGCAGGAGCCGGTGGCCGAGGTCACATCGTCCGACGTCGCGTCGTCCGACGTCGCGTCATCCGACGTCGCGTCGTCCGAGATCACGTTGTACGAAGAAACGCTGTTCGAGGCCGTGCTGGCCGTGGACGTGCCGGCCGTGGACGTGCCGGCCGAAGAGTCCGATCCGTTCGACTTCGACGCACCCGCCGAGGCACCCGCCGAAGCATCCGCCGAAGCATCCGCCGATGCGCCGGTGGACGCCGAATCGAACGCCGAATCGACGCCCGAGGTGGGGACGTTCGCTGAACTCGCCATCATCGAGGATGAAGAGTCCTTCGAAGAGGGGCTGATTGCCGCCAACTGGCCCGATACCACCGAACTCGAAGCGCGCGTGATGACGCCGAGATCAGTCACGCCGAGATCAGTCACGCCGGTTTCGGTGACGCCACTGAGCTCGGCGGCGCTCGATGACGCGGCTTCGGCGTTTGGACGTGAGCCCGACCAACCGGTTGCCGCGTACGACGATCACACCGATGTCTTGGAGCCCGTACTCGAGGCAGACCTCGGCGCGGATGACGCGGAACCGCTGGTGATGATCGAAGCGGAAAGCCAGGAACTCACACCGCCCGTGTCGTTCGACGCGGTCACCGACGAGGTGGAGATCGCGTCGTTCGACCACGTGCACGCCGACATCGCATCGACGCCAACCGAACTGCCGTGGCTCGCGGTCTCCGAGTCGCCGACGGACATGGTGCAGGAGCTCGACGCATCGGAGCCTGGCCTCGAGGAGATCGCCGAGGTGTTTGCCGACGATGCGCGGGCTGCCGGTGACGAGGGCGCGGTCACGGTGGCCGCACTCGAGGATCCGGTCCCGTCAGGCGAGTCGGAGTCGTTCGCCGACGTGGCGCAGGCCATCGACGACGAGGCCGCCGAGGCCGCCGAGGCGCTCGAAGCCGAAGTCGATCGCGAGGTGGCGCACAGCCTGTCCGAGTCGGTCGTCACGCCGGCCGCAGATTCGCCGGCGTTTGTCACTGAGACCATGGGTGAGTTGCTCGTGGCGCAGGGCTTCGTGGCCCGTGCCATCGATGTGTACGATGAACTGGTGCGACGTCGTCCCTACGATCCGGTGTTGTCGGCGCGACTGGACGAATTGCGCGCGATGATGGTACCGCCGGCATCCGCTGAACCCGCGTTCGAGGAAGCACAGGCCGAGCACGAATCATCGTTCGACAGTGCGCTGTTCGACGACTTTGCATCGCCGGTCCTGGGTGACGCCGACCTGCCCACACCGCCGTACGGCACGCCCGTCTCCACGACGCCGGTTACCGGCGTGTCGGCGCTCACCGGGATGCCCTACCGCACGCCCGTGCATTCGACGCCGGTGCACTCGACGCCGGTGTACACGCAACAGGTGACACCGGCCGTCACACCGTACGCGCAGCCGGCCGTTGCCGAGGAGTTCGCGCCGCGCCGCTCGGCGCGCGAATGGTTCGCGGCATTGGCCGCGCGTCGGGTGCCGCGGCGCACGCCCACGCAGTCGGCTCCGGCGGTCGACAACACGCCCGAAGGGTTGGCGTCGTTGTTCGGCGAAACGAGCGCGGTGCACGATGATGCCGCCGCGCGGGCATTGGCCGATGCGTTCGCACCGCTGTCCGAACAGGACCTCGAATCCACCCCGTCGCTCGACTTCACGTTCAGCCACTCGACGCCGGCGTTCTCACCGGCCGTTGCGACGCCGGCCGCTGCATCCGTCATCACGCCGCCGCCTGCTGCGACACCCACCGGCGGCAATGCCGGGTTCTCGTTCGACAAGTTCTTCCCGGATGCCGCCACGCGCCGCGGCACGCCGGCTGCGCCGTCACCGGCCGTCACCGACGCGCCGGTAACCGACGACCTCGCACAATTCTCGGCGTGGCTCAAGGGGCTCGGCAATACGTGAAGGTCGGCATCCTGAATGGTCCCAATCTCAACCTGCTGGGCATCCGTGAGCCGGCCGTGTACGGCACGACGACGCTGGCGGACATCGAGGCCAACCTCGGCAAGGTCGCGCAGTCGCTTGGGGTGACCCTGGTGGCCGCGCAAGCCAACGGGGAAGGGCAACTGATCGACATCGTGCATGGCTGGCGCGGTACCGTCGCCGGCGTGGTGGTCAACGCGGGCGCGTTCTCGCACAGCAGCCTCGCACTCCGCGACGCGTTCTCGGCCACCGGCCTGCCGTTCGTCGAGATCCACCTGTCGAACATCCATGCGCGTGAGCCCGAACGCCGGCACTCCATGCTGGCGTCGTCCGCGGTCGGCGTGGTCTGCGGATTCGGTGCCGAAGGCTACGAGTACGCGCTGCGGGGCCTGGTGTCGGCGCTGAAGGCGCGCGCCGTACCGTAGTGACGCACGCGACCGTGCGGCTGGCGGCGCTGCGTGACGCGCTCGCACGCGCGGACGTCGACGCCCTGCTCATCTCGGCACTGCCCAACGTGCGCTACCTCACGGGATTCTCGGGGAGCAGCGCGCTGGTGATCGTGACCGCGCGCGAATGCGTGCTCATCACCGACTTCCGGTACGCGACGCAAGTGCAGGATGAGGTGGCGTCGGTGGTGACCGTGCGCATCGAGCCCACCAGCCTGTGGACCGGCGTGTGGGCAGTGCTCCCCGGCATGAGTGGCGTGGAGCGCGTCGGGTTCGAGTCGGCGCACCTGGTACACCGGGATTTCCAGCGGCTGCTCGAGCAGGGCGCCCGCTGGCAATGGCGGCCGGTCGTTGACCTGGTCGAGACCCTCCGCGTGCAGAAGGATGCCGGGGAAATCGCGCACATCGAGCGGGCCATCGCGATTGCGCAGCGCGCGCTGGAAGCCACGCTGCCGAAGATCCGGGCCGGACTCACCGAGATGCAGGCGGCCGGCCTGCTCGAACACGCGTTGCGCGACGCGGGCAGCGAGGGGTATCCGTTCGCCACGATTGTCGCGTCCGGGCCGCGGTCCGCCCTGCCGCATGCACAGGCCGCGCATCGCGTGCTCGAACGCGGCGATTGGGTGCTGATCGATTTCGGCGCGATCAGCGAGGGTTACTGCGCGGACATCACGCGTACCGTTGTGCTGGGTCGTGCCAGCGACGAGCAGCGGGAGGTGTACGGCATCGTGCGGGAGGCCAACGAACGCGCTTCGGGTGCGCTTCGGGTTGGAATGGCGGGGATGGCTGCAGATGCGCTCGCGAGAGAGTACATTGACGCCCGCGGATTTGGTGAGGCGTTCGGCCACTCACTCGGGCACGGTATCGGGCTCGAGGTGCATGAGGCGCCGCGTCTGGCCAGGACTGCGGAGGCTCTGCTTCCATCGGGAGCTGTCGTGACGATCGAACCAGGCATCTATCGGCCTGGGTGGGGTGGTGTGCGAATCGAGGACAACGTCCTGCTGTTGGACAGCGGCCCCCGGGTTCTCACGTCGTTCCCGCGGGATCTTCGCGAGCTGATTTGATCTCTCCGGCGCCGATGGCGTCGGCGCCCGTCCCCGGGTCCGAACGCGCCCAGCGGCTGCGTCCGGGCCCGTTCCTGCCCTTCTGCCAGACACGCCATGATCGACCTGCGCTATGTGAAGAAG
>CAZPON010000061.1:10995-12629 GCA_964588045.1 uncultured Gemmatimonas sp.
CACGGTGGACTCCATCGAGATTTCGTCGGACAAGGGCATGAAGCTCCGGATCTCGAAGAGCCCGCATCAGCGCTCCGCGGCCGTGACCATGGCCGCACCGGCAGTTGCCGCTCCCGCCGTGTTGCCCCCCAGCGCCCCCGCGCGTCCAGCCGAGGAGGGAGTGGCACCGGCGCCGAAGGCCGAGGCACCGAAGTCCGCGTACCTCGAGATCAAGTCGCCGATGGTCGGGACGTTCTACACGGCACCCGAGCCCGGTGCGAAGCCGTATGTGGCGGTTGGCGATCGCATCAGCAAGGGGCAGATCGTCTGCATCATCGAAGCGATGAAGATCATGAATGAGCTCGAGTCGGAGTTCTCGGGTGTGGTGCGCGAGCTGAATGTCAGTGATGCGCATCCGGTCGAGTACGGACAAGTGCTCTTTCGCATCGATCCAAACGGCTGAGATATGTAACCATGGCGATGGTCACCGACGCCGACCCCGGCGTTGCTACGGCAACAGGCCTTGATCTCAAGGCGGCGCTGCAGCGGATGGTGCGGGAAGGCGCGTCGGATCTCCATCTCAAGGTGGGGCGTCCGCCGACCTTGCGGCTGCACGGTGACCTGGTGCCAATGGCGATGCCGGCACTGCGTCCGGAAGAACTGCGGACGCTGGCCGAGCACCTGTTGCCGCCGGCGCAACTGCGTGAGTTCGTGGAGATGCGCGAGGCCGACTTCGCCATCAACGTGCCGGGCATCGGCCGCTTCCGCGTCAACGTGTACCAGCAGAAGGGCACGGTGGCCTTCGCCATGCGCTCCATCCTGCATGCGGCGGCGTCGATCCGGGAGTTGAACCTGCCGACGGTGCTCGAGCAGATCGCCCTCAAGCCGCGTGGCCTGGTGCTGGTGACCGGCGTGACCGGTTCGGGCAAGAGCACTGCGCTCGCCGCCATGATCCAGCACATCAACGACCGGCGCGCCTCGAACATCATCACCATCGAAGACCCGATCGAGTTCGTGCACCGCGATGTGAAGAGTCACATCAACCAGCGCGAAATCGGCACCGACACGGCGACGTTCGCACAGGCCCTGCGCCGCGTGCTGCGACAGGATCCCGACGTCATCATGATCGGCGAAATCCGCGACCTCGAGACGCTCGACGTGGCACTCAAGGCGGCGGGCACGGGCCACCTGGTGTTCTCCACGCTGCACACGACCGACGCGACACTGACCATCAATCGCATCCTGTCGTTCTACCCGCCGCACCAGCAGAACGAAGTGCGGTTCGCGCTGGCGAATGCGCTGTCGGCCGTGGTGTCGCTGCGGCTCGTGCCGCGGTCCGACGAGCCCGGACGCGTGCCGGCCTGCGAGGTGCTGGTGAACACGGAGGCCGTGCGCGACCAGATCCGCGACCTATCCGCGACGCTGAACATTCCCGACCTGATCAAGGAAGGCAGCGTGGCCTACGGCATGCAGAGCTTCGACCAGTCGCTCATGAACTGGCTGTCGCGCGGGGTGATCTCATACGAGAGCGCGCAGTTCTACGCCACCAACCCCGCCGAACTGGCGCTGCGTGTCCAGGGCGTCGATGGCTCGAGCGACGGGAACTGGGATGGGTTCAGGGGCGGACAATAGTGTTGTAAGACGGGAGACGGGAG
>CAZPON010000062.1:0-2032 GCA_964588045.1 uncultured Gemmatimonas sp.
TCGCGGATGCCGACGCCAATCACGTACTTGCCGTACTCCTTGAGCTTGATGACCATGCTCGAGAAGTCGGAGTCGCCGGAGAGCAGCACGAAGGTGCCGATCTCGGGACGCGTGAAGACCAGTTCGAGCGCATCGATGGCAAGACGGATGTCGGTCGCGTTCTTCTTCGCGGTGCCGTAGGCCGGCGCGAAGATGAGGTCGATGGACGCCTCGGTGAGCGGCACGATGTACTGCGGATAGCGGCGCCAGTCGGCGTAGGCGCGGCGCACGGCCACCTTGCCCTTGATGATGTCGGACGAGAGGAGCGTCTTGAGCTCCTGCTGCAAGTCCGAGCGGATACCCATCGTGACGTTGTCGAAGTCGATGAGCATCGCCGCATTGGGCGCGTGCGCGGGCGGTGCGGCGTTGGGCGAGGTGACGGGGGTGACCGCCTGCGGACCCCGATGGAATGGCGCGATGGAACGGGACGGTGCGGGTGCGCCCGACCGGGGAAGATGTCGACTCATGTCCTAACCTGATTGCGAAACAGTGTGATCGAGCGCGATCGCGCGCGAGAGTTCTCGTCGACGGACCTTGCCGCTCCCCGTCATGGGGAAGACGTCGAAGAACCGGACGAGATCGGGAACCTTGTAGGCCGCCATCGTCTCCAGCGCGAATCGCTTGATTTCGCTGCCGGTGATGACGGCGCCCTCCACGGGCACGATGCACGCGCAGATCTGTTCACCCAGCACATCGTGGGGGACACCGATCACGCAGACATCGTCTACAGCCGGGTGTGCGCGCAAACGATCTTCGAGTTCACGCGGATAGAGCTGCATGCCCCCGCGTGCGATCGTTTCCTGCCGCCGCCCGAGAATCTTCACGTACCCGTCCTCGTCGATGATGCCAAGATCACCGGTGAGGAAGAACCCTTCCGGCGTGTGGACCTTGGCGGTCTCGGCCGGCATGCGCAGGTACCCGCGCATCAGGTTCGGTCCGCGGACGGCGATCTCGCCAACCGCTTCGGGGCCGTGCAATACACCCGTCATGATGTCCACCGCCATGACCTCGACGCCCGGAAGGGCGCGTCCCACACTGCCGATGCGACGGTCGTCGCTGTCCGCAAAGCGGGTGAGGGTCACGGTCGGCCCGGTTTCGGTGAGCCCGTAGGCCACGAGCACGTCGCACCAGCGACGCACGCGACGCACGAGCTCCTCCGACACCGAGCTGCCGGCGATGATGCCGGTGCGCAGTGAACGCAGGCGTGACGGGTCGAACGCCTCCTCACGCATGAGGAGGTGAAACTGGGTGGGCACGCCGTGCAGCACCGACACCTGCGAGCTCGCAATGAGCGACAGGGCCTGTGCGGCATCGAACGTCGGCTGCAGCACGAGTGTCGCGCCGGCAGCCATCGTCCCCACCATCATGCTCAAGCCGAAGATCGCAAAGAACGGCACGGCAGCCAGCACACGATCCTCGGGTGACAGCTCGAGCACCTCGGCGGTCCGCACGGCGTTTTCGACGATCGCGTGATGCGACAACTGCACGCCCTTCGACTTGCCCATCGTCCCCGAGGTGTATGCCACCGCGAGGTCTTCCTCGTCGCACGGGTTGGCCAGCACGGGCACGGGACGGCCGGATCCGCTCGACAGCAGGTCTTCGAACTGGAAGATCCGGTCATCGTACCACAGGTCCTCGTCGCCAACCGTGACGACGTACTGCAAGTCGGGCAGGTCGCCCAACAGGTCCTCGAAGCGCTGCAGGTAGTCCACGCCACCCCAGCGCTCGATCGTCACGACGGCGCTGGCTTCGGCGTGGCGCAACTGATAGCGCAGGTCATGGCTGCTGAGCTGCGGACTGACCGGCACCACGACGGCGCCCAGCTTGGCGGCTGCCAGCAACGCGATGATCCACTCGACGCCGTTGGGCAGGTTCACGGCGATGCGATCGCCCCTCCCCAGCCCCAGTTCGGACAGCGCCGCCGCGAGCGACGACGCCTGCGCGTCGACATGCCCGTAGCTCCATGTCCGATCGCCAACCACTGCGAGCGGCC
>CAZPON010000062.1:2042-2443 GCA_964588045.1 uncultured Gemmatimonas sp.
CTCCCGGGCACGCTGCTCGATAAGTGGGGCGAGGGACCACGATGTTGCCATGCCGCTCCAGGAACGATAAACCAAAGTTCTCCAGTTCTCTCAAAATCTTCCGGAGAACCTCGTAAATTATCCAGAATGAAGGAGATGCGGAAGCCAGCCCCGGGTTTGGCGCAACCCGACCCCGTTGGGAAACCGGCTGCGCCGGCGCCGCGTAGGGAGCGTTCGCGGAATCCGATGCGAACGCAGGCGCCGTTTCGAACGCGGCTGTTCACCATGCTCCTGCTGTTCGCGGTCATTCCCACCGTCGTCGTGACACTGCTGTGGACGGGTACCGCGAGCCGGGCGTTGTCCCTCATGTCGGCCGGATCGGCCTGGGAGCGCGTCGCCCGGAGCGGGGAGTCGGCACTGGC
>CAZPON010000062.1:2453-10857 GCA_964588045.1 uncultured Gemmatimonas sp.
GTGGGCGTATACCGAACGCGACGAATCCGACAAGGCACTGGCTGCCGTGCAGGCCAGCCCGTTGACGGCGGAACAGCGGCAGGCGCTCAAGGCGCACGAAGCGGAATTGCGGCGGTCGGTGGAGCTGGCCAAGCGGTTCGATTTCGTGGCCAGTCGCACGATCCCGCTCATCGCGGTGGGGGCGTTGGTGGTGGTGGGTTTGGTGGCCGTGGGGGCATCGCGCGTGGCCGGACACCTGAGCCGGCAGCTCAGCCGGCCGCTGGACGAGTTGGTGGGATGGACGCGGCTCATCCGTCGCGGCCATGCGATTCCCGAATACACCGAGCGGCGCGGCGCGCCGGAATTCGAGGTTCTGAGATCCAGCATGCGGACCATGGCGCACGAACTCGACGAAGGACGCCGGCGGGCGTTGGACGCCGAGCGCGCCGAAGCGTTTCGCGAGTCGGCCCGTCGCTTTGCGCATGAACTCAAGAACCCGCTCACCCCCATCCGCTTCGCGGTGGAGCGACTGCGCCGCAGTGCGCCCGACGACCTGCGGGACACGGTGGAAGTGCTGGCCGAAGAGTCGGCGCGACTGGAAACGATGGCGAAAAGCTTCGCGCAGTTCGGCCGGTTGCCCGACGGACCAGCCGCCGAGATCGATGTGGCCGAGCTGGTGACACGCACGGTGCGCAACAGCGTGCCGGAACGCATCACGCTGGAACTCGACATCGAGGAAGGGCTGCCGATGGTGTCGGGGTTCCACGAACCGCTGGCGCGTGCGGTTACCAATGTGCTGCTCAACGCGGTCGAGGCGTGCGCAGCGGGCGGGCACCTGGTGGCCCGCGTGTCCCGCGAATCGCACGGCGCCAGTGCGTATGTGGTCATCAGCGTGCGCGACTCGGGCCCCGGCATCGCGCCCGATGACCTGGCGCACATCTTCGACCCGTATGTGACGACCAAGCCCGGTGGCACCGGTCTCGGCTTGGCCATCGCACGACAGACGATGACCGCGCATGGCGGCGACATCAGCGCCACCAGCACACCGGGCGTGGGCACCGAAATGCGGATGCGCCTTCCGATTACCAGAGTGGAGACAGCATGACGAGTCACGACCTGTGGCAGAACGCGCAGGGCGCTGCGCGAGAGGCGGCGATTCAGCAGGCCATCACCGACGCGCAGCGCGCGGTCGAAGCCGCGACGCAGGAAGCGGTGGCGGCGGCGCAGCAGGCGCAGGCTGCCGCGCAGGAGCAGGCCGTGGCGCAGGCGCAGGAAGCGGGGCGTCCCTCCACGATCGTGATTCCCTCCGATCGCGGTGGTCCGCCGGTCACGATCAGCGTCGACCGGAGCGGCATTCATGTGAATCAGGCGGGCCGCCCGGGGGTGACGATTCCCGTTCAGGACGTGGTGCCGCGCGGCGCGGTGCAAATCACGTACGCGCTGTCGGCCGCACTGATTGCGGTGGCCATTGTCGGACCGTTGCTGCGATTCTTCCTGCGCCGGGTCGAGCGACGCCAGACGGCGGCGACGCTTTCGTCGGCCGTGCAGGCACGCCTCGACGCGATGGAGCGCAACATCGACACCGTCGCCGTGGAACTCGAGCGCGTGAGTGAAGGGCAGCGCTTCACCAACCGGCTGCTCGAACAGCGTCCCGTGGAGCATGCCCAGCGTATTGATCGTTGACGACGAGCCGAACATCCGGCGGATGGTCGGCGCGCTGCTTGGCGCCGAAGGCTATGACGTGCGCGATGCGGCCGATGGCGCCACCGGGCTCGCCATGGCCGACGCCCTCGAACCCGATGTCGCGCTCGTCGACCTGATGATGCCGGGTGACCTCGACGGCCTGGCGCTCCTTGCCAAGCTGCGCGAGCGGCGCCCGGACCTGCCGGTGGTGATGATGAGCGGTCGCGCGGCTCTCACCGATGCGGTGCGGGCCACCAAGCTGGGCGCCTTCACGTTCCTCGAAAAGCCACTGACACCAGAAGGCGTGTTACTCGCCCTGGCCTCGGCCTTCGAGCTACGACAGGCGCGGCGTGCGGCGCAGGCGCTGCGTGAGGACCTTGGCATCTCCGGTGAGATGGTGGGCGATTCGCCCGTGCTGCGCGATGTGCGCGCCCTCATCGCGCGCGTCGGCCCCACCGAGGCGCGCGTGCTGATCACCGGCGAGTCGGGCACCGGCAAGGAGCTGGTCGCCGCCGCGCTGCACCTCACCAGCCCGCGTCGCGATCGTCCCTTTGTTCGCGTGAACTGCGCGGCCATCCCGCGCGACCTGGTGGAAAGCGAAATGTTCGGACACGAGCGCGGCGCGTTCACCGGCGCCACCGAACGCCGCATCGGCCGGTTCGAGCTCGCGCACACGGGGACACTCTTTCTCGACGAAGTGGGCGACCTGCACGCCGATGCACAGGCCAAGCTGCTGCGTGCCATCGAAGCGCACGAAATCGAGCGCGTGGGCGGCGGCAAGCCGATCAAGGTCGACGTGCGCATCCTGGCGGCGACCAACAAGGACCTCACGCGCGCGGTGGCCGACGGCTCGTTCCGCGAAGACCTGTTCTTCCGGCTCAATGTCATTCCGATCGCGTTGCCGGCCTTGCGCGACCGGCCCGGCGACCTGCCGGCCCTGGTGCGTCACTTCGCCGACCGGCACCGCACGCGCACCGGGCAGCCGCTGGTGCGCTGGACGGGCGAGGCGCTCGCGGCCTTCGCCGGCTATCGCTGGCCCGGGAACGTGCGCGAACTCGCCAACATCGTCGAACGGCTGGCGATCCTGCACGCCGGCAGCGAGATCGGCGCGCGCGAAGTGGGCGGCGTGCTGCCGTCGCTCGCGCCATCGGGCAACGGCGACGCGGCCGCGGCCGACGCGCAGACTCCCGACCTGCCACTCAGCGATGCGCTCGATGCCTACGAGCGCCGCCTGATCGCCGCCGCGCTGGCCCAGGGCGATGGCAACGTGGCGGAGGCGGCACGGCGGCTGCAAACCGACCGTCCGAATTTGTATCGGAGGATGCGGCGGCTCGGCCTTGCGTAGAGTTTGGAGTAGGGAGTTTCTAACTCCGAGTACGGAGTATGGAGTCGTGAGTATGGGGTATGGAGTCTGTCCTCAGGACAGACTCCGCACCCCACTCCATACCCCATACTCACGACTCCATACTCCGTACTCGGAGTTAAGAACTCCCTACTCCGTACTCCCCGATATCGAATGACACAGGGTGCGTATCTTGAAGTGGACATTCGCAATGCTCCCGCTCACCTGACGTCCCGTCCGCGCGCTCCGGTATGCTCCTTGCGCAGGTGGCCGGCGAAACCGAACGCCCTTCCCAACACGCAGGGAGTCACTCGATGACCCGCTTCTTCCGTTCCACGCGAGTGCTACCGGTCGCGACGGTCAGCACGCTGGCGCTTGCGGTCTCGCTGCTGATGGCGAGCGCCCCACTCGGGGCGCAGGAGGCCAAGGGACAGTCCGTGGGCAGTGTGCCGCGCGATGTCGCGCGCGAGGCCACGACGCTGTTCAACGCGCCGGCAACCCGCCGGGTCCGCGGCGACTTCGAGCTGGCCGCCACGGATACGGTGCGTGGCGACGTCGCCGTGCTGAATGGGAACGCGCGCATCGCCGGGACGATCACCGGCAATCTCATGGTCCTCAACGGCGATGTCACCGTCGAGCGTGGCGGACGCATCGAAGGCGCGCTGACCGTGCTGGGCGGTGCGCTGTCGTCACCGGAACGGACGTCGGTGGTGGGTGACATCCGGGTCTGGAGTGCGCGGATCCGCTATCACGAGGACGCCGACACGCTGGTGGCCGACGTGGATCGCGAGCTGTTCCCGCGCTGGTCGCGCTGGCAGCGTGACGACCCGAACGGATCGAAGAGCCAGTTCTTCCTCGCCACGGCCCACACCTACAATCGCGTCGAAGGCCTGCCGATCCTTGGCGGTCCGCGCCTTCGCGTGCGCAACGGCGATACCCGTATCCTGCTCGAGCTGTTCGGCATCTTCCGCACGGGCGACGGACTGGCCTGGCGGCCGGAGAACCTGGGTCATCGGGCGCAGCTCGAAGTGCGCCAGGGAACCGGCGCCGGATTCCTGGTGGGCGGCCGCCTGTACGACGAGGTCGATGCGGTCGAACGCTGGCAACTGAAAGACAGCGAGATCGGCCTGTCGAGCTTCGTCGCAACGCGGGACTACCGCGACTACTGGCAGCGACACGGCGGCTCCGGCTTCATCGGGGTGTTCGGCCCCGCCAATACGGAGCTGCGCGCATCGTACGCCGAGGAACGCTGGACCTCGCGCAACGCGCGCGATGCGTTCTCGCTGTTCAATGCCGGCATCAAATGGCGCGGGAATCCGCTCACCGACGACGGTGTGGTGCGCCTGTTCACGCTCACCGGCAAGCTGGACACGCGAAACCGGAAGGACGACCCGCGTTCCGGCTGGCTGCTGGCGGCCGAGTATGAACGCGGCGACGGCAACTTCAGTACGCTCGGGCCCATGACGCCCGGCGTGCGCGACCAGCTCTTCTTCGATGCGGTCTACTCGCGGGTGCTCGTCGACCTGCGGCGATACAATCGCCTCGCCCCGGGGGCGCAGCTCAACGTGCGCGCGGTGGTTGGCGGCTGGACCGGCGGCGACAAGCTGCCGTTGCAGCGACGATTCGCGGTGAGCAGTCTCGATGCGGTGCCCGGGTTCGACTTCCGCCGCATGATCGGCAACACCGATGTGGGCACCTGCGCCACGGGTGACGACGCGTCCTACGAAGCGCTCGGCCGGCCGGCGCAGTGCGAGCGTATGATCCTGTTGCAGGCGGAATGGAAGGGCGACTTCCGCATCAACCCGTTCGGCAACGACGACGGGCTGGGCGACCAGCGCTGGATGGCCGGCCGGCTGCGCGCCGATGGCGCCTGGGTGCTGTTCGTGAACGGCGGACGCGGCTGGCTGCTGGGCAACCAGCCGAACGACCTGTACTACTCGACCGGCTCGATCCCGTCGCTCGTGAGCTGGCACAGCGACATCGGCGGCGGGCTCGATTTCGGCAGCTTCGGCGTGTACATGGCGAAGGCCGTCTCCGAGAGCGGGCTGCCGCTGAACGTGTACATGCGGCTCACGCACCGGTTCTGAGCATGCGGCTCCGTTGCGCGTTCTGGGTGGCAGCGGTCGTGACGCTCGGAACGAGCGTCACGCCCGCTGCCGCCCAGAACGCGCAACGGGTCGACATCACCCTGCCCTCGTCCGCCACGGGCGTCACCGTGGCGGCGCGCAATGTGCTGGATTCGTCGTTCGTCGAACTGATGCGGAACGGATTCCCGACGCGGTTGAGCTTCCGCACCGAGATGTGGACGACGGGCCGCTGGTTCAACGACATCGTCGATCGCGTGGAGTGGGACGTGATCGTGAGCTACGATCTCATCGATCGCACCTTTCGCGTCGCGCGATGGACGCGCCAGGGAGTGTTGCCGCTGGGCACCTACTCGCGCTTCGCGGACGCACGCGCCGCCAGCGAGATCCCGTACCTGCCGCAGTTGCGGCTTCCGGCGCAGGGGCGGCGCGGCTACATCACGGTGCAAGTCGATGTGCAGACGCTCGACATCAGCGACCTGGCGGAGATGCAGCGCTGGCTCGAAGGCGAAGCACGGCCGGCGGTGCAGGGCAAGCGCAATCCGGGCACGGCGCTCACGCGCGGATTGCGAACCCTGGTGGCGAGACTGCTGGGGGGCGAGGTGCGACACCTGGAGGCGCGCAGTTCGGTGATTCAGTTCTAGCCAGGTTGTCGTGGCCAACCGCGCGCGCGGAGAACCCAGCGCCCGCACAGAACCGGGCTGACAGCTGGGGACTGCGTTGCTCGGTTCTCCGCGCGCGCAGTTGCGCGTCACGGTCGACGCGCAACCGATCAGCCGCCGACTATCCTCGGCCGTACCGCCCGCTCCAGCTCCTCGAGCTGCCGCAGCGTGGCCTCGCCGTAGAACACGCGGATATATCGCGCCTGGATGGGCGTGAGCCGGCGCACCGCCCAGCTGAGATGCACGAAGTGCGGCTCCACCGGCGTGTGCAGCGGACGCATGCCGATTTCGTCGGGCAGCCGGTTCGCCTTGCGCGTGTTGCAACTGCTGCACGCCGTCACCACGTTGGTCCACTCGTTGTGGCCACCGCGTGACATCGGGATCAGGTGGTCGCGGGTCAGGGACTCACGCGGCTTGAGCTCGCCCGACAGACGGCCGCAGTACTGGCAGCGATAGTCGTCGCGCGCGAACAGGAACGTGTTCGTCACCTGTCGGCGGAAGCGTCGCGGGACGTGCACGAAGCGTGTGAGCCGGATGACCGCGGGGCGCGGGAACGCCGAACGTTCGGACCGCACGGGACGCTCATGCTCGGCCTCGACAATCTCCGCCTTGCCGTCGATCACCAGGCGCAGCGCCCGTCGCAGGGGCACCATCGTCAGCGGCTCGTACGACGCGTTGAGCGCGAGGCAACCGGTGATCACGTCCGTTTCTCCGTCAGGCGCTCTGGCGTCATGAGGCTCCGTTTGGCAGTGAACCGATCCGGAACGCCGTGCGAGGTGCCCGGATCCTCAAGGATACACAACCGGCCACGCCGGACGCCACTGGTCAGGTCGCGAAATGCGCAATTCGCCACGTGCGCAGTCGCGCACCCAGTGCTTCCATGCGCGATCGACGCAGCGGGTCGGCATCGGCCACCTGCCCATCACGCACGCGTTCGCGTCCGGCAACCACCACCAGCACGGCCGGCGATGCGCCGGCCAGCACGTGCACCAGCGTCACCGCCGGGTCATGCACCGGGTGGGCATCGGCGTGCGCCAGCGAAAACGCGGCCAGGTCGGCCTCCTTCCCCACCTCGAGCGAACCGATACGGTCGTCCATGCCGAGTGCCCGTGCACCGCCCATTGTGGCCAACGTCAGCGCATCGTGCGCCGAAAGGGCGTCCGGTTGTCCCAGTCGCATGGCCTGCAACAGCGTGGCCTGACGTGCTTCGCCCAACAGGTCCATGCGATCGTTGCTGGCAACGGAATCGGTGCCAAGGCCCGTGGCAATACCGGCCGACCGGAACCGCTCCAGCGGTGCGATGCCGTGTCCGAGCTTGAGGTTCGAGATCGGACAGTGCGCGATGCGCGCGCCGTGATGGGCGATGCGCGCGATGTCGTCATCGTCCACCTGGATGGCGTGAATCAGCAGCGGCTGGCAGGCGAGCACACCGCACATCTCCAGCAACGCCACCGGCGAACGCGCCTGCGATGCAACGCTGATCCCGCGCGCGCGCAAGCCGTCGGCAAACGCTCCGTCACCATCACGCACGAACCGCAGTTCGGCTACGCTCTCGGCCACGTGCACCGCGACCGGCCACGCGTCGACGCGCGCCATGTCGGCCACCGACCGAAGCAGCGCTCCTGACACGGTGTACGGCGCGTGCGGCGAGACGCCGGTGCGCACCAACGCGGTGTCGTCACCACGCAGCGCGGTCGCGCGACGCGCGAGGCTGGCCAGCGCTTCTTCACGGTGTGCCGGGTCGGGTCCGAACACCTCCAGGTAGCCGATACCGCGAACGCCGAGATGGCGCATGGCGGCGAGCGGTGCGCCAGATTCGGTCGTGTCGGCGTATGTCGTGATGCCGTTGCGTAATCCTTCCTCGAGTCCCGCGCACGAGGAGTCGTACAGCGACTCCGCGTCGAAGCACTCGCGTCGCGCGCTGGTCAGCACGGCCAGCCATTCGCGGAATGCCAATCCCTCGAGGAAGCCACGCATGGCCGTGAGCTCGAGGTGCGTGTGCACATTCACCAGGCCGGGGAGCAGCACCGCAGCACCAAGATCGACGCGTCGTGCGTCTGCGAACGTGTCCGGCATCGCATCGGCGGCGCCCACCCACTCGATGCGTGTGCCGCCCACCACCACGGCGCCATGCGCGATCGGTGCCGTGGCAATCGGCAGCACCCAGTGCGCCGTGTAGACCGCGCGCGGCGCCGGCGTCACCGGCTGGGCGGCACCGTGGGACGCGTGTCCGGCGGATGCGTGCTGTCACGCGGCGCGGCGGCACGCAGCGTGGAGTCCACCCGCAGCATCATCGCATTGGGCACGTACTCCATGCAGGTGTGCGTCGGCTCGGTCCCCGCCACGAAAAACTCGGTGATCAGGCTGGACGTGCACGCACTCGTCGCCAGCCGGCCGGTCACCGCGTCGATCTCGCGTACGATCACGCCGTCGGGACGAGGCCAGTCGGGCGGCTGTGGCTTGCGGCGGTACACCTCGGTCATGAACGCACCCCATGCCGGCGCCGCCAGGTCGCCGCCCTGCGCATTCGCCTTGATCTTGGTGGGGCGGTCGAACCCCATCCATACGCCGGCCACGAGGTCGGCCGTGTACCCGATGAACCATACGTCCGAGCCATCGTTGGTCGTGCCCGTCTTCCCGCCGGCCGGGATGCG
>CAZPON010000062.1:10867-12456 GCA_964588045.1 uncultured Gemmatimonas sp.
CGGCCTCGCGCTGGAACTGTGGCTGCCACACCATCTTGCCCTGCGCATTCTCCACCTTCAGGATCGCATGGGGCCGTGTGCGCACGCCCAGGTTCGAGAACACCGAGTAGGCCCCGATCATCTCGACCGGATAGACATCCGCCGAGCCGATGAAGATCGAGGGATACGGCGGAATGGGCGTGCTGATGCCGAAGCGACGGGCCATGTTGATCACGGCGTCGGGCCCCACGGCGAGCCCGGTGCGGATCGCGGCGAGATTGCGCGACATGTACAGCGCTTTCCGCAGCGGCATCTGTCCCATGAACTTCAGGTCGTAGTTCTGGGGCGTCCACGCTTCGCCGGTCATCTGGTCCATCGACACCGGTGAATCGTCAACCACCTGTGCAGGACTGAAGCCTTCGTGAATGGCGGCGGCATACATGACCGGCTTGAAGGTCGATCCCGGCTGCCGCAGCGCCTGCACCGCGCGATTGAACTTCGAGTCGCCGAAGTCGCGGCCGCCCACCATCGCGCGCACCGATCCACTGCGCGGATCGATCGCCACGAACGCCCCCTGCAGGTACGGGGAGTTGGCCATACCGGTCTCGCCGCCCTCGGCCGAGCGCGCGGTGTAGGCCTCGTACGTGAGGTGCTTGTACGCCCCGTGCCGTCCGGCCTCGATGGCCTTGAGCTGGTTTTCGAGCGCACGCTCGGCCGCGCCCTGCATGTCCACATCGAGCGACGTGTAGACCTTGAGCCCTTCGTCATACAGGCGGTCGCCGAAGTGTTCCTCGAGTTGCTGTCGCACCCATTCGACGAAGTACGGCGCGACATCGCCGGATTCGGTGCGCTGTGCGAGTTGCAACGGATACGCCTTGGCGAGCGACGCCTCCGCCGCCGTGATCACGCCTTCGCGACGCATGACTTCCAGCACCGTGTTGCGTCGCAGGATGGCGCGGTCGGCAAAGCGACGCGGGTTGTAGCGTTCGGGACCCTTGAGCAGCCCGGCCAGCATGGCGGCTTCGGACACCGATACCTCGCGAATGGACTTGCCGAAGTAGCGCTGCGCCGCGGTCTCGACGCCGTACGCGCCGTTGCCGAGGTACACCTGGTTGAGGTACAGCTCCAGGATCTTGTCCTTCGGGTAGCGCTTTTCGATGGCGTTGGCGACGCGGGCTTCCTTGAGCTTGCGCAGCAGCGTCTTCTCGCGCGAAATGCGGTCGGAGAACACGTTGCGCGCCAACTGCATGGTGATCGTCGAGAACCCCTGGGCGTAGCGCCCGGCACGCAGGTTGCGCGCGGCGGAACCGAGGATGCGATAGTAGTCGATGCCGTTGTGACGGTAGAAGCGCCGGTCCTCCGTCATGATGACCGCATCGCGGACATGCTTCGGGATCTGGTCGAGTCCAATCAGGGTGCGCCGCTCGCTCCCCAGCTCGGTGATGAACCGGCCGTCGACGGCGTAGACCTTGGAGGTCTGTCGCGGTACATAGGCTTCGAGCGAGGCGATGGACGGGCATCGCCCGTCGCGGCAGATGACCATCCACGCGCCGGCCAACAGCCCCGCGCCGAGCGCGCCACCAAAGGCAGCGAGCACCACGAGCCAGGCC
>CAZPON010000063.1:0-7525 GCA_964588045.1 uncultured Gemmatimonas sp.
TCCTCGACGCCCAGGGGCGTGGCATCAAGGGGTTGATGGTGCACTGGCGCGTCGGGACCGGCAGCGGCGGTGTTGGCAACGATTCCACGACAACCGATGGCAACGGCGTCGCGCAGTCCGGTGGCTGGACGCTGGGGTCCGTCGCCGGCACGCAAACCCTTGTCGCCACGGCGGCGGGCCTCGCCTCGGTCACGTTTACGGCGCTGGCCGCGCCGGGCCCTGCGGCGACGCTCATTCGCGTCGGGCCCAGTACGCAACAGGCCACCGTCAACACGGCCGTACCGGTGCCACCTTCGGTGCGGGCCGAGGATACGTTCGGCAACATCGTCCCGGGCGTGTTGGTGACCTTCAGTGTGGCGTCGGGCGGCGGCACCATCGAAAGTGCGCAGCAGACGACAAACCAGGCCGGCCTCGCTACCGCCGCATCGTGGACGCTGGGCCCGGGCTCGGGGCAGCAACTCGCGCGCGCTACAGCGCCGAGTGTCACGCAGGCGTCATTCTCCGCCACCGCCCTGGCAGGACCGCCCGTTGGCATGGTCAAGGTGGCCGGCGACAATCAGGAAACCGTGTCCGGTGCGCCGATCTCGATCGCTCCGGGCGTTCGCGTCGTCGATGCGTTCGGCAATCCTGTGGGCGGCGTGCCGGTCACGTTCACGCCCGGACCCAACTCCGGTACGGTACTGAACGGCACCGTCGCCACGGACCCGGCCAATGGAACGGCTTTCGTGGGGAGCTGGATCGTCGGCAGCGCACCGAACCCCACGCTGGTCGCCACATCGTCCGTGTTGCCGGGAGAATCGGTCACGTTCACGGCCGCGGTTGTCTCATCGACCTTCACCATCACGGTGCGCTACATCGGTGACGTACCAAACGCGGTGCAGCAGCAGGCGGTGGCCCGCTCGGTGGCCAAGTGGAAGAGCGTCATCACCTCGAGCAGTGGCATCTCCCGACAGATCTTGTCGGCCGGGAGTTGCGGACGGGAGTGGATGCCGGCGCTCGACTCTGTCATCACCAACGTCATCATCTTCGCCAACATCGGGCCCATTGATGGCGTCGGTGGGGTGTTGGGGAACGCCAACCTGTGCCGCATGCACGACTCCGGTCTCGCTGCCGTGGGCACGATGTTGTTCGACAGTGCCGACCTCGCGGACCTCGAGTCCATCGGGCTGACCGAAGCGGTGATCACGCACGAAATCGGGCATGTGCTTGGCATTGGCAACCGATGGTTCGCCACGCCGTTCCTGGTGGACGCAGGCACAGCCGATCCGATCTTCACCGGTCCGGTGGCGCGCGCGCAGTTCGACGCCGTTGGTGGCACACAGTATGCGGGCCGTCCGGTACCGGTGGAGAATACCGGCGGCGCCGGGACCCGTGATACACACTGGCGTGAATCGGTGCTGCGGAACGAACTGATGACCGGCTTCATCAACCTCGGCTTCAACCCGCTCAGCCGCGTGACGGTCGGATCACTTCAGGACATCGGCTATCACACGACGTATCTGGGCGCCGATCCGTTCACCTTCACGTCCTCGCTGCTTGCACCGCACGCGCAGTCAGGACGGGTGATCGACCTGAGCAACGATATTGCGCCGATTCCGGCGCACGAGCGCGCCGCGCACGGGCTCGATCGGCCAATCAGGAAACCACAATAGAGATGCAGAGATGACACCATCCAGAGCGTACGCAATGCCACGCCGTGTCGTGGCAGTCCTCGCCGTCGCACTGGGCGCGTGCTCGGGCGATGAACCGCAGGTTCCCACCACGCTCGTGCCATCGGGTGTCAGCAGCTTGCAGGTCACTGGCGGCGTCGCATCGCAAGCCGGCAATCCGCCGCAGGTCCAGATCCGGGATGCCAAGGGCAAGGGCATCAAAGGGCTGCGCGTGTTGTGGAAGGTCGGCCCCAACAGCGGGTCGGTCGTGAATGACTCCACCGTCACCGATGCGGCCGGTGTTGCGCTGTCGGGTGGCTGGAAGCTGGGCGTGTTGGCCGGTACACAGACACTCCGGGCGATCGTCGATGGCGTCGCTCCCCTGACGTTCACCGCACAGGTCGCTCCCGGACCCGCGGCGAACCTCGTACGTCTCAGTCAGGACGAAATGCAGGCCGTGGTGAACACCAACGTGCCCATCGCTCCGTCCGTGAGCGTGCAGGATACGTACGGCAATGTGATCCCGGGCCTCACGGTCACCTTCGCGGTTCTTACCGGCGGTGGCACGATCACCGGTGCACAGCAAGTCTCCGATCAGAACGGCGTTGCGACGGCGGACGGGTGGCAGTTGGGTACGGTGTCGGGTCTTCAGGTGGCGCGCGCCACATCGCCGAATGTGAACACGGCCACGTGGACGGCGACGGCATTGGCGGACGCGCCCGCGGACCTCCTGAAGGTGGTGGGGGACAATCAGCAAAGCCTCTTCGGTGCGGCCGTGTCCATCGCCCCGGGTGTGCGGGTGGTCGACGCCTTCAACAATCCGATCGGTCAGGTGCCGGTGACGTTCACCCCGGCCGCCGGTTCAGGCACGGTGACGCTGGGAACCGTCGCGACTGATCCTGCAACCGGCGCGGCGTTCGTTGGCAGTTGGGTGCTCGGCAGCGCGGAATCACAATCGCTGGTCGCAACCAGCTCGGCGCTGCCCGGGAAGCCCGTGACATTTTCGGCCACCGCCATGTCGACGGATTTCGACGTCGATATCCGGTTCATCGGCGAGGGTGGCACGCCGCAGGTACGACAGGCGTTCATTGATGCCGCGACGAAATGGCGGCGGGTGATCGTCGGCCATGTGCATTCGGTCATGATCAATCGGCCAGCGGGCGCGTGTCTCCCATGGGCGCCGGCGATCAGCGAAACCGTCAATGACGTCGTGATCTTCGCGCGCATCGGCCCCATCGATGGTGCAGGCAGGATTCTCGCGCAGGCCGGACCATGTACCTACAGCACCGTCAACTTCCTGCCCATCACAGGCATCATGGAGTTCGACGAGGCCGATGTCCCCGGCATGCTCGCCAATGGCACATTCCGTGACGTGGTGCTGCACGAAATGGGACATGTGCTTGGCGTCGGCACCCTGTGGAATGTCGGGCGCTCGTTCCTGGTCGACGCCGGTTCGGCCGCGCCGTACTTCACAGGGGCCGGCGCGCGTGCGGCGTTTGCGGCGATCAACACGCTGACCTTCTCAGGAGACGCGGTTCCCGTCGAAGGCAACCTGTACCCGGTTGGCACGCGAGACGGCCATTGGCGCACGTCCGTTTTCGGCAGCGAACTGATGCAGGGATTCGCGAAGATCGGCGGCATGCCGCTCAGTCGCGTCACCGCCGCGTCCGTGCAGGACCTGGGGTACGAGGTGAACTTCGGGGGCATCGATCCCTTTTCCATCGCGTCGCCGATCCTGCAGGGCTTTCCGAACAGTGCGGTTCCCGCGATTCCATTCAACGACGAGCTCGCGTCACCGATGTACGGTGTGGATCGAAACGGCAAGGTCGTCACGGTGATTCCGCGCCGGCAGCGGTAGGGCCCACCGGTCAGCCGTCGGCCACCGGCCCTTCGCTGTGCCCCGTCAGGTGCAGCCAGAGCAGGACCATCACGTCAGCCGGCAGTGCGAAAGACTCGCGCAACATGTACTCGAGCGCGATCGCCCGCCGAGCCGAGATCGGGCTCGTGCGGGTCGGCGAGGGCAGCGGCGTCAGGCCATGCAAGCGGGCAAGCACGTCGAGGCGCAGCATGTGGAACGGGTCGCTCACCAACAGCACACGTGGACGCGAGCCGTGCGACTCCCGCGCGGAATCACCCCGCTGCGCCAGCAGCACCGCGGCGCCATGCATCGATGCCAGCGTGGTGCGACCCGACGCTTCCATCAGGATCGCATGCGGCGGTACGCCGCGCCGCAGGGCAACGCGACGACCGGCAGCGGCTTCACTGATGGCGTCTCCCTTGCGACGTCCGCCCGTGAACACCATGCGCGGCGCGCGATGATCGTTCCACAGGGCCAGGGCATGGTCGAGTCGCGCCTGCAGCACGGGTGACGGCCGTCCGGCATACTGCGCCGCGCCAAGTACCACGATGGCATCGGCCTGCTCCGTACTATTGCGCGTCGACCACGCGAGAATGGCCACCACCGACGCGACCCACGTTGCCAGCGCCAGCGCAACCAGTCGAGACACGAACTTGCGAGCGCGGGGCGAGGGGGAGGCCATGTTCAATAAGCTAGCGATATCAGACTCGCAGCTCCCTCAGTTCCCCCGGGCCCGGTGCGTCCACCGTGAACCCGTCCGCACGCAGTGCGGTGGCGAACTCCTCCTGGGCGGCCGGCTCACCGTGCACGAGGTGCACGCGGGGATGACCGCGTCCGTGCGCCACGCCGCCGCTCCGCACCGCGCGCAGCCAATCACGCAGTTCCGTGCGGTCTCCGTGCGCGCTGTATCCGTTCAGCACTTCCACGTGCGCCCGGAGTTCCACATCGTCGCCGAACACGCGCAGGGTGGGGCGACGCTCCACGATGCGGCGGCCAAGGGTATGCTCGGCCTGGAAGCCGACGATGAGGATCGTGTTGCGCGGATCACTGGCGCCGTTCGCCAGGTGGTGCAGGATACGCCCCGATTCGGCCATGCCCGAGGCCGCGATGATGATCATCGGGCCCACCTGACGGTTCAGCGCCTTCGACTCCTCGACGTGCCGCGTGTAGCGTACGAGCGGGAAGTCGAACAGGTCCGTTTCCGCGCGCACCAGCGCTTCGCTCTGGTCGAACGTTTCCGGATGCAGCTCGAACACCGACGTGGCATCGATGGCCAGCGGTGAGTCGATCGCGATGGGGATGGCAGGGATCCTTCCCTCGCGCAACAGGCCATGCAGGTCGTACACCAGCTCCTGCGTGCGACCCACCGCGAACGAGGGAATGAGCACCCGTCCGCCACGTGCGGCCGTTTCGCGTACCACGCGTGCGAGGTGTTCGCGCGCGTCGTCCACCGACTCGTGGTCGCGGTTGCCGTACGTGGACTCGCACACGATCACGTCGGCGCCACCAGTGGGCGGTTCCGGATCGCGGATGATGGCCAGACCCGAGCGTCCGATGTCCCCCGAAAAGACGAGCCGGCAGAACTTGTGCTCCTTCAGCTCGAGCACGACGGACGCGGACCCGAGGATGTGACCGGCATCGGTGAACTGTGCCCGCACGCCGTCGGTGACCTCAAACCACTTGCGATACGGCATGCCCACCATCTGGTCCTGCGTGCGGGTCGCGTCGGCGATCGTGTAGAGCGGCGCCGCATGTTCGCGCCCGTGGCGTTCGAGAAAGTCGGCGTCTTTCTCCTGGATGTGTGCGGAATCCGCCAGCATCACCGCGCACAGGTCACGCGTGGCCGCGGTGGCCCAGATCGTGCCCTTGTATCCCTGACTGACAAGGAACGGCAGCCGGCCGGCGTGGTCGATGTGCGCATGCGACAACACGATGGCGTCGATCTCGTCGACCGGGAGCGGCAGCTTCGCGTTCTTCACGCGGCTCTCTGCGCGACTCCCCTGATACAGGCCGCAATCGAGCAGGATCGTTCGCTTGCCCACCCGCAGGATGTGGCACGACCCGGTGACCTCACGGGCGGCCCCGCTGAACTCGAGATGCATGGAGGAAAAGCTAATGGTGTCCGCGAAGCAGGCGCAGCCGACGTGCGGCTCCCCAGAGGATCGGCGCGGTCAGCGCCGGCCCGATGCACGCGATGGCAATGAACGCGCCGTCGCGCCAGTTGGCCACGCGCGGGACGTTCCACGCGATGGCTTGCCAAATGGTCAGTACGGCATCCAGCGTCACGGCCGCAGCGGCGAGTCGTGCCCCGAGCAACCAGTCACGACCTCGCACGCTGCGCAGCAGGAAATACAGCGCCGTGTCGAACAGCACCCAGGCCAGGTGAACCCA
Organism: uncultured Gemmatimonas sp.; assembly: GCA_964588045.1. Classification (GTDB taxonomy): domain Bacteria; phylum Gemmatimonadota; class Gemmatimonadetes; order Gemmatimonadales; family Gemmatimonadaceae; genus Gemmatimonas. The sequence continues at coordinate 5,899 of CAZPON010000063.1, forward strand.
GCGCGAGGGAAACCACGGTGAGGTCGGCACGAGGGCCAGGAGTATCGTCCACGGAATCAGCAGGGTTTCCAGCGCTGCCAGGAGCGGCCGCGGGCCACGCAGCGCGGTGCGCACGCCGAAGCGCCACAGCGCCCCGCCGGCGAACGCGCGCAGGCCATCGAGTACGGCTACAAGCCCCGAGCGGCGCAGCGGCAACACCAGATAGATGGTCTCCCACTGCTGCGGATGCAGCTTCCGCTTGAACGACGCCAGTCCATCGAAGTTGAAGAGGGGCCGGGTGACGACACGTGTCCAGCGCAGCCATCGCCCGACGTCGCCCGCCAGCGGCGCGAGCCCCAGCGTTGCCCACCTCGCGTGTTCACCCGCCAGCATCCGCATCGCGGCATCGACCAGCAACTCCGACGTACCGTTGGGCGCACGCGGATCCCGAAGCAGGTGTTCGAACAGCCACCCGCTGCGAGCGGGAACCGGCGCCAGCGAAAGCAGGCCTACCACCCGTCCCGCCTGCTCGGCAACCAGCAGGCGGCGGTGTTCGAGATACTCGAGCGGGGCGACTTCGACCATGAAGTGCATTTCCGGCATGGTGCGCGAGGCCAGCCAATGGCGCACCACGTCCGCGAGTTGCCGACGCAGGTCGTGCTCGTTTGCCAGGTTGTCGGTCGTCACTTCGCGCACGACAACACCCTTGGCCCGTGCACGCCGCAGTTGTTCGCGAAGCGAGCGGTGCAGCCGCACGCGCGATTCCCAGAGCTGCGGATCCCACACCGGCTGTTCGCCCAGCGGCAAACGGCGCAACGTCGGCGCCGCCGCAAGGATTCCCTCGGTCGCGAAGAAGCAGGCGCGCTTGCCAGCCGACGTTGCGGCCGCGACGAAGCGCGCCGCCACCTCGATCGCATCCTCGGCGGCGGCGATCGGCTGGCCCGCGGCAACCCACGCGCGACCGGTATCGGCGTAGGCCACGAGTCCACGGTCGTCGTCGAACCAGTGGGACAGTCCCGGCGAAAGCACCTGAAATGCCGTACCCGCGCGACCGTGGCGCCACAGCAACTGCATGGCGCGGGCATCGTCGCGGAAATCCACACTGCCCGCCACGTCCACTGCCGGTGCGGAGATTGTGCCTACTCGGTGGCCGGCGTGTCGCGCGCGAAAACCACCGTCAGGCGCTGCGCATCCTGCGTCATCAGCGCGGGCGTCCAGCCCATACGGCTCCGCTCGTTGAGCAGGTCTGTCAGGGCATCCTCGTCGTCGCGGACGTGACGCGTCAGTCGAACGATCACCGCCTGATATTCCTTCATGCGGCGAAGGTAGCGTGAGTCACCCGGCGCACGCTACCTTCGCAGGCGAACTCACCCTAGGCATGGCGCATCGATGTCCCACCAGACCTCTTCGGCACACCCCTCCTTGTCGGTCGTGGACCATCCCCTGGTCCGCCACAAGCTGACCCTGTTGCGTGACCGCTCGACATCCACCAAGCAGTTCAAGGAACTGGTGGACGAGATTGCCATGCTCATGGCCTACGAAGCGACGCGTGATCTCGCCCTCGACGCGGTGAACGTGGACACGCCGCTCGAAACCACCGCCGGCTGGGCGGTGCGCGGCAAGAAGCTCACGCTGGTGCCCATCCTGC
>CAZPON010000063.1:7535-12413 GCA_964588045.1 uncultured Gemmatimonas sp.
ATCCTGCGCGCGGGGCTCGGAATGGTCGAGGGGATCTTGCGCCTCATTCCTTCTGCGCGTGTGGGCCACATCGGTCTCTATCGCGATCACGATACGCTCGAACCGGTCGACTACTACTTCAAGGTGCCCGGTGACGCGAGCGCGAGAGATTTCCTGCTGCTCGATCCGATGCTGGCCACCGGCGGCAGTGCGGCGGCGGCCGTGAGCTCACTCAAGCGCGCCGGGGCGACGCGCATCCGGTTCCTGTGCCTGGTCGCCGCGCCGGAGGGTGTGGAGCGGCTGGCCCGGGAACATCCTGACGTGCCGGTGCTCGCCGCCAGCCTCGATCGCGAGCTCAACACGCACGGCTACATCCTGCCCGGACTCGGCGACGCCGGCGACCGCCTGTTCGGCACGCGGTAGCCCGTCGCTTACGGAAACCACTCCCGCGGCTGACGCATCTGCTGGTCCGCCGCATCGGTCACCCAGCGCTGCGCGTCGGCGTCGGTGATCTCGGCACGCACTTTCACGAACCAACTGGACGCCTGCGCGCTGTCACCGATGCGGCGCCACAATTCGCCGACTAGGTACGTCAACACCGCACGCTCGTCGGCCGGCACGCCCGCGAACATCGTGAGGGCTTCGGCGAAACGCCACGCCGCCTTGCGCCGATAGAAACGTTCGGCTTCCGAATCGAGTTCGTCGACCGCACACCAGGCCGCGCGCAAGTACAAGTCGGCCAGGTAGCGTGGATCACTGCCCTGCCACTCGGCAACCTTCGCCGCGTGCTCGTACTTGAGGGATCCCGACGGCAGCTCGTGCTGCAGCGCCGGAGCCAGCGTGGTCCACACGAACTCGCGCAGCCCCTCGCTCGGCTCGGCCGAGTCCCCGAAGTCCCGTTCCACGCCGGCAAACCCGCAATGCGCACACAGGTGCACGAAATACGGCAGCGGCTGCATTCCGGCGGCGCGCTCGTGAAAGTCGGTGCGCTTGCCGCCAAAGCCGTTGGTGGCGACCACCGTTTGCGAACGGAAGTCGTTGGTACAGACGGGACAGGTCAGGTCGATGAGATTCAGCGTCGTCATGGAAGGTCCACGTGCGGAGCCGGGAAGGCCGTCCTTGGGACGGGCGCCACTGACCAGTGTCGGCAGCTTGGCGTCGGGAGTTGAACAGACTTCCGGCACGGGCTATCTTGCCGCGTCGCGTTTGGCGCGTTTCGTTATGCGATGCCACTTCCGTTCGGCGAGTGTGATCCACGTGAGATCGCGCCGGCTTCCCGTGCCCCGGGTTGTTGATGTTGATCAACCTGCTCCCTGATTTTCTCGCCGTCCTCAACGCCGCCGATCGAGAGGCGGCGTATCTCGCATACTTCGACCGCCATCGCGCGCTCCTGACGGCGTACTGGGACAACTACGTCCTCGAGCCATCCGGACCGCACTTCGAAGAAGTCGTGCGGGCCACGGTCAGTGCGCAGCGCGACGACTTGCATGCGCTGCTGGCGAAGACCGATGTCGTGGCGCTTGTCCAGCAAGCCGAGCGACGCGTGCAGCAATTGCTCGAGCCGGACATGTCGTTCGATGTCGTGCTCATGGTGGGCGTCGGTGCCGCCAACGCGGGCGAACTCGTCGTCGACGGGCGCGGTGTGGCCTTCGTGTGTCTCGAGCACTTCACGGGAGTCGCAAACCCGGACACGCAAGGGCTTGGGCTCGACCCGGAGCTGATTCCGCTCTGGCTGGCGCACGAGATCACCCACGTCGTGCGCTACACGTCGCCCTCCTCGCGCAGCGAGATGCGGCACCTGATCGACGAAGCGGCCGGGTATTACTCGTACTGGGAGACCGGCCGCCACGCGACGCTCCGCGAACTCCTGGTCAACGAGGGGCTGGCCGTGCAGGTCTCCCGCGCCGTTTCTCCCGGCCACGCCGCGTGGGAGTATTTCGGATTCGCGCGCCGACAGTATGCGCGCATCCGCGAGCTCGAGCCCATCCTGCACCGTGCCGCGGGCAACGACTTCGAGCGCAACGCCCTGGGCCTGCGCCTGCGCTATTTGTCTGGCGGCATGAGCGACGAAGCGCGAACGGTGGAACGGGTGGTCCTCCCCGAGCGTGCGGGGTACTTCCTCGGTGCGCGCATGGTCGAACCGGCCGTCAACGCGCGTGGCTTCGCGTGGGCCGTGCGCGCCAGCGCGCACGAACTCGCCCAAGCCGCACAGCCGGTGACGATGGACCGGGCACGGTTGACAGTGGTCAGCTGATCTGAGTTCGGAGTATGGAGTCTTCACTCCGAGTTCGGGGTATGGAGTCATGAGTTTGGGGTCTGGAGTTGTTGGAACTCCCGACTCTCTACTCACAACTCCATACTCCGAACTCGGAGTGAAGACTCCATACTCCGAACTCCATACTCGAAGTCGAAGTTCTTACTTCCCGATACAAAAGTCAGCGAATACCCGGTCGAGGATCTCCTCCGTCCCGATCGTGCCGACCAGCGACGCCAGTGCGTCGCGCGCGCCCTGCAGGTGCACCGCCGCCACGGTTGCCGGCAGCGCGCCCGAGCACCAGCCCTCCAGGAACTGTGCGACTTCCTCTCGCGCTTCGCGCAGGCCGCGCTGGTGCCGCTCTCGCGTCACCGCCACCTCGTCTGCACCCTGGTCCATAGCGCCGGTCGGCGCCACCGCCGCATCGATGCGCTGCAACAGCGGCGCGATGCCTTCACCCGATTCGGCGCTCACGTAGCACGGCCCGTCGTCTCGTGAGACGACGGCGTCCGGCGACAACAGGTCGGACTTGGTGTGGACCGCGATCACGGCCGCTGTCGTGAGCGTGCGCACCGCCTCCACCGCAGCCTGTACCTCCTGCGGGGACGCGCCGCACGCCAGCACCACCTGCGCACCGGCCAGGTAGCGCTCGCTCACCTCGATGCCGAGTCGCTCCAGCGTGTCATCGGTGTCGCGCAATCCCGCCGTGTCCACGAAGCGCAATGGAACCGGGGTCCGATCCAGGACGGCATCGATGGCATCGCGGGTGGTCCCGGCAATCGGCGTCACCAGCGCGCGCTCCGCACCCAGCAGCGCATTGAAGAGCGACGATTTGCCGGCGTTGGGCGGGCCGGCAATCACCACCAGCGCACCGTCACGCAGCAGCGTCGCGCGCGGTGCCGTGGCCAGCAAGGCATCCAGCGCCTGCAGCAAGGACATCGCCGCGTCCGCGATGCGCGCCGGCGCGATGGGGCCATCGTCTTCCTCAGGAAAATCGATGTCGTAGGCCAGCAGGGCCTCGATGTGGATCACATCGTCCCGCAGCGCGAGCAGGCGCCGCGACAGCCCGCCGTCCAGGTGCGACAAGGCCTGCTGCTGCATCGCGATGGTGCGCGCATCGATCAAGTCGCCGATCGCCTCGGCCTGCAGCAGGTCGATCTTGCCGTTCACCACCGCGCGGCGCGTGAACTCACCCGGCAATGCCGGTCGCGCGCCGGCGGCGACGCAGGCGGCCACCACCAGCGCGGGCACCACGCGTCCGCCGTGCGTGGATATCTCCACGACATCTTCGCCGGTGAACGAGTGCGGCGCCGGGAACGCGGTCACCAGTGCATCGTCCAGCCGCTCGCCGGACGCGGGATGCCGCAACGTGACGCGGGTTGCCGTGCGCGGCGCAAGCCGGGATGCACCAAGGGCGCGGGCGATCGACATCGCCTGCGCCCCTGTCATGCGAATCGTGGCCAGCGCTCCGCGCCCCTCGGCCGTCGCGCGCGCGACGATCGTTTCGTCGCCACCCGCGAGCAGCGCCGTGCTGCGAATCATCGCGGGCTCACCCTGTCGTCACCCGCGTACCAGGGGCGGCGCCGCCTTCGAGCGCTCGTGGGCGATCAGCCACTGCTGCGGCAGCGAGGCCAGGTTCTGCACCAGGTAATACAGGTTGAGCCCCGATGCCATGCTGAGGAAGATGAAGAGCATCATCGCCGGCATCAGGTACAGCATCATCTTCTGTTGTTCGTTCGCCTTGATGCCCTTCATGCCGATGAACGACAGGACCATCGCCGTCGCCGCCACCAGCACCGGCAACACGAAGAAGGGATCCTTCACCGAGATATCCGGCAGCCACAGGAACGACACGCCGCGGAATTCGATCGTGTTCTGGAACACGAAGAACAGCGCGAAGAACACCGGCAGCGGAATCAGCATCGGCAGGCAGCCCGAGAGCGAGCTGAAGGGGCTCATGCCGTGATCCTTGTACACCCGCATCATCTCGGCCTGCAACTTCTGCGGCTCGCCTTTGTACTTCGTCTGGATGGCCTGCAGTTCCGGCTGGAGCCGCTGCATGGCCATCGAGCTGCGCATCGCCTTCTGGTTGAGCGGCCACAGGACGATGCGCACCGCAATGCCGAAGATCACCAGGATCCAGCCATACGACAGGCCGAGCGTCGCCTTCATCCAGAGCAGCGACCGGATGACGATCGTGGCAAAGGGCTGCACGAGCCCCTGCAACCAGCCGCCATAGGGATTGGAGGTTTCGAACTCGCGACCCATCGCGACCAGGCGCGTGAACTCCTGCGGACCGGCGTACACCTCGAACGCCGTGGCGCCATTCGCCAGCGGCAGTATGGCCGTCGCGTGCGCGCGCGTCGCCTGCTTGCCCGTGCGCACGCCGCCGGTCACATCGAGCTGGGCGAAGGTCTGGCCCTTCGGCATCAGCATGCCGACCAGGAAGTACTTGTTCTTCGCGACGGCCCACGACAGCGGACCGGGCGCAATCCGGCGTTCGCCCGGATCCACCGACCGGAACGTGACGCCCTTGGCACTCAGGCCATCGGGCTTGTACGCGTATGCCAGATGCTGGTGATCCTCGGCCGTGTCGGCTTCCGACGAACGAAACGCCGGCGGAAGATCGACCAGCAGGAAGGCGT
>CAZPON010000064.1:0-4543 GCA_964588045.1 uncultured Gemmatimonas sp.
GGCCGGGCGCTCAACGCCATCACGTTCGGCAGCGGCCCCACGAAGGTGCTGCTCTGGTCACAGATGCATGGCGACGAATCGACGGCAACGATGTCGCTGGCCGACCTGCTGTCGTGGCTCGGCGAGTCCGCGCGCGAGCGCAACGACCTGCGTGACCTGCTGTCGTCGCGGCTCACCGTTGTCATGGTGCCGATGCTCAACCCCGATGGCGCCGAACTCTTCCAGCGCGAGAATGCCATCGGCATCGATGTCAACCGCGATGCGCGCCGCTTGTCCACACCGGAGGCCCGCGCGCTCAAGGCGCTGCGCGACTCGCTCAACCCGTCGTTCGGGTTCAACCTGCACGACCAGAACGCGCGCACGCTTGGCGCACCGGGTTACCGGCAGGTGGGCATCGCACTGCTGGCGCCGGCCGCCGATGCGGAGAAGACGTACGGCCCAACCCGCGCCACGGCACGCCTCGTGGCCGCACGCATGCGCACGGTGCTCGAGCAGGAGATTCCGGGGCGCATCGCGAAGTACGATGATGCCTTCAACCCGCGCGCATTCGGCGACCTCGTGCAGCAGTGGGGCACCAGCACCGTGCTCATCGAAAGCGGAGCGCTGCCCGACGATCCCGAAAAGCAGCGGCTGCGCACGGTGAACGTGATCGCGATCCTGACGGCGCTCGAGGCCATTGCCACCGGCGGCTATCGTGCGGCCGACCCGGCGATGTACGAGTCGCTGCCGGTCAACGATCGCGCGGCGGTGGACATCCTCGTGACCGGCGCGGAGCTGGTGCTGCCCGGTCAGCCGCCGATGCGGGTCGACCTCGCCCTCAACTACGAAGATGCACTGCGCAAGGGACGCATGCGGGTGCGCGAAGTCGGCGATCTGGCCGCCGTCGTGGCGCTGGACACCGTGAATGCCGCGGGGATGTTCCTGCATCCGGCACCCGCGATGCTCACCCAGCAGGGCGGCAAGGAGTGGCTGCGCGTCAACGCGCTGGTGCAGCTCAGCATCCGTCGCGGACGCGATCCTGCCAGCCCGCTCGTGCGCGAGATCGGCGGAGCGGAGCGCTGAGCGAGATTCCCGCCGCGCCGGATGTCGTCGTGATCGGCGGCGGGACGGCGGGCGCTGCGGCGGCGCGCCTGCTGGCTTCGTGGGGACACCTCGTGCTGCTGGTCGAGCGCGACGTTACGCGTCCACCGCTGGCCGAATCACTGCCGCCCAGTTGCATTCCGCTGCTCGAACAGGTCGGCGTGCGCGACGCCATCGATGCCGCTGGCTTCGTGCGCGGCAGTGGCAACACGGTGTGGTGGGGCGGCGCACCCATGCGCGTCGAGAACTTCCCGCTCGACCGACTCGGCTATCAGGTCGAACGCGGTCGCTTCGAGGATGTGCTTGGCGCATGCGCCGACGCGGCCGGCGCCGTGCGCGTGCGCCCGGCAACGGCAGTGCGTGTGCAACGCGAGGGCGACAGCCATACCGTCGAGCTGTCGCTGCCCGAAGGATCGCGGTCGGTGCGCACGCAATGGGTGCTCGATTGCACCGGTCGCGCCGGCCTCATGGCGCGCGCACATCGCGTGGCGTCACCCGACGGCGTGCGCACGATTGCACTGGTCGGTGTGTGGGAACGCGCCGACGGCTGGCCACTGCCCGACGCCGCGCACACACTCGTGGAAAGTGCGAACTGGGGCTGGGGCTGGTCCGTGCCGCTCACGGAAACGCGACGCTGCTTCACCGCCATGGTCGATCCCGACGCCACGCCGCTGGGCGGTGAAGACGGCCTCCTCACCCGATACGATGCGCTGTTCGACGCGCTGCCCGCACTTGGCGCGCTGCGGCATGGCGCACGGCGCATCGGCACCACGTGGGCGTGCGAGGCCACACCGTATCACAGCAGCGAAGTGGCCTGGCCTGGTGCGCTGCTGGTGGGTGACGCGGCCAGCATGATCGATCCACTGTCGTCGTTCGGCGTGAAGAAGGCGCTGGCCTCGGCGTGGCTGGCGGCCGTGGTCGTGCACACGGCTCTCGTGACACCGGAGCACACCGAGTCGGCGCTCGCGTTGTATCGCGAGCGTGAAGCCGAGTATGTGCGCAGCGCCACGCACGCGCTGGGTGGTGTTTCGCGCGATGCTGACGCCGGATCCCACGTGCCCTTCTGGAGCGCACGCGCCGACCTTGTTCCCGCCGATGGCGCTGGCAGCCCCGACCACATCGCGCGCCTGCGCAACGACCCCGACGTCCTCGCCGCATTCCAGGCGCTGCGCGAACGTCCGGCGTTTCGCATCGCGGACCCGGCGGTCGTGCCGCGCGAGCTGCGGCCGGTCGTACGCGGCAATGTCGTGGTGCCCGAGGAGCATCTCGTGTTGGCGGGGGTGCCGGAGAGCGTCCGCTACCTCCGCAGCATCGACCTGCTCACGCTGCTCGATGTCGCCAGCCGGCACGACGACGTCGGCGAGATGTACACGCACTACACGCGCCACTCAGGCCCTGCCCCGCTGCCCGACTTCCTCGGCGCGTTGAGCGTGCTGGTGGCGAAGGGATCTTGCGTCCCCAGTCCCGAGTCCTAAGCCGACGGCATTGTGACCTGCACTACCTCCAGTCCCTCAATGCCACTGAAATCCCCGGGATTGCAGGTGTAAACCGGCAACCCGTTTGACAGCGCAGTTGCAGCAATCATCGCGTCATACGAGCGCGCCGCTGGTTTGCGACCCAAGCGGCGCAGTGATGCGGCCACCCGGCCGAAGGCACGTGCGGCACTCGCATCGAACGGCAACGCGTCGAAGTCAGACTCTGCCTGTTGCAAGTGCGCCTGTCGCGCAGCACGCTCGCCTTCTGTTGCGGCGACGAGTGGCCCAACCGTCAGCTCGGCAAGCGTGATCGCCGTGATCAGCGGTTCATCCGGCAGCGCTGTCGCATCATCGAGCCGAGACAGCAGGATGACCGTGCTCGTGTCGAGAATGCCCCTCGCGTGGCGCGCTCGCTCGATCACAGCGAGGAGTCCACGACGCGATCCAGATCGGTCCGCAACTGCCGCGCGTCGACCGTGGGCAAGTGCCGCCATCGCTGCAGCAGCACTGCAGCGGGCAGTCCTCGTCCCGCCAACGGACGCAACTCGGCGATCGGGCGCCCATCGAGGGTGACCGTGAGCGTTTCCCCGTCGGCCACCCTCTGCAGTACCCGCCCCCCGTGGTTGCGTAGCTCCCGCACGGTGACGTTGTCCATCCTCTAATGTATCACGCGTGATACAGGCTGTCAACTACCAGCGGCGAAGCGCGTCCGGTCCGACCCGCGTGCGTTCCTCGCGGAGCGACGCCTCCGCCTGTTTCCGCTCAGCCTCGCCGAGACGCCGAAGGTGAACCTGCTGAACGGAGGCTTCCCCGAGGTGCTCGCACGACCGCGGGCTCGCGAATTGTGGTTCAACTCCTATCTCCAGATGCCCACCTCCGGCAGCGTCGCGACCCGAGTCGTTGCCCCCGGCGTCAGCACCATCTCGATCGGGGAGCTCGTGGAACGCCTCTCGTCCCCGGCCCCGCGTCACTGAGGCGCCATCTTGCTTGACAGCAGCGACGACCAGCCGTAAGTCAGTCGCAACTTCTCCCCGGATGGATCATGGCACGGCATGGCTCTCTGGCCGGCGTGTTGGTTTCAATGATGCTGGTCACTGGCCCGCTGGATGCCCAACGCGGCCCCGGCTCCGTCCCGGCGCCCGACACGGGCGGCTTCGTCATCCGCGATTCGCTCGTCATCAGCAAGTGCGCCCGCTGTCACGTGCGCGATTCGGCTGGTCACATGGGACGGTTGTCGTACCTGCGCAAGGCGCCCGAGGGATGGGAGGCATCAGTGCGTCGCATGGCCAGCCTGAGCGACGTGAAGATCACGCCCGTCGAAGCGCGCGCCATCGTGAAGTACTTCGCCAATCGCCAGGGACTCGCGCCGGCCGAGGTGAAGCCGGGACGCTTCGAGACCGAGCGGCGCGCCATCGACTATCGCTACACCGCAGATGCCAACACCGAGCGCACCTGTCGCGCCTGTCATTCGGTGGGCCGTGTGCTGCTGCAGCGACGCACGCGCAACGAGTGGGAACTGCTCGTCGCCACGCATCGCGGCTACTATCCCAATTCCGACTTCCAGGCGTTCCGTCGCTCCGGTCCGGCGCCCGACAGTGCACCGGCCGCGCCGCATCCGATGGACCAGGCCATCACGCACCTGTCGCGCACGTTTCCGCTGCAAACGCCCGAGTGGACCGCATGGTCGGCCACCATGCGTCCGGCGCCGCTCGAAGGCACGTGGCTCATGACCGGCTACGAAGTGGGACGCGGCGAACTGTTCGGCCGCCTCACCGTCACCAGGGTGAAAGGCACTGACGACGAGTTCACGTCACACGCCGTGTATCGCTATGCGTCGGGCGGCGCACCCGTCGTGCGCGACGGCAAGTCGGTGGTGTACACCGGTCATCAGTGGCGCGGACGTTCGTCGAACGCGTCGACTGCAACGAACCCCGACAGCGCGTGGCGTGAAGTGATGTCGGTGGAGCCGGGTTGGCGGGAGATGTCGG
>CAZPON010000064.1:4553-12214 GCA_964588045.1 uncultured Gemmatimonas sp.
ACGAATTCGGCATCGATATCTCGGCCCGCCGCGCCACGGCCGCCGCAACCGTCACCGGCGTGATTCCGCGCGCGCTCAAGCGCGGTGCGCGCGATGTGGAAGTGACGATCTACGGGGCGAACCTTGCCAGGGTGACCGCACCGGCCGCACTCGACTTTGGTCCCGGCGTTTCCGTCACGCGTATCGTGCGCGCCAGTGGCGACGAGATCGTCGCCCGTCTCAACGTCGATACGGCGGCACGCATTGGCAACCGCGACCTGGTCGTGGGGGATGCGTCGCTCAACAATGCCGTGGTCGCGTATGACAAGGTCGATCGTATTCGTGTGCTGCCCAACTCCAACATGGCGCGCGTCGGCGGCGTGCGCTTCCCCAGGCAATTCGCGCGATTCGAAGCCGTGGGCGTTTCCAACGGCATCGACGGCAAGCCGGACACCGCCGATGACATCACGATCGGGGTCGTCCCGGTGACGTGGAGTCTCGAGGAGTATGGCGTCACCTACAGGGACGACGACGTGAAATACGTGGGTACGATCGACCAGCAGGGATTCTTCACGCCGGGCCTCGACGGGCCCAACCCCGACCGTGCCGGTTCACGCAACAACATCGGCGACGTGTACGTCGTGGCATCGTATCAACCCGAGGGCGCCCCGGCGCGTCCGCTCAAGGCCCGCTCGCTGCTGATCGTCACCGTGCCGCTCTACATGCGGTGGGAGCCACGAGGACCTCACCATGATGCTTGGCCACGGTGACTTCCACGCGTTCGAGGCAGACGGCGCGCGCCACTTGTATCTGGTGCCATCGGCAGCGGTCTTCCGGCTCGACGGGCCGTCGTCGGCCGTGCTGGACGTGCTGCGCGACGAACAACTGGAGGCCAATGCGATTGCCGACCGGCTGGCCGATCGCTTCCCTCGCCTGCTGGTGCAGGAAACAGTCGACGAGCTGTTGTCGGCGCATGCCATTCGCACGGTGGCCGCGCCAGCGCCGGCGCCAAAGGCCGAGGGACCGCGCAAGCGCATTCCGCTCACCACGCTCGTGATGAACGTGACGAGCAAGTGCAACCTGAGCTGTAAGTACTGCTACGAATACGGCGAGGACAAGATCACCGAGCCGTCCACCAAGCCGCGCTTCATGAGCGAGGAGACGGCGCGCCAGAGCGTCGACTTCATGTTCGCCGAGTCGGGCAACTCGCCGAACGTGCACCTCACGTTCTTCGGCGGCGAAACACTGCTCAACTTCAAGGTGTTGAAGTACGCGTTGGCCTACGCACGCACGCGTGGCCTCGAGGTGGGCAAGTCGGTGGACGCCAGCCTCACCACCAACGCGACACTGCTCAAGGACGACATCATCGACTGGATGGTCGACGAGAACGTCGGCGTGACCGTCTCCATGGACGGCGCGCGCGAGCAACAGGACGCGCTGCGCGTCTTTGCGAACGGCAAGGGCAGCTACGATGTCGTGATCCCGCGTGTGAAGGAACTGCTGCGGCGTCACACGCGGCGGCCCATTGGCGCGCGCGTCACCCTCACGCGCGACAACCTCGAGGTGCGTGACATCTATCGGCACCTCAAGGAAGAGCTGGGGTTCTGGGAAGTGGGCTTCGCGCCCGTCACCACCAAGTGGCAGCGCGACTACGCCATTGCCGACGAAGGCTTCGAGTACATGCTGAAGGGCTTCCAGGCGCTGGCGCAGGACTACCTGGAGACGTCGATGTCGGGACGTCATCATGGCTTCTCCAACGTGCGCGACACGCTCGACGAGATCCACAAGGGTGTGGCGAAGGCGTATCCGTGCGGCGCGGGACTCGGCCTGCTGGGCGTCGCCACTGATGGTGACGTTGCGCTGTGCCATCGCTTTGCCGGTTCGGACACGCACAAGCTGGGTTCCGTCACGCAGGGCATCAACCATGGCCTGCAGGACGACTACCTCAAGCGGCATCACATCGACAACAAGACCGACTGCCACACCTGCTGGGCGCGCTCGCTGTGTGCGGGGGGCTGCTACCACGAGGCCCACACGCGGTACGGTTCCACCGAACAGCCCAACCTGCACTACTGCACGTGGATCCGCAGCTGGAGTGCCACTTGCCTCGAAGTCTACGCGACCCTTGCCGCGCGCCGACCCGAGTTCCTGCGCCAGTTCGACGCCTGAGAGAACCGACATGCGACACTTGAAGCCCGTCAATCGCAAGGCACGCCACATCGAGGAACTGCACGACGCTCCTGATGTCGTCGCCCTGCAGGCTCCCATTGGACCGCGACTGCCCGACGGCCCGCACATTCCGCTCGGCTGCTCGTTCGTGTTCTCGCCCGGATGGGAAGTGGACAGCAGCGGATCGACCGCCGGACTGTGCCAGCCGGTGGAGCGCGATCTCTACGACTGCTACATCACCTGCTTCTGGCCGATCCATGTGCCGGATCTCTACAATCACGCACCCGACTGGACGTCCAAGTGCGCGGCGGCGCAGCAGGATTGGCGCAAGATCGACCTGATCTTTCCATGACGCGCGCTTACCTGTTCGCGTTCGCCGTGGGCGTTGCGCTGGGCTGTGCGCCCGCGCTGTCGGCGCAGGCGGCCAACGGCGGCAACGGCACGATCTACTACGGGGCCTACGACAAGAAGGTGCTCGTCATCGACGAGGCCACGCTCACCGTGCGCGACTCGATGCCGGTGTCGATCGGCATTCCCATGGGACTCACCCTGTCGACCAGCCGCAAGACACTGTACGTCATCGAGCCGTCGTACGAGCACGTGGAGATCTTCGACCTCGCCACGCGCAAGGCCACCGGCACGTTCACGCTCAATGACGGCCCGCTGCACGTGCGCATGGGCGGATTCAACGTCGACCCGCTCGAACGCTTCGCCATCATGCTGGTGAGGACGGCCCGCAAGCGTCCCGACCGCTGGGAAATCGGCAAGCCCACCCTGCTCCGCTACGACCTGCAGAAGCGCGCGGTCACCGACACCATCCAGTGGCCCGAAGGCAAGGAACGCGAGTTCGCGCAGATTCTGTTCTCGCCCGACGGCGCGTTCATGTACTTCTTCACCGACGAGGACATCCTCGTCTATGACACGCAGACGCTCAAGCAGGTCGACAAGTGGGACCTGCAGCGCTCGGTCGACGAAGGACTCGGCAACTTCGGCTTCGGCTTTCCGCTCAGCCTGTATGAGGAGACGGGATTCTCCACAGGACTCTTCCGCAGCACCGATCCCGTGAACCGTCGCACGCTCATGGGCGTGGCGCGGGTCGACCTCGCCAGGCGCACCGTCGACTTCTACTCGCTGGGCCCCAGTGAAGGCGTCGGCTTTTCGCTCGCACCGGGGCGCAAGCGCGCCTACGGACTGCGTCAGCAAACGGGCAACTATCAGTTCTGGACGTTCGATCTCGAGAATCGTCGCGTCGCGCAGCGGGTGGAGTTCGACGGGCGTCCGCGCATGAGCCTGAGCGTGAGCACCAATGGCACGCAGCTCTACATCCACACCGCCGGTGCCACCATCGACGTGTACGACGCCGAGACGCTGAAGTTCGTGAAGACTGCGACGTTTCGCGCCGACATGACCCGCCTGCTGGTCGTGCCCCGGTAGGGCGGCATCGTGCGTGCTGCCCTGCGTTACGTGCGCCCCTATCGGGCGCAGCTCGCGCTCGTGGTGGCGCTGTCGCTGGTCAGCACCGCGCTGTCGCTCACCCAACCGTTCCTGTCCAAGGTGCTCGTCGACCGCGCGCTCATTGGACGCGATATGGGCGTGCTGGCGTGGACCGTGGGTGGATTCCTTGCGCTCACTGGCTTGTCACTGCTGCTCAACATCGTGAGCGGACTGCGCTACACGCGCGTCTCGGCCAACATCCTGTTCGACATGCGGCTGGATGTGTTCCGGCACTTGCAGCGCCTGTCGCCGCGCTGGTTCACGCGCACACCCATCGGCCAGATCGCGTCGCGGGTGAACAGCGATATCGCCGAGATCCAGCGCGTGGCGGCGGAAGTCGCGCTGGCCTGGATCGGGCAGGTCGCGTATCTCGTGGGCAGCGTCGTGATGCTGGTGTTGCTCGACGTACGACTGTTTCTCGTGGGACTGCTGGCGTTGCCGGTGGCCCTGTGGGCCATGGTGGCATATCGGCGGAAGCTCGAGGGTCAGGTCACGAAGGTGCGCGATCACAGCGCCGGCGTGGGCACGTTTCTTATCGAGGCGCTGCAGGGCATGAAGCTGCTGGTGGCGCACAATGCGCAGCAGCGTTCGGAAGACGAGTTTCGCCGGCGCAACGCCGGCTTCGTGGACGCCCTCATGTCGATGCGCCGGCTCACGTACCTGTCGGGCGGATTGCCGAGCGTGCTGCTGGCCGTGGGATCGGCGGCGGTGTTTCTGTACGGCGGGTGGCGTGTGATTTCCGGCGCGATCTCGGTGGGCACGCTGGTGGCGTTTGCGGCGTACCAGATGCGGCTGCTCAGTCCTATCCAGGGGCTGATGGGGATCTATGCCAGCATCGCGTCGGCCAAGGTGTCGCTCACACGCGTGCAGGAGATCCTGCAGGCGCCGGTGGAAGTGAGCGATCCGGCGATTACGATGGTGTTGACGACGTGCGCTGGCAGCGTGGAGCTGGACGACGTGGCGTTCACGTTCGACCGCGCAACGGTGCTGGATGGCGTGTCGCTGCGCATCGCGGCCGGTGAACGCGTGGCGATCGTGGGCGAGAGTGGCGTGGGCAAGTCCACCGTGGCCGACCTGCTCGTGCGACACACCGATCCACAGCGCGGTATGGTTCGCCTGGACGGCCATGATGTGCGCTCGTTGTCGCTGGAGACGTTGCGCCGGCATGTGCTCACCGTGGAAACCGATCCGTTCGTGTTTCACGCATCGCTGGCCGCCAACCTGCGCGTCGCAGCGCCTGAAGCCGACGAGGCGACGTTGCGTCGCGCCCTGTCGCTGGCAGGACTCGGCGCGTGGCTGGACGCGTTGCCCGACGCCATGGCCACCGTACTCGGCGAACGTGGCCGGGCGATGTCGACGGGTGAACGTCAGCGCTTGGCGCTGGCGCGTGCCGTGCTGGCCGATCCGCGCGTGCTGATTCTCGACGAAGCCACTGGTGCGCTCGACCCCGCAACGGAGTCTGTCGTGTTGTCGGCGCTTGGCGAGTGGTTGTCGCAACGCACGGTGGTGTTCATCACCCATCGTCGAGCGGTGGCCGAGCTGGCGCCGCGCACCATCGTGCTGCGTGCCGGGCGCGTGGTGGCCGACGGTCCGACGCAGGCCGTGCTGGCGCAACCCGGACCCATGGACACTGCGGTTGCGTCCGCGTGAGCAGGCGACGCGGTAGCTCCCGGCCTCGAGGCAGGGATTGGATTGCCGGCCTGGCGGCCGCGACCGTCCTTGGCCTTCTGTTCCTCGGCATCGGCGGTCGCGTCGGCATGCGCGTGATCGCACTCGAGCTGGGTCAGACGCCGGGCATTTCCGCCGGTGGCTCGCTCACCGTGGTGTTCCTGGGGGCAGTCGCCGGAACGGCCATCGGCGCGATCTTTCTCCTCGCTCGCACATTGTTTCCGCAATGGCGGATTGGGCGCGTGGCGTTATACTGGGGCGTGGTCGGACTCTGTGTTGTGCGCGGCTTGAACCCGCTCGATACGTTGACCGCCGTCGTGTTCATGCCGCTCTTCGCCATCCATGGCGCTCTGCTCTTCGGCTATTGGTGCCGCGTCCGAATGCCGAGGGCAACCTCCGTGACGGTGGGTGCCTGACGACACGCGCCGGCGATTCGCCAATCGGGCTACCATGCATACGGATTCGACATCGCGGAGGTCGAGTCGGCCGACATTACACGCTTCAGCTACCGCGCGACGCAAGGTGTCAGATGTGCACCTGGGGATGGTATTGCTCGACACCGAGGGGGTCGGGCCAGTGCAAGTAACAGGAACTATATCCAGTGCATGCGTCAACTCTGTTCCGGCGCCGGGAGCTCCGGTCAGGGTTTTCTCTCGGCTTCGATGAGATCGTTGTAGCGGCGGACCTCGACGGCGTTGCCCGCACTTTCGTACAGGCGCCGAAGCGCCGTCAGCGTCTCGATGATCTGGGCATGACCACGCGGGAGCGCAGCGCGGCGGATGCGCAGGGCGCGGCCATACGCCTCATCGGCCGCGGCGATCTCTCCCTTGTCGCGCTTGACATTGCCAAGCGCGAACCAGGGACGCGCGCGGTTCACGTGACCCGCTGGCAACACCTGCTCCCCCATGGCGATCGCGCGGCGAAATGCCGTTTCCGCCTCGTCGAGCTTTCCCAGGTCGCGTAGCGTCTCGCCGTATCCATGAAGGATTGCCACGGCGTTGGGGTGTGGGCCTCCATAGATGCTATCGAAGCTGGCGATAAGCTCACGCTGCACTTCCGCCGCCTTGGCATATTCCTTCCTCGAGCCAAGTATCATCGCGTAGGTGTTGAGAGCCGTTGCCGTTTCAGGATGTACGTTGCCGTACAGGATCCGCCTGATGGTGACCGCGGCCAGCGCAAGCGACTCGGCCTCGACGAGATCACCTTGCGATCGGCGCAGGGCCGCCAGGTTCCGAAGGCTGCTGGCTACGCGGCGATTGGTGTCACCATACACACGCCGCTGCGCAGCGAGTCCGTCGCGCAGGAGCGGTTCTGCTTCGTCCAGCTTGCCGACACGGCTCAGCAGGCCGCCCAGCCGTACCACCGCGTTGACGACACGCTCGTCGTCCACAGGCAGGGTCGCGCGCATCTGGGACACCGCATCGCGGTACAGACTCTCGGCTTCGACGGTATTGCCCGAGGCCTCCACCCAGAATGCGAGGTGACGCGTCGCTTCAGCGACCTCGGGGTGCGGCTTGCCGTAGAGCGCCGTAAGCATGGAAACACTCTCGCGCAGAAGCGGGCCGGAGCCTTCCAGGTCACCCAGCTCTTGCTTGCGCAATCCAAGCGTCAGGACGCTGAGCGCGGTCTGCAGGTGCCTGTCGCCGTAGACCACGCGGTGACGCTGAAGGGCACCCTCGAGAAAGGGAATCGAGCGTTGGATCAAGCCGAGTGCCGAGTAGGCGTCCCCGATCAGGCGCATCATTTCCGCCTGCACTTCCGGCTGGCCCTCGAGGCCGGATTCGATGCGCGCGGCGGCGCTCTCGAGCAGTTCGCGCGCGGTCACGGTCTCGCCGCGCGTCTGTGTGGGGTCCGCCACTTCGAAGATGCCGCGCAGGAAGTCAGCGACGGCGGTTGCCTTGGCTGCCTCTGAACGTGCCACGTCGCGTTCGGCCTCGAGCCTCGTCAGGTACGTCCAGGTCAGCGCCATGACAATGCCCACGCCCGCGGCAACGCCACCAACACCGACCTTGTGGCGCAATACAAACTTGCGAACGCGGTACCGCAGCGTGTCAGGTCGCGCGAGCACCGGCCTCCCATCGAGGTGACGGACGATGTCGTCGAGCAGGGCCTCCACTGATCCGTAGCGTCGCGCGGGTTCCTTGCGCAGGGCCTTGAGGCAGATGACGTCGAGGTCCCCGCGCAGCGCGCGCCTCAGGCGCCCCGTGTCCCCAACTCGCGTACTCGGGCGTTCGGGAACGGTCTCACTGATGATCCGCTCGACCTCGCCCAACGACTTCCCGTCCAGTTCATGAGGCCGCTTTCCGGTGAGAAGCTCGTAGAGCACGACGCCAAGGGAGTAGACGTCGCTG
>CAZPON010000065.1:0-10396 GCA_964588045.1 uncultured Gemmatimonas sp.
GCACAGTCTACCCTCGTTGGCTCGCTCCCCACCCCTCAACCCTTCGGTTGGCTCACCCCTGTCTGTTGCTCAGCCCTCCAATAGCTCCCGCCTCTCCCCTCCGCCTCCCCCATCCCCCATCTTGAGCCAGGCCAGCTCCCACCTCACAACCTCACCGCTCAAGATGAAGGTCATCATTCCCCTCGCCGGGAAAGGCACGCGCCTGCGCCCGCACACGCACGTCGTGCCCAAGCCGTTGCTCAAGGTCGCCGGACGCCCCGTCATGGGGTACGTCATGGACGACGTGCTGCAACTCGGCGATGTCGACCAGGTCGTGTACATCACCGGCCACCTGAAGGAGAAGGTGGAGTCGTATGCGCGCGCGGCCTACGACGTGCCCAGCGTCTTCATCGAGCAGTTGGTGCAGGACGGCACCGCCGGCGCCGTCGCGCTCGCGCGGGAGCACATCGACCAGCCCGTGCTCATCGTCTTCGTCGACACGATCTTCGACGCAGACCTGAGTATCATCAAGTCCACCGACGCCGACGGCATCATCTGGACCAAGGAGGTCGAGGACTACCAGCGGTTCGGCGTGGTTGTCACCGATGCCGATGGCAACATGACGCGCATCGTCGAGAAGCCGAAGGAGCCCATCTCCCGGCGCGCCAACATCGGGCTGTACTACATCCGCAACTGGAAGCTGCTGTTCGAGGGCATCGCGCATGTGCTCACCACCACGCCCAACAAGGGCGAGTGGTACCTCACCGACGCGTTCCAGTACATGATCGATCACGGCGCCAGGATTCGTGTCGTCGATGTCGACGGATGGTACGACGCCGGCCAACTGGAAACGCTGCTGGAGACGAACCACACGATGCTCACCAAGGGCCGCGCACGACGCCCGGCACAACTCGGCGATGGCGCGAACATCGTCGAGCCGGTGTACATCGAGGACGGCGTGACCATCGAGCACGCGACCGTCGGCCCCAACGTGTCCGTCGGCACCGGCAGCCGCATCGTCAACTCCACGGTGCGCGACGCCGTCATCGGCAGCCACACGACCATCCGCGACGCGCAGTTGCACGACGCGTTTCTCGGCGATCATGTCACCGTCCACGGCGTGCGTGGCACGCTCAACGTCGGTGATCATTCGGAAATCCGCAGCACGCCAGGAGCCTGATCCCCATGACCGACAAGCTTTCGCGGCGCGACCTCCTCACCGGCACCGCCGCGGCACTTGCGGCGTCGGCGCTCACCGGCACGCCGGCACGCCTGCTCGCGGCTACCGACGACTGGCGCGTCGACCTCGCGCATCCCGGACGCCCGTCGGCCGGCACTATGCTCGGCGTGCCGTTCGAGAAGCACGAGACGGTGCGCATGGCGATCGTCGGCACCGGGTTGCGCGGTCGCTCCGTGCTCGGTGAATTGCTCGCCATCGAGGGCGTGCAGGTCACCGCGCTCTGCGATATCGTCGAGGACAAGGTGCGCCGGGCCGCGGCCATGGTCACCAAGGCCGGGCAGCCCGAACCGACGCTGTTCTTCAACGGTGAGCGCGATTTCGAGCGCCTCGTGCAGCGCAACGACATCGACTTCGTGTACACGGCGACGCCGTGGCCCTGGCACACGCCCGTGGCGCTGGCGGCCATGCGCGCCGGCAAGCACGCGGCCAGCGAGGTGCCCATCGCCACCAGTGTCGACGATTGCTGGGAGCTGGTGCAGACGTCGGAGAAGACGCGCCGTCACTGCCTGATGATGGAGAACTGCTGCTACGGCAACAGCGAACTCACCGTGCTGAAGATGGTGCGCGACGGCGTGTTCGGGACGTTGCTGCATGGCGAGGCGGCGTACCTGCACGACTTGCGCGCGATCCTGTTCGAGGATCGCGATGAAGGACTCTGGCGGCGCATTCCGCATACCACGCGCAACGCCAACTTCTATCCGACGCACGGGCTCGGGCCCGTTGCGCAGTACATGGGCATCCACCGCGGCGACCGGTTCGAGTACATGGTGTCGATGGCGTCGGGCGAGGCGGGACTCAGCGAATGGCGCGAGGCGAAGATCCCGCAGGACAGCCCCAAGTGGCAGGAGAAGTACGTCGCCGGCGACATGAACTCGTCGCTCATCAAGACCGCGCGCGGCCGCACGATCCTGCTGCAGCACGATGTCGTGAACGCGCGCCCGTACTCGCGGCTCAACAACCTGCAGGGGTCGAAGGCCATCTTCAACGACTATCCGCCGCGCGTGTACATCGACGGCACGCCCGGCGGCGAGCGGTGGACCGCACTGCCGGACCTCAACAAGAAGTACGAGCATCCGTTGTGGACGGCCGTCGGCGAGCTCGCGCGACAGAACGGCGGACACGGTGGCATGGACTTCATCATGGCCTACCGGCTCGTGCAGTGCCTGCGCGAGGGCCTTGTGCCCGACTTCGACGTGTACGATGCGGTGGCGTGGAGCGTGCCGTTCCCGCTCAGCGAGCAGTCGATGAAGAAGGGCAGTGCCCCGATCAAGTTCCCCGACTTCACGCGCGGTGCATGGCGTACGGCGGACGCGCCGCAGGGACCCGCGACGAAGTGATTCGCACGGCGGCGATCCTCGCCCGCGGCCTCGGCACTCGCATGCGTCGGGTGGACGAGGCCGCGCAGCTCGATGCGACGCAGGCCGCCGCAGCCGACAGCGGTGTGAAGGGCATGATTCCCATCGCGCAGGCCAACGGGCCGTCGCGTCCGTTCCTCGACTACGTGCTGTCGGAACTGGCCGACGCCGGTATTGTCGACGTGGTGCTGGTGCTTGGCCCCGAACACGACGCCGTGCGGGAGTACTACGCGCGCATTGCGCCGCCGGCGCGACTGCGCGTGCGGTTCGCAACGCAGGCCGAGCCCCGTGGCACAGCGGACGCCGTCGTCGCTGCCGCCGATGTCATCGGCAGCGAGCCGTTCCTCGTGCTCAACGCCGACAACTTCTATCCGCTCGACGCCCTGCGACGACTGGCGGCGCAGGAGTCGGCGGCGGTGATTGCGTTCGACCGCGAAGCGCTGGTGCAGCAGGGCAACATCGAGCGTGACCGCGTGCGCGCGTTCGCCGTACTCGATGTGTCCGACGATGGCCGACTGCTCGGTATCATCGAGAAGCCGGGCGATCGGCTCGACCTGGAGGCCGAGTCCGCGCGATGGGTCGGCATGAACTGCTGGGCCGTGACGCCGGAGCTGGTGGACGCGTGTCGGCGCGTGCCGCGCTCAGCGCGCGGAGAGTTCGAGTTGCCCGAAGCGGTGGGCCTTGCGTTGCGCGAAGGGGTCATGGTTCGCGCCGAGCGCGTGGCATTGCCGGTGCTCGACCTGTCGCAGCGCGCCGACATTCCGGCGGTGGTCGCCCGCCTTGCCGCCGTGGAGCCTCGGCCGTGACCTACGCGACATTCCCGTCGCTCGACGAGTCGATCGTGCGCGCGACGCTCGAGCACGTCGGCTTCGGCACGGATGTGCTCGAGCGCTACCGGAAGCTCGTGCGCGATGCGAATCGCTCTCTCGACGAGGGCGGTGTGACGCGGGAAGGACGGCGCACCTGGATCATTCCGGGCCGCATCGAAGTGCTGGGGAAGCACGTCGACTATGCCGGCGGGCGGTCGCTCTTGTGTACCGTCGAACGCGGCATTGTGGTGGTGGCTGCACCGCGCACCGACCGCAAGCTCGTGTTGCGCGATGCGCGCCGCCGCGAGTCACTGGTCATTGCACTGGAGGCATCACCGTATCCCTCATCGCAAGCGCCGTTGCCGTGGTCGGTGTATCCGCGTACCGTCGCGCGTCGGCTGCAGCACAATTTTGGCAACGCACTGATCGGTGCCGACGTGGCACTCGCCAGCAACCTGCCGCCCGCTGCCGGTGTGTCGAGCTCGAGCGCCCTGATGGTGGGACTGACGCTGGCCGTGTCGGCAATCAACGACCTTCCGGCAACGGAGCGCTGGCGGCAGGCGCTGGTGCCCCGGACGAAGCTCGCCGGCTATATCGGTGCGCTGGAGAACGGTGCCGACTATGGCGTGCTGGCCGGTGAGCGGGGCGTCGGCACGTTGGGAGGGGCGCAGGACCAGACGGCGATCCTTTGCTGCGCGCCCGGCAAGCTCGATGTGTTCGGCTGGGCGCCGGTGCGACATGAACGCGAGGTGAGCTGGCCCGACGACCATGTGTTCGTGATCGGCGTCAGCGGCGTTGTGGCGTCGAAGTCCGGCGCGGTGCGCGAGCGCTACAACCGGGTGGCGCGGACGGCGCATCACATCGTGCACGCATGGAATGCGCAGGGCGGCACGGCGCGCACGCTGTGTGATGCATTCACCGAAGCCGCCAGCGATCCGACCGTCGGTGTGCCAACCGCCCTGTTGCGCGTCGCGCACGACTCCGCCAACGACGAATTCCCCGCCGAACGCCTGGAGGCGCGGCTTCGCCAGTTCCAGGCCGAGACGTGGCAGCATGTGCCGCAGGCAGCGGAGTGCATTGCGCAGCGTGACTTCCACGGCTTTGGCACCATTGTCGCTGCGTCGCAGCGCGGTGCAGAAGACGCCCTCGACAACCAGATTCCCGAGACCGTTCAACTCGTGTCGTTGGCCCGCGAACTCGGCGCCGTGGCCGCGAGCGCATTCGGGGCGGGTTTCGGCGGCAGTGTGTGGGCCATGGTCCGCCATGTCGACGCCGAGCGGTTTGCATCGCGCTGGCGGGATCGCTACCTGAAGGTGTTTCCGCAGTCGGCGAGTCGTGTGCAGGTGTTCGCGACGCGGCCGAGTGCACCGGCGTTCGAGTCGGTGTGAGGCATCGCCGCGAGGCGGCAAACGGGGCCGTTTCTGGACGTTAGTTGGCGAGGAGCCGCAGCTGGTCGCTGGATGCACCGACGACAACGCCGAGCGCTCGCGCCAGTCCACGCGCGCCGTCATGGTTGTCGTACCACTCGTGCGCCGTGTGCGCACCACCCCCGGCGCCACCGGCGCCGATCGTGATGGCCGGGATGCCGCGCGACAGCGGGATGTTCGCATCGCTCGATGCCGATGCCGATTGCGGTTCGCGCTGCTGCCAGTGCGTGGCGTCCGCGGCCAGTTCCACCAGCGGATGCGCGGCATCCAGCGCTCCGCCCGGCCGGTCGCCCAGTATCTCGAACGCCACCGTCAGCGCCGCGCCGCCGTCATGCGACAGCCCGGCGTCCGCGACGGCGCGTTCGGCCAGCCGGCACACGGCCCGATGCAGCACCGGAATGGCCGACGCATCGAGCGCGCGCATATCGACGTCGAACCACGCATGCGCGGGGATGGACGTCAGCGACTCGCCACCGCCCATGCGCGTCACCGTCACCAACACACCGGGCCGCTGCGCATCGGCCAGTTGCCCGATGGCGGCAATCGCCTCACCGGCGGCGTGGATCGCATTCGCCTGTCCGGCATCGGCCCACGGATGACCACCGGCACCGTCAACCGACACACGCACGCGTCGTGACGCGATGGCGTGATGCACGATCAACGTGTCGCCCGGACCGTCGATGGCGATCACGGCCGGCGGCGGTACCTCGTGCGCGGCTTCGCGATCATCGAAGTACGCGCGGGCACCCTTCAGGTTGCCGGCGCCCTCCTCGCCAACGGTCGCCACCAGCTCGATGGGACGCGTGCGCACACTACTGATTGCCTGGGCGCTCAATGCGTCGGCCAACGCAAGCAGCCCCACGAGTCCGCGCCCGTTGTCACCGATGCCCGGCATCACCACTCGCGAGCCCTCATGTCGCGCGACGGGCAACGGGTCGTCGAATACCGTGTCCAGGTGCGCCATCACCACCACCGGTGCGCGTGCATCGTCGGCGGCGTTGCGTCCTGCCATTCGCGCAATGACGTTCCCCGCCGCATCGCGACGCACGGCCCAACCGGGCGTATCCGACAACCAGTGTGCGACTGCCGAGGCTCGCCGCTCCTCGCGCCCGGTTGGCGCCGCGATGGCCGCGATGGCGATCTGGCGTGTCAGCAGCGCATCGCTCGACGCCGTGAAACGCCGCGCGACGTCATCGAGCGCAGCGAACGAGCGCGGCGTGGCCGATGTCGAGCCACGAATGAGGATCGAGCGAGTGGGCAAGGGCACATGTGGTAATTGACGGACTCGCTGTGCGATCGCAAGGCTGAGGGGGAGCCCGGAGCGGAAACTGCCTGACGCGGATGACGCGGACAGGCGCGGATTGCTCCGTGACGCGTGAAGGCTCTGCGGGCTTGCGGCAACGCGATCAAGAAATCGAAAAATGTCGCGACCGCACTGGATGCCTGGATTCACCAGGAACAATCCGCGCCTGTCCGCGTCATCCGCGTCAGGCAGTTCTCAAGCCAATGTCAGCAGCAGCGCGAACCAGGCCGGCTGTACTTGTCGGCCAGCCGCTCCCGCTCGAACGTGCGCGCGTCCATCGGCGTGCATTCCGGGTGATGCCGCTGCATGTGCGACAGGTACGCGTCGTAGTCCGGCACGCCGACGATACGGCGCACCAGCGCAGCCAGGCGCTGCAATCTCGCCCGCCATGACGACGGTGTGTGCGTGTGAAGCGGGGTCGCGTGCGACATGAGTGACGACAGGGGACCGGAGCGTGACGAACAGGTGACGGCAGGCACACTCGCTCGTTGGGAGCCAGAGCCCCGCGTGCGGGGCTCCATGGAAAGGTCGTGCCCCGCCACTGAATTCGCGAGAGCTCATGAGCGTTTCCTCGAAGCCCGCCGGTGCGAAACTGCTCTGGCTGACCGTCCTCGCAGGCGCCGGCGTGGTCGCCAGTGCCACGGCGGCGACGGTATATGCGGCGAGTGACCTCCAACGCGTGCGGGCGCGCCACGACTCGGCCGGCCTGAAGCTTGAGGCGTCGCGTGACCTGGCGCCGCTGCGTGCGCTCACCGACTCGCTGGTGGCACCGCTCGGCGCCCTTCGACCCACCGATAGTGCGACCCTCACCCAGGTCGTGGCCCTGATTGCGAAGCCGGCGGATTCATCCCTGTGGATTGCACATCCGCCGGCCGACAGCAGTCCGGCCCGGGCCATGGCCGTGTACCGGCGCTGGGCGCGCAGTACGCCGCTGCCGGCGTTCTGGGGCATGCGTGCCGACGTCCTGCTCCGCAACGAGGCGCACGCCATCCCCACGCCCGACCTGCGTCACGTGCAGCAACTCGCCGCGGCGAACGAAGCGGCGGCCGACAGCGCGCTGCTGGCTGGCGATACCGACGCCGCACTCGCCCGCGCACGCGAGAACATCGCGGGCGCCCGGCACCTGGTGTGGCAACCGCGACCCGCCGACGCCAGCACGGGACGCAGCATGCTGACGTCTGGCGCCAAGTTGCTGGCGCGCACCGCGCTGCAGGCGCAGCAGCCCACGCTGCATGCATCGGCCCGGCGGTTGGTGACGCTGTCGAACCGCGTGGAGCCGTTCCCCCGCGCATTCGTGGCGCGTCCGCATGTGCAGCCAGACGACCACGCCCTGCTGGCAATGGCGGCGGACACCACACTGCACGCCGCCACGCGGTTTCTCGCCATCGAGTTGATGGTCGCCGGCGCATGCCGCAGCACACGCGAAGTGCTCTTCGGCCCCACGGCCGAACGGCACAATGCCATCGACGCCATGATCGACGCCACGTCCGACATCCCGCGACTCGCCGAGCTGCGTCCCGTGTATCACCAGGCGCTGGATCGTCTCGACGGTGGCCCGCGTCCTGTCGTCGATTCCGTGAACGCGAGTGAGTCCGTCACGGCGACGCTGCTGCGTCTCGTCGTGCCGGGTTCAGTACAAGCGCGCATCGACGCCTGTCGCGACGCGGGCGCGTAATGTCAGGAGGTCGTCTCGACCCCGCGGCAACGCGCACGAAGAAAACAATCATGAAGACGTGCGATCCCGCGACGGGGATCTCCCGGCCGATCGCCGTCGTCGTCAGCCAACACGGAGCAGTCCGCGCGTGTCCGCGTCATCTGCGTCAGGCAGTTCCTCACCCCACCAGCGCCGTCGCCACGTACGGCGCTTCCGACGACACCGGCACGCTCTTGCTGCGCAGCACCGCCACCCACGTGCGGATCGAGTCGGCCAGGATGATCACCACCGAGATCAGGAAGAACGCCGCGACGGCCGCATCCAGCCGGTCGTTGAACACCATGCGCTGCGCCGCCGCGACCGACGTGATCGATGCCGGCAGCGTGCCGCTCGCAATCTGCGACTCGAGCAATCGCGCATGCGCCAGGAAGCCCAGCTTCGCCTCGGGCGAGAAGATCTTCAGCAGGCCGGCGCTCATCGTCACGATCACCAGCCAGGCCATCGGCAGCAGCGTGATCCACGCGTAGCGCGCCTTGCCCATCTTGATGAACACCGTCGTGCCGACACACAGTGCGATCGTCGCCAGCAACTGGTTCGAGATGCCGAACAACGGCCACAGCGAGTTGATGCCGCCCAGCGGATCGGTCACGCCCTGGTACAGGAAGTAGCCCCACATCGACACGAACAGCGCACTCGTGAAGATCACGCCCGGATACCACGAGGTGCGGCCCAGCGGCTTGATCACGTTGCCCAGCATGTCCTGCAGCATGAAGCGGCCCACACGCGTGCCCGCGTCCAGCGTGGTCAGGATGAACAGCGCCTCGAACATGATGGCGAAGTGATACCACAACGCGAGCGCACCTTCGCCGCCCAGCACCTTCGAGAACAAGTGCGCCATGCCCACCGCCAGGCTTGGCGCGCCGCCGGTGCGTGAGAGCAGCGACGACTCACCGACGGATGCGGCCAGTGCCGTCAACTCTTCCGGCGAGACCGTGAATCCCCAGTTGGCAATGGCCGCCGAGGCACTCGCCACCGTCGTGCCGATCGCGGCCGCCGGCGCGTTGATCGCGAAGAACACGCCCGGGTTGAGCGCGCAGGCGGCGATCAGCGCCATGATGGCCACCAGTGACTCCATGAGCATCGCGCCGTATCCCACGAACCGCGCGTCCGTCTCGCGGCGCAGCAGCTTCGGGGTCGTGCCCGACGAAATGAGCGCGTGGAAGCCCGAGATCGCGCCGCACGCGATGGTCACGAACACGAACGGGAACAGCTTGCCGGCGAACACCGGACCGGTGCCATCGATGAACTGCGTGACCCGCGGCATCTGCAGCGGCGGCAGCGCGATGAGGATGCCGATGGCCAGCGCGAACACCACGCCGATCTTCACGAAGGCCGACAGGTAGTCGCGCGGCGCCAGCAGCAACCACACCGGCAGCACCGACGCCGCGAACCCGTAGATCATGATCGCCCACGAGAGCGTCGTGGCGCTCAGCGTGAACATCGGCCCCCAGTGCGGTGAGGCCGCCGCCCACTTCCCGATGTACAGCGCGAACAGCAGCATCACCAACCCGATTGCCGTCGCCTCGAGCACCTTGCCCGGGCGCATCCAGCGCAGGTAAGCACCCATGAACAGCGCGATCGGAATCGTGAGGCCGATCGTCACCACACCCCAGGCGCTGTCGCGCAGGGCATTCCACGATCAGCGCCAGCACCGAGATCAGGATGATCATGATGCCGAGCACCGACACCAGCGCCACACCACCGGCGACCGGTCCGATCTCCTCCTTCGCCATCTGCCCCAGCGACTTGCCGTTGCGCCGAATCGACGACGCCAGGATCACGAAGTCCTGTACCGCCCCGCCGATCACCACACCAATCAGGATCCAGAGCGCGCCGGGCAGGAACCCGAACTGCGCCGCCAGGGTCGGCCCAACCAGCGGGCCCGGGCCGGCGATCGCGGCAAAATGGTGCCCGAATACGACCCACTTGTTCGTTGGCACGAAGTCCCGGCCGTCCTCCAACCGCTCGGCGGGCGTCGCGCGCGTCACGTCGAGGGCAAACACCTTGGCCGCGATGATCTTGCTGTAGAATCGGTACCCGATGACGTAGGTACAGACGGCGGCCGTCAGCAGCCAGGCGGCGTTGACGTGTTCACCCCGCGAGAGGGCGACTGTTGCGAGGGCGCCAGCGCCAAGGACGGCGGTGGCCAGCCAGGGAATGAGCCGGAGGAAGCGGTTCACGGCGGGGGGCAGGTGGGATGAACGCGGTCCGGGCAACCGCCCGGGCAACCCTCGGCCGCCATTGGCCTCGGGTGAACGCCTTTCGGTATGCGCGCTGGAACACGCGCTGTCAATGTACGGATTGATAGTGGTGGGTGCTGTGAACCTTCACCCGGCGCCCTCGGGTGGCGATCTTTCACGGATGTCCATTCCTGTAACGCTCATCCCCGGCGACGGCATCGGCCCCAGCATCGCCGACGCCACCGTGCGCATCCTGGCGGCCGCGGGCGCCGATATCGAGTGGGACCGCCAGGTGGCCGGCATGGCCGGCGTGGCCCGCTGGAACGACCCCATTCCCGACGCCACGCTCGACTCCAAGCCGGCCCGCCCGCGACACGCCGTCACGGAGC
>CAZPON010000065.1:10406-12182 GCA_964588045.1 uncultured Gemmatimonas sp.
ACTCCATCAAGCGCACCCGCGTCGCCCTCAAGGGTCCGCTCGAGACGCCCATCGGTGACGGCTTCCGCTCCATCAACGTCGCGCTGCGCAAGACGTTCGACCTGTATGCCAATGTCCGGCCGGCGCGCACCATCATCCCCGGCCGGTTCGCCGATATCGATATCGTGCTCGTGCGCGAGAACACCGAAGGGCTGTACATCGGCGTCGAGCACTATGTGAAGATCGGTGACGATCCCAAGGCCGCCGCCGAGTCCATCGCCATCATCACGCGGGTCGGCTCGGAGCGCATCGTGCGCTACGCGTTCGAGTACGCGCTCAGGCACAACCGCCGCAAGGTCACGCTCGTCCACAAGGCCAACATCCTCAAGTTCTCGCAAGGGCTCTTCGTCGACGTCGGGCGCATGGTGGCACGCGAGTACGAAGGACGCGTCGAGTTCGAGGAGCGCATCATCGACGCCATGGCGATGCACCTCGTGATGCGTCCCGAGCAGTTTGATGTCGTCGTCACCACCAACCTGTTCGGCGACATCCTGTCGGACGAGATCTCCGGCCTGGTGGGCGGACTGGGACTCGCGCCGGGCGCCAACATCGGCACATCGGCAGCCATCTTCGAGGCCGTGCATGGCACCGCGCCGGATATCGTGGGCAAGAACATCGCCAACCCGGGCGCGCTCGTGCTGGCGGCGTGCATGATGCTCGACCACCTCGGCGACGGTGAACGGGCGACGCGCGTCAGGAACGCGTTCGAGACCACGTTGCGCGAAGGGAAGGTGCTGACGCGCGACCTGGGCGGATCGGCCGGGACCGACGAGTTCACGCACGCGGTGATCGCGCGCCTCGCATGACCGGCACGCCGGTGCGCGTGCTGCACATCTCGGATATCCACTGCGGACGCCCGTTTGTTGCCGAACACGTGGCCGCCGCCGAGTCGCTGGCTGCGGCGTCGCGCTTCGACGCCATCGTGATCTCCGGTGATTTTTCGCAGCGCGCGCGCGTGAAGGAGTTTCAGCAGGCGCGCGTGATCCTGGAGCGCCTGAAGGCCATTGCGCCAACGCTGATTGTGCCGGGCAACCATGACACCGCGTGGTGGCATGCGCCATTCGGACTCGGCGACGCTTCGCGGTTGCATGCGCACTATCGGGTGTACCTCAGCAGCAACCTCGAGCCCACGCTGCGGCTTCCGGGACTGTCCGTCGTTGGCCTCAACTCCGCCGCCGGCATGCGGCCACCGGCCCTCACGTGGTATCCGCGTGACTGGCGCGTGAAGGGCGGACTCACCGACGCGCAGTTGGCCGACGCGCACGCACGCCTCGCCGCGAGCCCCGCGGGTGACGTGCGCCTCCTCGTGGTGCATCACAACGTGGTGCGTGGACGCATTTCCAGTCGCTGGGGCCTCGCCCGTCCGGTGGCCATGCTCGATGCCATCGCCGCCATGTCACCGCACGTGGTGTGCAGCGGCCACGATCACGAAGAGCGCGTGGAGTTGATCACGCGCCCCACCGGCCGCTTCATTGTGAGCACGGCCAACACGCTGTCGAACCGCATGCGCAAGCATCGCCCGAGCGCGCTCAATATCATCGAAGCGGATGCCGCGACGGTGACGGTGACGGCATGGACGTACCAATCCGGGCGCTTCGAACGGGGAAGCATGTCCGCATCGATACCGATTTGAGGGTTGAGCAGCAGCTTTGAGGGTTCAGCAACAGCTTTGAGGGTTGAGCAAACACTGGGGTTGAGCCAACCGAAGGATTGAGGGGGGAGGAGCGAGTCGGCGAG
>CAZPON010000066.1:0-12114 GCA_964588045.1 uncultured Gemmatimonas sp.
CTTCTTCGGGCTGTCGGGCACGGGCAAGACCACGCTGTCGGCGGATCCGACACGTGGCCTCATTGGCGACGACGAACACGGCTGGTCGGCCGAGGGCACGTTCAACTTCGAGGGCGGCTGCTACGCCAAGGTGATCAACCTGTCGGCCGAGAACGAGCCGGACATTTATGCGACCACGCAGATGTTCGGCACGGTGCTGGAAAACGTGGTGCTGAACGAGCCCTCGCGCTCGGTGAATTTCAGCGAGCAGTCGATCACCGAAAACACGCGCGCATCCTACCCGCTGCACTATATCAGGAATCACGTGCCCAGCGGGCGTGGTGGTCACCCGAAGAACGTCGTGTTCCTGACGGCCGATGCCTTCGGGGTGCTTCCACCGATTGCCAAGCTGACGCCGGAGCAGGCCATGTACTATTTCCTGTCCGGCTACACGGCCAAGGTGGCGGGAACCGAACGTGGCGTGACCGAGCCGCAGGCGACGTTCAGCGCGTGCTTCGGCGCGGTGTTCCTGGTGTGGCATCCCACCA
Organism: uncultured Gemmatimonas sp.; assembly: GCA_964588045.1. Taxonomy (GTDB): domain Bacteria; phylum Gemmatimonadota; class Gemmatimonadetes; order Gemmatimonadales; family Gemmatimonadaceae; genus Gemmatimonas. Next base: position 528 of record CAZPON010000066.1, read on the forward strand.
AGTACGCCACGATGCTGGGCGAGCTGCTGAAGACGCACAAGGCACAGGTGTGGCTGGTGAACACCGGCTGGAGCGGTGGTGCCTATGGCGTTGGCAGCCGCATGAAGCTGTCACACACCCGCGCCATGGTGCGCGCGGCGCTCGATGGTTCGCTGCATGCGGCGCCGACGGTTGCCCATCCGGTGTTCGGCCTGCACATGCCGACGTCCATCGAAGGCGTGCCGAGTGACGTGCTCGACCCGCGGCGCACGTGGAGCGATGGCGCCGCCTATGACGCCGCGGCGAAGAAGCTGGCGGGCATGTTCCGCGAGAACATCGCAAAGTTCGGCGCCGCGGTGCCGGCGGGCGTGCTGGCCGCGGGACCGCAAGGGTAGCAGACGACGGACAGCACCGGTCGAAAACGAAGAACCCCGCGAGGACCATGCTCGCGGGGTTCTTTCGTTGCACAACGCGCGCACTCAGTTGACGACGCGGGTCCTTTCGATGAACACCTCTCGCCCTTCCCGCGCGATCAGATAGATCGTGCCGTTCGGGCCGAAGCCGGCGATCTGGCGACCGGCCGGAAGCTGCACGCGATGTACCAGTGCACCCTTGCGATTGACGACGTCGTAGATGAGCGGCGGCATGCTGGCCATACCGGGCATCATGCCGGCGAAACCCGCTGGCGGCGCCCCCCGGCCACCGCGTGCCGCGCTGTCAGGCGACGCGCCGCGCCCACCAGCCGCACCACGCGCCGCGCCAGCCTGTGCGGCCGCCTGTGCGCCACCGGGACCGCCCGGACCACCGCGACCACCACCGCCCATCATCATCTGCTGCGCCATCTGCGCCGACAGGTTCGAGGTCGACGGCAGGATCCACAGGTTGCCGTCACGATCGGCGAGTGTGGATCCGGGGCGAATGGGCGGATAGTAGTCAGGCAGCTTTTCCGGCGCGATGACCTCGAAGTTCATGCGGAAGTTGTTGTTGCCGCCCTGCGCGGCTGCACGGTCGGCCGCCACCTTGGCCAGCGCCTGCAGCGAGTCGACCATCTTGATCTTCTCGTCGTCGCTGATGCGCTTCCAGTCGAACGGCAATCGCTCCGACGCCTCATGCGTGCCGTCGGCCGTGTAGAAATCGACGTGATAGTCGAGCACGCGCACCACGGCGACGGTTCCATCGCTCAGCAGCGCCCAGTCGTCGCCCTGCGGCAGCGGATTGATCTTGGCCGTGATGCGCATGCTGCCATCGTCGCCGCGCGTCATCGAGGTCTCGTTCCGGGGCACCTTGAGCCATGCGACGCTGTCGGTCTTGCGTGTATCGAAGTTGGCGCGCACGATGGGCACGGAGTCGGGCTGAACACCGCCACCGCGACCGCCGAAGCCGCCCGGTCCCGTGCCACCACCCATGAATCCCGCGGGTGGTCCGCCGAAACCGCCATCGCCTCCGCGGCCTTGCTGCGCGCCACCGCGGCCCTGCTGACCGCCGCCGCCCTGGCGACCCGGCTGACCCGGCTGGCCTCCACCGCGTCCACCACGCTCGTTGCCGGAGCCGAACATCTGCGCGAGGCCGGGGCCACCGCCGCCCTGCCCTTCGCGATACACGAGCTGTCCCTTCGAATCGATGGCGTTCGAGCCGAGGTTGGCTTGCGCCAGCAGGTTCAGGTCGTTGTTGCGCGGTGATGCGGCAATGCGCGCAACCTTGCCCTCGCCGTTGAGGATGACCAGCGCCGATGTGGTCGGGTCGGCCAGCATCGTCGAATCACCGAGGTACGGCAGCATGCCGAATCCACGCTGGCTGTACGGCAGCGGCGCGCCCGCCGCCGTATCCGCGACGATACGCGCATCGGCGAGTGACGCATCGAACCGCAGCAGTTGGCGACGCTGGTTGTCGTTCACCAGCACGCTGCCATCGGGCAGTGCCCGCAGGGACTGGATGTTCCCGACCGGGCGCGCAGTGCGCGCCTCCACCGGAGCCACCTGCTTCAGCGGAACCGTGGCGGTCGAATCCTGCGCGTCCAGCGCACGCGCTGCACACAGCGCAGTGGCGCCAATGCAGGCCGTCGCCAGGAACCGTGATGTGAATTTCATATGACCTCAGGGTCGTTGCCCAGGTTGTGTTGCATCGATGCGTGCGTTGTCGCGACCATCACGTCAGTTCCCGCCACGGCCGCCACCGCCGCCACCACGACCGCCGCCACCCCCACCGAAGCCACCCATGCCGCCCATGCCGCCACCACCACCGCCTTGCGTGCCCGAGCGCAGTTGCTGGAGCGTGCGCTTGTCCATGTACCCAGCGAGTTGCGTGGGCAGCATCCGATACTGCTCGGCGGTGAGCAGGCGCTTGAGGTCCGGCGCAAACGAGATCAGCATGTCGACCGTCTTCTCACGCGCACCGATGTACTGGTCGTAGGCGCGACCGTGATCGTACTGGTCCGGGAGCTCCGACAGGAACTTCGCCACCGGCGTCCAGAGGGAATCCTGCTTGAGCACGTACCAGTGATTGATCGTGGCAATGCTGTCCGCCTGGCGGCGCGTGAGCTTCAGCGTATCGGACTGCTGCAGCAACTGCTGCAGCGGATTGAGGATGCCGACGTTGGCCGTCGCCCGCAGCTGCTGCAGGGTGGGCTTGTTGCCCGGCCGCGTGCGCCCGCGGTCGAGCTGCTGGATGAGCTGCTCGCGTTCACGCGTGGGTCCGACGTCGAAACGCACCATCATGGTGATGGAGGTCGGCGCACCACCGCGGTTGTCGGCCGGACGCGTGGAACCGAAACGCTGGTTGACCTCGTACTTGAACGCGTTCGTCGTGGCGTCGAACCCGCGCACGAACAACAACTGCGTCGGCGGCTGCACGTTCTGGCCCCAGCCCTTTTGGTTCGCTTCGCCGTTGACCATGCGATCGAGCCCGCCCAGCAGGTTGGTGACCTGGAAGGAAAGGTTCATGCGCTGCGGCAGGCCGATGCGAATCGAGTTGAGCGACAGGCTGAGATTACCGCTGGTCGTCCACGGGCCGCGGCACGAGTTGCGGGCGGCCAGGTGCCCCAACTGCGCGCGCAGGCACGCCTGAGTTTCCTTGGTGCCACCGGTGAGCAACGCCTGCATGCCGGCCGCCACCGCCGGATCCTTCGCCGTTGCCGGGTCGAAGATGTACGCGCGATCGTTGCCGTAGCTGTCGCCGTTCACGTCACCGGCCACCATCGGCGTGTAAACCGTGCCCGAACGCAGGTTGCCGTTCCAGGACACCCGCAGCGTGTTCAGCCAGTTGTAGCTGAGCGTGTACTGCCACTGATGGCGCGAGAAGTTCTGTCCCGTCGACCATTCCGTGGAGCGCGGATCGCTGACCGTGCTGTTGAAGCCGCTGAACTGCTCCCGCACGTCGGCGAGGACGTAGGCGACGTTCCAGTTCCAGCGCGTGTTGAAGCTGATGGGCCGCAGGCTGACCGTGAGCTGCTTGCTGTCCGACTGCAGGTCGGATCGCTGCTCGGTGACACGGCCATAGTCTTCGGTCAGCCGCGAGCCGCGCCACGCAATTGCGCCGGTCGTGGGCACGATCGACGACTGCGGCACGTAAATCGGACGGCTACCCTCGTCGGCCAGTGCGAATTCCTGCACGCCGGGGAAGTTGATATCCCAGCCCGCCGACTGGTTCATGTTGCGCGACCATGTGCCGTCGATGGTCGCCGAGAAGCGGTTGCGCAGGATGGCGCCGCTCCACTGCAGGTTCGACCGCAGGGAGCGCTGCGCCAGGTAGTTGTCGCTGAACAGCACGACGTTCGGCGCGCTGTTCGAGAACACGCTGCCACTCGATCCATCGGCGCAGGCGAGCGGAATGTTCCGCACGTCGGCCGAGTACGCGCTCCAGTCGGGCAGCGGCGCCGCGGCGCCGAGGCAGGTGAGTGACTGCAATCCGCCCGGCAGACCGGTGTTGTCGATCGCACCCTGGATGAGCGTCAGCCCCGGCTGATTCTGGAAGACGCCAATGCCACCGCGAATCACCGCACGTGGCGCACGGGCCATGCCGGGCAGCAGGGCCAGCTGGTCGGCCTGGCCATACGTCCACGAGAAGCCGACACGCGGGCTGAAATACAGGTCGCCCGGCACCTGCGTGTTGTCGCGATCGAACTTGCTCAGCAGCGTGCCGTTCGCATGCGGGCCCTGCAGGTAGTTGTTGCCGTCGACGCGCACACCGTACTGGATCTGGACGTCGCGCGTGGGCCGCCAGGCGTCGCCGAGCGACATGGCGCCGACCATCTGGCTGCCCGAGCGGCGACGCGGCGACAACTGGCGCGTGAACGACGCGGGAACCTGCGCCTCCAGCTCGGCCAGCGAGTTGTACGAGAACGAGCCGTTCTGGTTCTGGGTGAAGTCCTGCCAGTAGCTCTCGAGACGGAACTCCGTCGTGAGCTTGACGCGATGGCGGTTGTCGTTGCTGAACCAGGACAGCGTGTTGTTGCCCGCCATCGTGCTGTTCGACTGCGCCGTGTTGAGGTTCGTGCTGCCGGCAAATGCGAGGTTCTGCACCGAGGAGCTGCCATCGGGCAGCACCGAGTTCACGCGCACCGTGCCCGACGGCACGTTCACGAACGGCTCGGACGTGCTCCGGATCATGTTGAAGCCAACCGTCGTTTCCGTGAACAGGCCCCAGAAGCCCGCCTGCCCGCTGTGCCGGAGTTGCGCCGACCCGCCCCAGTTTTCCCGCATGCCGTCGCGCGACGGCGTGAAGAGTCCCGCCTGTCCGTTGGCCACGGGCGAGGTGTGGCTCAGGTTGGCCGACAACGTGGCCGTCATCGTGCTGCCGCGCGTGGAGTTCTGCGGGACGAAGTCGAAGCTGCCCAGGAACGAGCCGCGATCGAGCACGCGCTGCGGGGTGTACGCGTTGACCAGGTACGGCACACCCTGTGCATTCAGGATGTTGAGCAGTCGCGTCACCGAATCGGGGGCCACGCCGACCGTCTGGAATCCGAGGGCGCTCGTGTTCAGCAGCGTCTGCACGTCCTGCATGTTCCGGTCGTACTGGAACGAGGTGTTGTAGAACGCCTCGTCCATCTTGATCGGGCCCGACGCCGCGCCACCGAGCGAGACGTTGGTGTATTGCTGCGCCGTGGCCACACCGGCACTCGATACCGACTGCATGGGCGGCGCGATCAGGTTGGTGCTCAACGAACGCCGGCGGAAATTGCTGCCCGACGACGTGCGCACCTGCAGTTGTCCGCCCGAGAACCCGCCGCGCGCGACATCGTACGGCGACGTGGACAGCGACGTGGAGACCGACGCGTCACGCGGTACGCTCGCATCGCCGAAATTCAGGCCGTTCAGTTGCGTGTTGTTCTGGTCTCCGCCCAGCCCGAACACCGAGAACGCATCGGCCGCCCCATCGGCACCCAGCAGCAGTTGCACGCCGGGAATCGAGGACGCCATCGCGGCCAGGTCGCCCATCTGTTCGGCCGTGAGCATCCCCGGGTCGGTCGTGATCGCCTTCTCGGTGCCGCTGACATCGGAGACCGTATCGTTGCGCGAAATGACGGCGCGCTCCGTGACCTGCACGGCGTCGAGGGTGACCGTGGCCGGGCTCATGCGCGCATCGGCAATCAGGATGTCCTGGTCGGCCGTCCGCAACAGTTGATAGCGCCGCGGCGTGAAGCCGAGCGCCGTGAACGTCACCCAGTAGTTCCCTTCCCCACCCGGGAAGGAAATCGTATACCGGCCATTCCGGTCGGTGCGCGCCGTCCGGCTCACGTTGCCACTGAACGTGGTCGCGGTGACGAGCACATTGGGGATGGCGACGGTGTCAGGGCCAAGCACGCGGCCGCGGATGATATCGACTGACTGCGCAGCGGCCGATGCCGCCACACACAGGATCAATCCAAGGGCCGTAGCACAGTGTCGAAAAAAGAGTCGATGAGTCACGTGGGACTTTGACGAAGAGCCTGTCGAATCGTTAAGCGGTCCGCTTCGCGGGCTACCACCTTCAGCGCAGCCGGACCGTGCTGTCAGCTTTACCCGTGGCGGGGACTTTTCGTTGGACACCGTGGCAGCGTGCTCCAGGGGTTCCCTGGAGGTCCCGAGACGCCCACCATACGTGCGACTCGGCACGCGGAAATGGCCCCTCGTCCCGCGCCCGGCCGACCTGGAATCGCGCGGCCTGCCTGCAACACTTCGCCGCAGCGGCAGGAGAAAAGGTTCTGCCGCCGACAGGGGGTGGCGGTATCTTGGCTGCATGGAGATCCTCCGCGACCCCATCTGGAACAACATCCGGCTCGACCCGCTCGCGCTCGCCCTGCTCGACACCGCCGTCGTGCAGCGCCTGCGTTACGTCCGGCAACTGGGCCTGGCCTACCTGGTGTATCCCGGCGCCACACACTCGCGTTTCGAGCACGCCGTTGGTGCGTATCACCTCGCCGGTGTGGCGCTGCGCCTGTTGGAGGAGCATGGTGCGCTCCCGGCACCATCACCGCGTGAGCAGGCGATCGTGCGCGCTGCCGCCCTGTTGCACGACGTCGGGCACTACCCCTTTTCGCACGCCCTCGAAGAGATCGGCGTCACGCACCATGAAGAAGTGGCGCGGCCGCTCCTGTTCGAGGGACCGGTGGCCGATGCCCTCGTGCGGGCGCTTGGCCCCGATGCACCGGCCGAAGTGTTTGCCCTCATCACCGGTGGCAGTGAAAGCCCGTTGCAGGGACTCATCTCGGGCTCGGTGGACCTCGACAAGATCGAGTACCTGAAGCGCGACGCGGCCATGTGCGGTGTGCCCTATGGCGAGATCGACGTCGACCGGCTGCTCAATTCACTGGTCCTCGTGACGCATCCCGAACATGGCCGGATTGCCGTTGGGGTGCACGAAAAGGGGCTCTCCGCGCTCGAGTCCCTGCTGTTCGCGAAATACCAGATGTTCCGGAACGTGTACTGGCACCACGCCGTGCGCAGTGCCACATCGATGTACAAGCGACTGGTGGCGTTGGGCCTCGATGCCGGCATCGTCACGTCGGCGTTCGTGGCGCGCTGCACCGACGAGGAACTGCTCGTGCGCCTCGATGTGCCCGGCCTGCCCGACGATGCGCGCAACCAGTTGCGCGGATTGCGCGCGCGCCGGTTGCACAAGCGCGCGTACGAACGACCGGCCGCCACGCTGGGAGACGATGTCGGCGAATGGATCGCTGCGGACTATCCGCTCACCCGCCGCGTCGAGGATGCGCTCGCGCGTGAGCTGGGGCTTCCCATCGGTGCCCTGCTGCTGGACTACCCGGCCAAGACGCAGATGCTCGGACTCGAATTGCCGATGTTACGCCGTGATGGCCGAGTCGAGCTGCTGACCACCGCTGGCTGGGAAGGTGCCATGAACCTGCCGCGCCTGAGCGACGAGTTTTATCGCAGCGCGCGCCGGCTGCGGGTGTTCACCGCGGATCGGGCGCCGATTCCGACCGATCGGGTGCTCCGCGTCGTGGAGCAGGACGCGGATTGGGTGCGCGACCGCCTGGATCGCGACGCACCACTCCTGTCCTGACGCGCGAGGGCTACGGAGCCGCGCGCGTCGCGCGCCCGTGGGCTTCGGCCAGCTTCCGTCCAATGCCGCGGTAGAAGGCAGCGTCCATCGGCTTGCCCTCGCTGTCGAGCGACATGGCACAGCGCTCGAGCGCAAAGAGGAGGTTGCCGAGGTAGAGTTGCGCCAGTCCGGCCACCGAATCGTCGGAGGCGGACGGCGCCCCTGCGGCTTCAGGCACGTGGGGCGGCGACCATTTCGCCGGTCGTGCCGGTCGGCATGCCGTGCACCGACATCACCTGAATCACGATTGCGGTGATGTTGTCGAGACCACCGCGCCGATTCGCTTCGGTGATCATCGCATCGACCATCCGGCCCGGCGTCTGGCGGGTCTCGAAGATCTTCCGCAACTGCGGATCCTCGACCATGCCCGTCAGGCCGTCCGAGCAGATCAGGAAGATGTCACCGTTCTGCAGCTCGCCTTCCAGCACGTCGGCCTCGACCGCCGCATTGGCGCCCACGCACCGGGTGATCACGTTGCTGTACGGGTGATAGCGCGCCTGTTCGGGGGTCAGGAACCCGGCGTCGACCTGCTCCTGTACATAGGAATGGTCCTTGGTCACCTGGCGAAACTGGCCATCGCGCATGAGGTAGACACGCGAGTCGCCGATATGACCGATGATCCATCGGCCGCCGCCCATGAGCAGGCAGGAGGCCGTCGTCCCCATTCCCTGCTTGTCGGCCTCGACTATGGTCCTTTCGTAGATAGCCTTGTTGGCCTCGCGCAACGCGTGGGCCATGCCCTCGAGGGGCCCCGCTCCGGCCAGGTCACGGAATTGCGCCAGTTCGCGTGCCACGATCTGCACGGCCATCTCGCTGGCAACTTCGCCGGCGGCGTGGCCGCCCATTCCGTCGGCGACGATAAACAGCCCCCGCTCGGCATCAGCGTCGGCATAAAGGCTGTCTTCGTTGCCAGCGCGAATGCGCCCGACGTCGGTGCCGGCGGCGACGGAAAGCTGCACGTGGATAGGGTAGTCTTGACGCGAGGGAAGAGTCTGGGATGACGAAGCTACCCGTGCGCCGCGCCTATTCGCAAGCGCATTTCGGGGTCCAGTGCGCCCGCGTCCGCCGGATTCCCGGCGACCAGCCCCCCGCCCGTGCCGATCTGCAAGCGAAACAGCCGATCGTACAAGCCCCTGGCCTCGCGCAACACGCGATGTGTGCCGCGCTCGATGACCTCCCCGTGATGCAGCACGAGGATCTCATCGGCCTCGAGGATCGTGCTGAGGCGGTGCGCAATCGCAATGGTGGTGCGACCGGCCATCAGCTCGGTGACGGCGGCCTGGATCTGGCCCTCGAGTCCCGAATCGACGGCGCTGGTGGCCTCGTCGAGCACCAGCACGGCCGGATCGGCGGCAATGGCGCGCGCGAACGCCAGCAACTGGCGTTCGCCGACGCTGACGCCGGCTCCGCGCTCGGCCAGCGCATGATGCCATCCACCCGACAAGCGATGCACGACGCGGTCGGCACCAACGCGGCGTGCCGCGCGGTCCAGCGCGTCGTCGTCGAGGGGGGCGTCGAGGCGGATATTCGACGCCACGTCGCCGGCAAAGAGGAAGATGTCCTGCTGCACGAAGCCAATGACCGAGCGCAGCACATCGACCGGCATGTCGCGAATGGCCACGCCGTTGATGAGGATCCGGCCGCGTTGCGGTTCATAGAAGCGCAGCAGCAGGTTGACGATGGTGGTCTTGCCAGCCCCGGTGTGTCCGACGAGCGCAATCGTCTCGCCCGGACGCACCGTGAAGCTCACGTCCCGCAGCACCCAGGATGCATCGGGCTCCGATGTGTCGTAGGCAAACCAGACACCGTCGAATTCGACCGTCACACCGGCGGCACGCAGGTCTGCCACCTGCTGCGCGCGCGCAGGGCTCGCGCCGACACCTGGCGCGGCCGGTGTATCGAGCAAGGCAAAGATGCGCTCCGACGACGCCATCGCCTGCTGCAGGATGTTGTATTTCTCGGACAGGTCCTGCAACGGCTGGAAGAAACGGCGCACCAGCAACAGGAAGGCGGCGACGGTGCCCACGGTGAGCGCGCCACCACCGACGCGAACGCCGCTGCTCACCAGCAGGCTGGCCAGCGCCAGCGTGGTGAGAAACTCGATCACCGGGAAGTACAGCGCATACACCGTGATCGAGCGCAAGTGGGCCTCGAGATGCGCATCGTTGAGCGTGGCGAAGCGCACACCCTCCGCGGCCTCGCGACCGAACAACTGCACGATGCGCACGCCGGCCAGTCGTTCCTGCAGGAACGCGTTCAGATGCGCAAGGCGGGCGCGAATGTCGCGATAGGCGGACCGGACGCTGTGCTGAAATACGCGCGAGGCGATGAAGACCAGCGGAATGACGGCAAACGACGCGAGCGCCAACTGCCAGTCGATGGCCAGCATGACCGCGCTGATGGCCAGCAGCGTGCAGAGATCGCCGATACCAGCCACGACGCCCGATGAGAACAGCTCGTTGAGCGCCTCGACATCACTGGTGACGCGGGTGACCAGGCGACCCACGGGCGTGCGGTCGAAGTACGCGATGGGCAGCCGTTGCACATGCGCAAAGAGCTCGGCCCGCAAGTCGCGCATCACCCGCTGGCCGATGAGGCTCGTGAACACGGCTTCCCCATACGCGGCGGCAAACAGGGCCGCGAGGACCGCGACATACGCCAGCGCCACCTGCATCACCAGCGTCGTGTCGCGTGCCGGCAAGGCGTGGTCGATGACCCAGCGGGTGAGCAACGGCCCCACGAGTTGCATCGCCGACTCGACCGCGATCAGGGCGAGCGACGCAACCACCAGCGCGCGCTGGGGACGGACGTACCGCAGCAGCCGGCGCACGAGTCGCGCGTCGTAGGCCTTGCCAATCGTCTCGTCGTCGGAAAGCGGGGCAGCCATGCCCGGAGGAATCTAGTGCGGCGCGCGGGTAGGTTTCACGATATGAAGGAACGCATTCGCATCCGGGGGGCCAGGCAGCACAACCTCAAGGGGTTCGACCTCGACATTCCACGCCGCGCACTGACCGTCGTCACCGGCGTATCCGGCTCGGGTAAGTCGTCGCTGGCTTTCGATACGCTGTACGCCGAGGGACAGCGACGGTACGTGGAGTCGCTGTCGGCCTACGCGCGGCAGTTCCTGGAGCGCATGGAGAAACCGCTGGTCGACTCCATTGAAGGGATGTCACCGGCCGTCGCGATCGAACAGAAGAACCCGACCCGCACGTCGCGATCGACGGTCGGCACGGCGACCGAAATCTACGACTACCTCCGGCTGCTGTGGGCCCGCGTCGGCCGCACCCATTGCCGCGTCTGCGATCGCGAGTTGCGCCCCGATACCGTGCAGTCGGTCACCGATGCCGTGATGGCGCTGCCGGCGGGCACGCGATTCTCCGTGGCCTGTCCGCTGATCCGTTCCGCCGAAGTCACCCACGCGGTGATCGCCGAGAACCTGCGTGCGCGCGGCTTCGTGCGCATCGCCTCGGGCGAGCGCCTGCTGCACCTCGACGATCTCGCCGGCGAGTCGATCGACCTGTCGACGGCGCCCGACCTGGCCATCGTGGTGGACCGCCTGCGCACCGACGACGCATCGCGCGGACGCATTGCCGATGCGGTGCAGACGGCGTTCAACGAGGGCGACGGTGACGTGGTGTTGCTCTTTCCCGAACCCGTCATCCCGCCGCCGGCGCTGCGGGCGGCTGCGGTTGGCGCAGCGGTCACGCGCCTGGCGTTCACGGAGCGCTTCGAGTGCCCGAACGACGGCACGCGCGCGCCCACGCCGACACCGCAGTTGTTTTCGTTCAACAATCCGCGCGGCGCCTGTCCCACCTGCAACGGGTTCGGCGCCAACCTCGCCTACGACGAAGCGCTCATCGTCCCGAACGTCGACCTCTCGGTACGCGAAGGAGCCATCGATCCGTGGACCGCGCCGCGATACGAAAAGCAGCGCCGCACGGTGGTGGAATTCGCGCGGTCGCTCGGCGTATCGCCGGATACGCGCTGGCGGCAGCTCCCGGCCGCGGCGCGCCAACAGCTGCTGCGCGCGAAGACGCGCGGATACACCGGCATCTATCCGTTTCTGGAAGCG
>CAZPON010000067.1:0-12061 GCA_964588045.1 uncultured Gemmatimonas sp.
GCGCTCATTCGTCCCGGGCCCATCCAGGGTGAAATGGTGCATCCCTACTTACGACGGCGAGCGGGCACCGAGCCGGTCACATATCCGCATCCGTCGCTCGAGAAGGTGCTCAAGCGCACGATGGGCGTGCCGCTCTTTCAGGAGCAAGGCATGCAGGTGGCCATCACCGCCGCCGGCTTCACGCCGAGTCAGGCCGACCAGTTGCGGCGTGCCATGGGTCACAAGCGCTCGCACGAACGCATGGCCGCCATCTGCGAGGAGCTCATCGCCGGCATGGCGCGCAACGGCATTCCCGAGGAGGTGGGCCGACGCATTTACAACCAGATCAATGCGTTCGCCGACTACGGATTTCCGGAGAGTCACGCGGCCAGCTTCGCGCTCATCGTGTACGCCACCACGTACCTGCGACACTACTACGCACCCGAGTATTGTGCGGCGATCCTCAACGCGCAGCCGATGGGGTTCTACGCGCCGGGCACGCTGGTGGAAGACGCCAGGCGACATGGCGTGGATGTGCGGCCCATCGACCTGATGCGATCATCCTGGGATCACACGTTGGAGACGGGAGACGGGAGAGTGCTGGTGCCCAGCGACGGGAGAGTGGCGTGGGGCGCGCCCGTCGCACCTCCGTCAGGTTCCGCTGTTGCCGTGAGGCTGGGTGTACGCCTCGTGCGCGGACTGGGAGCGAAAGCGCGTCGCGCACTCGAAGCGGCGTTGCACGACGGGCCGTTTGCCAGCGTGGAAGACGCCGTGCGTCGCGTGACGCTCGACAGGGCGTCGTGGCGCCACCTGGCCGAAGCGGGCGCCTTCGACAGCATGTTTGTGCACGAAGTGCCTGAGCGACGCCGACGCGTGGCACTGTGGGAAGTGATCGCCGCCACGCGCGGGCCGCAGTTGCCACTTGCACCCGCACCGTCGTCACCGCCGCCCGCGCAACTCCCTGCCCTCGCGCCCATCGAACTCACCGAAGCCGACTATCGCATGACGGGCCTGTCGCTGGCCGGGCATCCCATGTCGCACCTGCGTCAGATCCTCTCGCCCAACGGCGTGCTGTCAGCGCGCCAGGCACAGCAGGAGGGTCGTGACGGACAACCGGTGGCGGTGGCCGGACTCGTGATCTGCCGCCAGCGTCCTGGAACCGCCAAGGGGTTCGCGTTCCTCACGCTCGAGGATGAGACCGGAATGGTCAACGTCGTCGTCACGCCCGATCGCTTCGAGCGGGATGCGGTGCTGATCTCCACGTCGCCGCTGCTGCTCATTCGCGGCGTGCTGCAGGTGGAGCAGAATGTCGTGAACGTGCGGGCGAAGCAGTTCCGCGCGCTGCAACTGGGGGGTGGAGAGCAGCACGCGAAAGGACGGGACTACCACTGATCGTCGGAGCGGAGCCACTTCGCCGTGCCGACCGAACGCCCGATGAGCAAGAAGGCGCCCCGGCTCCGCTCCACCACCGGCGCCGCCGCCTGCCCCGCCCCCACCGCCACCACCGCCGCCACTGACGAACCAGCCAGGCCCGCCGGCCACGCTTCTCGTCGACGCGGGCGACAACCAGAGCGGCGAACCACGCCGGCCATTGGCCACGCGCATCCGGGTGATCGTCAAGGATTCGATCGCCCGCGCCATCGCCGGTGCGACGGTGACCTTCGCCATTGATTCCGGCGGCGGAACGCTGTCCGCATCCACGGCCACCACCGGCACAGACGGCAGCGCCACAGCCGGCGAGTGGACGTTGGGCACAGCCGAGGGCCGAAACATTGTGCGCGTCTCGGTGGCGAACCTGGCGCCAGTACGCGTGGCGGCGATCGCCACGTATCAAGGTGTCACGATGGCCGCCGGAACGGCCTTGCGCACCAGGAGCGTGCCGCCGGAACGGCCGGCAGCAGCGGCGGCACGCTCCTGGTGCGCAAGGCCGGCTCAGCACTGGACAGCCTCACGATCCAGGTGCCAGCCGGCGCAACCACCGGATCGATCAGCTTCACGGTCGCCGCGTCCTCGAGCGCGTCGTTGCTGCTGAACCCCGGTGCCCCGCCTCCAGCCGCATCGTTGCGCGCCAGCGCCGTGCAACGCACCACCGGCGCACCCACCGTCGGCACATACAGCACGGCCTCCGCGAATCTGGTCGCTGACGCGTTCATCCCCGTTACGCCGATCGTCACGTTCACCACCGACGGACCGCCGACCGTCGCCGGCGAGATCCTGTTGCGCATCCCGATTCCTGCGGGAGTGGGAACCGATCTCGTCGTGGCTGTTGTCGACTCGGCGCGCCGTCCCATCGCCTTCCTGCCCGCGATCAGGATGGAGCCCGGCGCGGTGACCGTCTCCACGCGCGTGCTCGACGAGGATGTCTTCAAGCAGATCACGCCCGCGCCGCCGCCACGCACACGCAAGCTGTCGCTGGTGGTGTTTGCGATTGCACCGGGCCTGACGCTGGGTCAGTTGTATCCGTCCCTGTTGTCCACGTATCAGATGGGCAAGCATAACCTCGAGTTCCCGGCCGTACCGACCACGCTGTCGTCGCGCGGCGAGTCCGGCATGGTGCTGGCCGAGTGGGCGGCGCAGACGCTCTATCCCTCCGGCATCAACGGCGTGCTGCAGCGTGCTGCTGGTGTGTGGGACAGCAACACCAAGGGACTGATGCTCGCGGCCGGCTTGAGCGCCGCCTACGACCGAGGCATGGGGCAGGCCTACGGCCCCCAGTGGATCCAGTACTACCACGACGCCGACCCGACGGGCTACACCCGCAACACGGTCAGCGCGCTCTGGTGGGCGTTGTGGAACTCCCGCGGCTCGGCAATGCCACTCACGTTGACGAATGGCGCGAACTTCCACGAAGTGCTGGTACTGGGGTGGAATGCCGCCGATCAATCGTTCACGGTGCGCGATCCCAAGGTGCCCAATGCCACGCGCACCATCACGTTCGCCGGTTCGCGCATGCAGCCGTACCCGGACGCCGACACACCGAACATCACCTACACGATCCCGCACTTCATCGCGAGCTACATGTACGAGGTGTGGTCATGGGTGGTGCCGTACCTGTACGGACTGACGTCGCCGTCCGTAGCGCCCGCCTTCGCGCAGTACTGGCCCTTGTCTACCCTGTCGTCGTGGGACGCCGTGGTGCGCAGCACGTCGCTGGCCGTGGCCGACACGGTCTACATGGTCGACGACACCTCGCGCGTGTGGACCAGCATGCGGGGCGCCACGGTGCCCGTACCCGCCACGCTTCCGGTTCCCGACGGCTCGACGCTGCAAGGGCTGCTGCTCTGGATACGCGATGCGGCGACGGCGCAATGGACGTACACGCCCACCAACAGCGCAACGTCGGTGTTCCTCGATGCGCGCCCGGCTGTCAATCCAAGTCCGTGGTACACGCGCACGCTCGGATTGGCGAGCTACATGTACACGGTGCCGGATTTCACTCGCAGTGCCTGGGACGCCTGGCGACAGGTGGAGGTGGTGAAATACGCGCTGACCGTGAAGGACCAGACCGGACAGGTTGGCTCGCCAGTGACTTTCAGCATCACGTCACCAGGTGGTCCGTCGCTGCCGGCGTCGGCCACCTACGAATGGAACTTCAACGATGGCTCCGCGAAGGTGCGTCAGGTCGGAGATGGTCCGGTCACACACACGTTTGACGCTGGCGGCACGTTCGACGTCGAAGTGAAGGTCTATCACAGCGTCTCCGAGCAAGTCATCGCCAAGACGCGCGCGTTCGCGGATGTGACCGGCGGCTGGACCGTGTGGAAGTTCATCAGCACGACGCTTCAGGTTGAACAATTCGGCAGTTCGCCGTTCGAGGGCATGCTGGCCGGAATCCTTCCGACATGGAACGCCGACGTTCAGCGCCTGACAGACATCCAGTACGGCGCCAGTACGGGAGGCATTCTCTATGTGCCTCGCGACACGCTCATGGACGGACTGGTACGCAAGCGCGGACTCTATCTCATCGATTCCCCGACCTTCACGGGCGCGCACATCAACCTCTACGTGCGACTGCCGTCCAACGGCTCGGCGACCAGCGGACCACTCGGCCAGCGCGTGCGGGCCGTCAACCTGGTGCATCCGTCCACGGCAGCGCCGTTCGCCGACGTTCCCGCACTCGACGCGCGATACACGGAGACCGGATCGCTGACATTCGGGTACATCGCCGGCACATTCTGGCGTGTGTTCAACACCGAACTCGTCGACGACGGCGCGAACCTCCTCACGTTCCCCGGATACGTCTCACAGGCGGAGCTCGAAATCAATGGGTCGACGACTGACGGGTCGCATGCGCGCGGCACGATCACGATCATCGCCAGGGGCCCGGAGCCCAACAAGCTCTACTCGACGGGAGAGACCCGTCGCTGGACGATCCGGGTGACATTCACGGCGGTGCGCATTCAGTAGCCGGCGCTACATTCCCTGCGACACCACCCTTCAGGAGCCGCCATGTCGCAGGACGCCGAAACGATCGTCGCTATCGCCGCGCTCGCCGCCCAGGCCGACGGCGAGCAGGATGAAGCCGAGCGCGTGCGCATTCTCGAGATGGCCGCGGGGCTGGGGTTGCCGGACGCCTCCACCACGCTCGCCGCCTCGATGGCGAAGTCGGTCGATCGCCACTCGGCCGCCGCGCGACTCGCCGAGCGCCTCTCGACACCCGAGGCACGTCAGGCCGCGTACGACACCGCCGTTTCGGTCTGTCATGCAGACGGATCCGTGAATCCGGGTGAAGCCGAGTTCCTGCGCGTGCTCGCGACCGCGCTGCACCTCGATCCGACGCCGACCGATCGGGCGGCGTCGGCCGTGCACGAGCAAACCGCCAGCGCATCCTCCGCGCCGACCGCCAGCGCGCTCGACCAGCACATCCTCGACCAGGCCACGCTATCGGCCGCGCTCGAGCTGCTGCCCGACACGCTCGCGAACCTCGGCATCCTCCCGCTACAGCTGCGCCTCGTGAAGCAGATCGGCGAGCGACACGGCATGCAGCTCGAGGCGCGCCAGATCAAGGACCTCGCCGGCGTGTTCGGTATTGGCGCGGCGGCGCAGATGATGGAGAAGATGGTGCGCAAGTCGCTGGGAGGATTGGCCGGCCTGCTGGGGCGCGGCATGCTGGGTGGCATGCTCGGTGGCCTTGCCGGCAACGCCGCGGGCGTCGCTGCCGGCGCGTCGGTCACCTTCGCCACGACGTATGCGCTGGGTCATGCCGCCGAGCAGTACTACGCGCAGGGCCGGTCGCTTTCCAACGCCGACCTCAAGGCCCTGTTCGCAAGACTGCAGTCCGACGCACAAACGATCTTCCCGCGGGTCGAATCGCGCGTGCGTGAACTGGCGGCGAGTGGGAATGTCGGTTCGGTGTTGCGGGGGACGATGTAGTTCAAGACGGGAGACGGGAGACGGGAGACTGAAGACGGGAGACATCCAGCCGGCTGGACGTCTCTCGTCTTCCCCCACCGCTTACCACCAGCGCGTCACGACGCCATTGTATTCCCATGCCCGGACTCCGACTCCTGCTCTGCGCGGCGCTGGTTTCGACGCCGCTGGCCGCACAGCCGGCCCGCTTCGAGGTGCCCGTCGTTCCTGCCGGCGCACGCTGGCTCAAGGGGAACACGCATACGCACACAACCAACAGCGACGGCGACACGCCGCCCGCGCAGGTGGCGCAGTGGTACAAGAGCCACGGCTACGCGTTCCTTGTGCTCACCGACCACAACGTCTTCACCGACCCGAAGACGCTGGCATCGCTGGTGGATTCGTCGTTCCTGCTCGTCGCCGGCGAGGAAGTCACCACCGGCTTCCAGAAAGCCGCCGTTCACGTGAACGCGCTGGACATCACGCGCCTCATTGCGCCGGTGCGGGATTCCACCTTGCTCGGCACCGTGCAGAAGACGGTCGACGCGATCCGCGCCGAACAGGCCGTGCCGCACATCAACCATCCGAATTTTCTCTGGAGCATCGATTCCGCGACGCTGTTCCGCGTGCAGAACGACCGGCTGTTCGAGATCTTCAACGGCCATCCGACCGTGCACAGCGTGGGCGGCGGTGATTGGCCGGGGATGGAAGAGGTGTGGGACGGCCTGCTGTCGGGCGGCAAGCGCATCTTCGGCATTGCCGTCGACGACGCGCACCACTTCCAGGGAGAGTTCGCCGCGAACCGCGCGAATCCGGGTCGCGGCTGGGTGGCCGTGCGAAGCGTCGCCCTCGACGCGCGCGCGCTGGTGACAGCCCTCGACGCCGGGCACTTCTACGCCAGCAGCGGCGTCGCGCTGGCCGATGTGCTGGTGTCGGCGACCACCCTCGAGGTGCGGATCGCGCCAAGGGGAGACTTCAAGTACACCACGCAGTTCATCGGGCAGGACGGACAGGTGCTGGCCACCGACAAGTCACTCGCACCGCGCTACACGCTGAAAGGCACCGAGACCTATGTGAGGGCCAAGGTGACCGATTCGGGCGGCGCCGCCGCCTGGGTTCAGCCGGTGTTCACCACGCGCTTCGTCGACCGGTCTCGATAGCGCCGCCTTGCCCAACACTGTGCCGGAGCAGAGAGTACTTACAGGGGATTCCCCCCTCGAAATCTCTCCGGAGGATGCAGGCATGATTCACTCGTTGCGCCATCTGGGGCGCTGCACCGCGACGCTCATGCTGCTGTCTGGCGCGTGGTCGTCCGTCGGCGCCCAGCAAGCCAACCAGCCCGACGAAGGCCGTCCGATCAAGGCCAACTGGGCGTTGGCGAACCGGTTCAGCGTCCCCGCGCTGCGGTCTATCACCTACACGCCGGGCGTGCAGCCGCGCTTCCTGGGCCAGTCGGACACGATGTGGTACAACTGGCGCGACCGGAACGGCTCGCGCTTCATCCTCTTCGTGCCGTCACCGAGCGGGGGCACCAAGCGGCCGCTGTTCGACCCGGCCAAGATGGCGCAGCAGTTGACGCTGATCAGCAAGAAGCCGTACGACGCGACCAACCTGCCGTTCCAGACGCTGACGTTCCTGAAGAGCCACAAGGCGTTCCGTTTCACCGTCGACACGGTGCGGTACGAGTGGGATCTCGCGACCGAAACGCTCAAGGGCCTCGGCCGTCCGCCGCGCACGCCACCGGCTGACGAAGAGCGCGACATCACGGGCGGTGGCGGCGGTCGTGGCGGCGGGGGTGGCGGCGGCGGCGGCGGGGGTACGCCCGACTATCGCAATTTCTCGCCGGACAGCACGGCGTTCGTGTTTGCGCGTGACCACAACCTGTTCCTGGTCGAAGTCGGCAAGCCCGACACGATCAAGATCTCGAACGACGGTGCCGAGGACTATTCGTTCGGCTTCCGCGACACCACCGAGAATCGCCGCCAACTGAACGCCCTGGCGACAGGCGGGCAGCAGCAGCAGGACGGCGAGACCGACAACACGCAAAACGACGCCGCCAATGCGCGCGAAATGCGCGTGCGCCCCGCAGCCATCTGGTCTCCCGACTCGAAGGCGTTCTCCATCGTGCGCCGCGATCAGCGCAAGGTGAAGGAACTCTACCTCGTGAACGTGCTGGCCCAGCCGCGCCCGGTGCTGCTGCACTACAAGTACACGATGCCCGGTGAAGAGAACGTCACGCAGTCGGAGCTGCACGTCTATCGCCGCGGTGAGACGGCGGTCCGTCCGCTCAACATCGCGAAATGGAAGGACCAGACCATCTCGGATATCCACTGGCCGGTGAGCGGCGACAAGGTGCGCCTGTTGCGCCGCGACCGTCCGCAGCGGAAGGTCGATGTGATCGAGGTGGACGTGGCGACCAACGCCATCAAGACGCTCGTCACCGACGAGATCGAGAACGCCGCCCTCGAACCGAAGCCGGTGCAGTACCTCAAGAAGGGCGGCGACTTCCTCTGGTGGTCGCAGAAGACCGGTTGGGGCATGTACTACGTGTACGGCTTCGACGGCGGTGAGAAGTATCCGCTCACGACCGGTGACTGGAACGTCGAGAGCATC
Organism: uncultured Gemmatimonas sp.; assembly: GCA_964588045.1. Taxonomy (GTDB): domain Bacteria; phylum Gemmatimonadota; class Gemmatimonadetes; order Gemmatimonadales; family Gemmatimonadaceae; genus Gemmatimonas. Next base: position 7,942 of record CAZPON010000067.1, read on the forward strand.
GTGAAGATCGACTCGACCAGCGGCACCGTGTGGGTGGCCGGCCAGGGACGCGAGCCGGGCGAGCAGCTGTACCAGAAACACCTGTATCGCGTGAACGGCAACGGCACCGGGCTCACGCTCCTCGACGCGGGCGATGCCACGCACAACTCGGTCGTGTCGCCGACCAGGAAGTACATCTACGACACGTACTCGCGGATGGACCTGCCGCCGAAATCGGTGTTGCGCGATGCGACCGGCAAGGTGCTCGCCACGCTCGAGGAGATGGATCTCTCCAAGCTCAAGGAGCTGGGCTGGAAGCCGGCCGAGCCGTTCTCGGTGAAGGCCGCTGACGGCGTAACGGAGTTGTTCGGCAACATCTGGAAGCCGTTCGACTTCGACTCGACGAAGAAGTATCCGATCATCGCCTACGTGTATCCCGGTCCGCAAACGGAAGCGGTCACCACCGGCTTTTCAGTCGGTGGCAACACCCTGCATCTCGCGCAGCTTGGCTTCATCGTGATCGAGGTCGGCCATCGCGGTGGATCGCCGTTGCGCTCGCTCGCCTATCATCGGTATGGCTACTTCAACATGCGCGACTACGCGCTCGCCGACAAAAAGGCCGCGATCGAACAACTGGCCGCGCGCTACCCGTTCATCGATCTCGACAAGGTGGGGATCTATGGTCACTCCGGCGGCGGGTTCCTCACGGCCGCCGCGATGCTGCTGCCGCCGTACAACGAGTTCTTCAAGGTGGGCTGGTCGGAATCGGGCAATCACGACAACAACATCTACAACCAGAACTGGAGCGAGTGGAATCACGGCGTGAAGGTCATCGCCCGCAGTGACACGGCACGCGGCGGGGCCAATACGCGTGCAGCCGGCGCGGCCGGACGCGGACCCGGCCCGAACGGCGCAGCGACCGGTCAGGCCGCGGCCGTGGTCGCCGACTCCGGCGACGTGATCTTCCAGATCAGGGTGCCCACCAACGACGAACTGGCGCCGAACCTGAAACGCCACCCCGCGCTCACCCCCGGCGACCTGGACACCAACGTGCATCCCGGCGGCACCATCCGACTGGCCAATGCGCTGATCAAGGCGAACAAGCGTTTCGACCTCTTCATCTATCCCGGCGAGCCGCACGGCTATCGCGGCACGGGCCCGTACAACCAGCGCATGCTCATGGAGTATTTCGCCGAACACCTGCTGGGCGACTACTACCGCGGGAATGGCGAGATCAAGTAGCAGGCCGGACACGCCGAGGTGACATGCACGAAGGGCCGCCGGAGTAATCCGGCGGCCCTTCGTTTACTCCGGTGATTCGCAGCTCAGCCGCGGATCTTCGTGACGTTCTCGGCGGCGGGACCCTTCTGGCCCTGCACGATGTCGAACTCGACACGCTCGCCTTCGGCGAGCGTGCGGAAACCGCCACCCTGGATCGCCGAGTGATGCACGAAGCAATCCTTCGAGCCGTCGTCGGGCGTGATGAAACCAAAGCCCTTGGCATCGTTGAACCACTTCACCTTGCCGGTGGTACGCATGGCACTGCTCCTGTTGCTGTGTGTTCGGAGTCCGGCCCTGCCGTACGCACCGAGCACTCGTTGTTTCGCGGACTGAACCCCCGCGCGGGTTTGCCGAAATCCTTCGACTTCGGCCCATGACTCATTCCCACTGAACGACTCTACGAAAAAGGGACCCGCGTGTAGCCAGGTCCCCGAAGTCGCCCGCCGTTGCGTTTCCCGCGCCGCAGGCGCGCCCCGCTGGTTTGAGTGCTCCGATACGGTAGTATGGCCTGGTCAAGGTGTCAACAGGAGATTTTTTCGGGGAATTCAGGGGGCACCACGACGTACCGTCCCGCCGCGGGTGTCTGCGTCGGCCGACAGTTGGGGGAGGCAGGGCAGCGTCTGCGGCTGGACGGCTGGGCGGTCGCTCTCCAGCTTCCCCGCCATGCCCGCCAACCTCCTGCCGCGCGCGCTGGTCGGCGACATCCTGCACCTGTTGCCCGGCGATCACTGTGTCGCCGGTCCCGCCGCGTTCCTGCTGGCGTGTCGCATCGAGCGCGACACACTGGGAGTGCACGCATGATCGGCACGCAGCGACAGTCGCAGGTGTATGTCGATGGCGTCAGTGGGCGTCGCCCGTTGGTTCCGACCGGCGAGCGTGACCTGGAAGCTCGCGCGATCGCCGTCATGCGTCGCGAGGCGAGCGCGTACATCGTGGGAGGCGCAGGACGCGAGGAGACGATATCGTCGAATCGCGCCGCGTTCGCCCGATGGCGGATCGTGCCGCGCGTGCTGCGCGATGTCGAGTCACGCAATTCACGCGCGTCGTTGCTCGGCATGACGCTGCCGGCACCGATCCTCACGGCACCCATCGGCGTGCTCGAGCTTGCACATCCCGACGCGGACCTCGCGGTCGCGCGCGCGGCCGCACGGGAAGGCATTCCGATGATCTTTTCCAACCAGGCGTCGATCGCGATGGAAACCTGCGCGACAGTCATCGGCGACACGCCGCGATTCTTCCAGTTGTACTGGTCTCGTTCCGACGCCCTCGTGCAGAGCTTCGTGCGCCGCGCCGAGGCGTGCGGATGCCGAGGCATCGTGTTGACGCTGGATACGACGATGCTGGGCTGGCGTCCGCGCGACCTGGATCTCGCCTACCTGCCATTCATGCGCGGCATGGGCCTCGCGCAGTATCTCAGCGACCCGGTGTTCCGGCGAGAGCTCGAGCTCCCGTTCGATTCACCAGCGCCGGCAACACGCGTCTCCTGGCACGCACTCGGCGTGCTGCGCGACCTGCTCCGGCGCACACCCGGACCGCTCGGCGAGAAGCTGCGCACCGGCTGGCCGCGCAAGGCCGTGCGCCGCTTTGTCGCCACGTACTCACGTCCGTCACTGCAGTGGAGCGATCTCGCACGCCTGCGCGCGATGACCAGCCTGCCGATCCTGCTCAAGGGCGTCCTGCATCCCGATGACGCACGGCTCGCCCTCGACCACGGCGTGGACGGCATCGTGGTGTCGAATCACGGCGGTCGTCAGGTCGACGGCGCGATCGCCTCGCTCGACGCGCTGCCGGGAATCGTCGAGGTCGTCCAACGACGCATTCCGGTGCTGCTCGACTCCGGCATCCGGAGCGGCGCGGATGTCTTCAAGGCTATCGCACTGGGCGCAACCGCCGTGCTGCTGGGTCGTCCCTACGTGTACGGCCTGGCCATCGCGGGCGAGGACGGCGTGCGGGAAGTGCTCCGCAACATGCAGGGCGAATTCGACCTCACCATGGGACTCGCCGGATGTCGCAGCGTGAGCGAAATCACGAGGGATTGCGTGACCACATGAGCCGTTCTCTTCCGTCCCCGGCTCGTCTCTGGTCTCCCGTCTCTCATGTCACCGTCCCGTCCTACTTTACTTCACCGGCTCATTGCCCCAACGTCAAAGAGCACCGGACTTATCCCGACCCCTGAACGGAGCGCACATGAAGGACTCGCAGCTGAAGGCGTTGCTCAAGAAGACCGCGGCCAAGGCGGCCCAGCAGAAGAAGCCGGCAAAAGCGTCGTTCGATCCGACACTGGATGCGACGCGCGGTGGCAAGGAGCCCATTTCAGGCACCGAGGCCGAAGAAATCTTCCAGGTGATGAAGAAGCGCGAGTTTTGAGCGCCGCCACGGCACGCTGCCGGAGCCGCCAGTTTGTCGTCATGAACGCACTGACGACCGCGATGCGCTCGCCCGCTGCCATCCCGGAAAGCAAGCCATGACCGACTTCGAGACGCTGGGCACGTTCTACCTCGGCAAGCGCTACGACCTCGCCGCGCGCGCACGACAGGAGGACTACGTCCTCTACGACGCGAAAGACCTCACGACACACGCCGTGATCATCGGCATGACCGGCAGCGGCAAGACGGGACTCGGCATTGGCCTGGTCGAGGAAGCACTGATCGACAAGGTGCCCATCATTGCCGTCGATCCCAAGGGCGACCTCGGCAACCTGGCGCTTCGCTTCCCGGCACTCGCCGCATCGGGACGAAACCGCGCTGCGCCTTCCAGCGATTCATATAAGGTCACGAACTTCTCTGTATTTTCATCCGCGATGGCACCGAGCAATTGTTCGCGCGAGGCGAAAACCGCATCGGGATTGACCCTGTCGCCC
>CAZPON010000068.1:0-12017 GCA_964588045.1 uncultured Gemmatimonas sp.
TGCAGCGCTACAAGGAACTGCAGGACATCATCGCCATCCTTGGCATGGACGAGCTGTCGGAAGACGACAAGAAGATCGTCGGCCGCGCGCGTCGCCTGCAGCGCTTCATGTCGCAGCCGTTCGCGGTGGCCGAGCAGTTCACGGGTATCCCCGGCAAGTACGTGAAGCTCGAGGAAACGGTGTCGTCGTTCGAGCGCATCTGCGCCGGCGAGTTCGACAGCCTTCCGGAGCAGGCGTTCTTCATGGCCGGCGGCGTGGACGACGTGGTGGCGAACGCGAAGAAGCTCCAGGGCTGATCGTGAGCGATGCGCTGAAGGTCTCGGTGATCTCGCCGGAGCGCGTGCTGTTCGAAGGCGCAGCGCGCGGCGTCATCGCGCCGGCGTTCGACGGCGAGGTGGGCATCCTGCCCATGCACGCGCCGCTGATGACGTTGCTGGGCAAGGGCACGCTGCGGGTCGACACGCCCGAGGGCGAGCGGCGCTTCGGCGTGGACGGCGGGTTTCTGCAGGTCGTGGACGATCAGGTGCGCGTGGTAACGGAGCGGGCTGAGGCCTGGGGAGCAGCCCGAGACAGGAGCAACTGAAGGCGAAACAGCGCGCGTGGAGAGCCCAGCAACACAAGAGCCGAGCCATCAGACTGGTCACGTTGTCCACTGATGGCTCGGCTCTTGTGTTGCTGGGCTCTCCACGCGCGCTGTTTCGCCTGCCTCACGCAGTTCCTCAGGCCTCAGACAGCTATAACGCGGATGACGCGGACCAGCGCGGATTGTCCCTTGCGTGGGGCAGGGTCCATCGCGTGTCGGAAGCGTTTCGCTGTTGTTCAAAGAAAACAAAAAAGCTGAGCCCGCGGTCGCTCGCCGCTGCCTGCCCCGCGCACGGAGCAATCCGCGCTGGTCCGCGTCATCCGCGTCAAAGCTGTCTGAAGCAATGTCATCCGCGTCAAAGCTGTCTGGGGCCAGTCTTGAACCCGCCGTTCATTAAGATTTGCTCATCTCTTAGATATTCTGTGACGGCCTTGTCCCCTCCGCTGTTGAGCCCCTGTAGCAAACACCAACGCACGCACGTGGGACGACCCGCAAGCGCGTCCAGCCCCAACGTGTTACCGCTGGTCACTTTCCATCGGGCAGCAGGCAAAAGTCTCACTACCGATATTGACACGACCGGTACCGACGCTAGCTTGCCGCCCAGCCTGACACCTCCATCGAAATCGGTTTCAGTTTTCCGGTCATTTTGACCGGTTCGCACCCCGCCCGTCCCACCGCTGAGCGCTGTTGTCGAGGCGCACGGCGGCTCTTCATCCCAAGTTTCCCGACCGAGCAATCGGTCTTTCCAGTGCCGCACTTTCCCCCGTTTACGATCATCCGGCGACGTCGCCGATGTGATCGGAGCGGGATCGGTGTGGCGTAGTACGCGTTCGCCACGTGATGCATCACGCCGAACGTCGGACCCTTGGCACTACCCTCCCGGAGGAGCAGATGCAGGTAATCGGACGTCGTTGGCTTGTTGCGACGGTCCTGGGTGCAGCGTTGTTGGCGCCGCCCACCGTAGCACAGGCACAGAGCGGCAAGTTGACCGGCACGGTCGTCGACAAAGAGACGGGCAGGCCGATCGAGGGTGTGGCGGTGGTCATTCAGGGCACCACCCTGGGCGCCAATACCAACTCCACGGGCAAATACTTCATTCTCCAGATTCCTCCCGGCACGTATACGGTGCAGGCGCGCCGTCTGGGCTTCCAGAGCGTGTCCGCCACGAACGTGCAGATCACGATCGACGGCACCCGCACCCAGGACTTCAGCCTGCAGGCGTCGAACCAGACGCTGACGGCGGTGACGGTGCAGGCCGACCAGACGCCGCTCATCGAGCGCACGCAGATCGGTTCCTCGTCCATCGTGACGGCCGAGCAGATCCAGTCGCTGCCGGTGACGAGCATCGCCGGGGTGCTGGCGCTGCAGCAGGGGTTCACCGAGGTGCCCAACAACACCTCCGTGATCTCACTGGCGGAAGAGCAGCGCAGCACGACGCAGCCGATTCGTGTGCGCGGTGGACGCGGCGGATCGACGCTGTCGATGATCGACGGTGTGCCGATCAACAACCCGTTGTTCGGTGGCGACGTGGTGACACTCAATGCGCTGGCCGTGCAGCAGGTCTTCTTCCAGCGCGGCGGCATGGATCCGCAGTACGGCAACGCGCTGTCGGGCGTGATCAACCAGGCCGTGCGCGAGGGCGGGTCGCAGGTGTCCGGCTCGATCAACTACCGGAATTCGACGCTCGCCGGCACGCTGTTCGGCAACGATCAGGACAAGGTGCAGGGACAGAACCTGCTCAACGGCTACCTGTCGGGTCCGATCCCGGGCACCAACAGCAAGATCCGGTACGCCGTATCGGGCCAGGTGCAGAGTGAGGCCGCGAGGCCGCTCAAGTTCGACAATGACGTGTACACCATCAACGCGCCGTTGACGTACAGCGATGCGCTGCCGCCGGCGGCCCGCGACCTGAGCACGGGCTGGCAGGGCTTTGGTGGCAACCAGAATGCCCAGGTGGTGGGCAAGCTCACGTTCCTGCCGTTCGCCAACACCACCATCAAGGTCACCGGCATCGGCGCCGAGCGCGCCACACGCCGCTATGATCGCCGGCTCTACTACCAGTACCGCGGCGATCCGCTGGCGCTGGTGAACAACCGGGCCGACTCGCTCCAGGTGCTCACGGACGGCGGCAACGTCTTCTCGCAGGACCTGATGCAGCCGTCGGTGCGCGACAACGGCAAGGTGTTCATCGGCTCGCTCGAGCAGCGCTTCGGCCGCAGCAACCTGCAGGTGCGCTTTGGCCAGTCGAACTTCGAGCGCACGACCTGCCCGTACTTCCTGGGCACGTGCATTCCGAACACGTTCTTCCGCCCCAACTTCGACCAGAACTTCCTGAGCCCGTCGCCGGGTGTGGCCGGTGGCGATCGCATTCCCGATGCCGGTCTCGTGGACGGCGTGTACGGCGGCGAGAACTTCACGACGCGCACGTACAAGGCCGACATGCAGTCGCAGGTCACCGACCACAACATGCTGCAGTTCGGTGCGCAGTTCATCCAGCACGACATCGTGTACTCTGATGTCGGCGCGTTCGGCTCCAACTCCGGTATTCAGCCCATGACGGCGCAGGTGTATCGCGCCAAGCCGGTCGAGGCCGCGGGCTACATTCAGGCGCTCATCGAATACGACTTCATCACCATCAAGCTGGGTGGCCGCTTCGACTGGGGTAAGGCAAAGGGCCTCGGCTTCAGCGACCCGTTCAACCCGTCCAATGGCACGACGGCCCGCGAAGTGTGCGAAGGCGCAACCGTGGGCGGCAAGAAGCTGGTGAATTCCGCCGGCCAGCCGTACGGCCTGGCCGGTTGCGCCGCCGGTGCCATCGATCCGGTTTCGCAGCGTTCGGTCCTGCTGGACACGGCCACCGCCATCGCCCAGCTCGACGACTTCAAGGAAGCCGAGCCGCGCACCGCGTTCAGCCCGCGTATCGCGGTGTCGTTCCCGCTCACCGAGAAGTCGGCGATGTTCTTCAACGCCGGCAAGTACACGATGGTCCCAGTGTACGGCAACGGCTATCGCAACACGGGTATCGGCACCGTCGCCGGTTCCAAGGCGCAGGGTGGCGACGACTACTGCGCCGCAACGGCTGTCAAGCCGGGCACCAACGAGTGCGTGCCGAACATCTCCACCAACAACCCGGCCTTCGTGGGCAACCCCAACCTGCTGCTCGAGCAGGCGCAGCAGTACGAAGTGGGATACAACACGGAGCTGAGCCGCAACTACTCCATCCAGGTGGCCGTGTACAACCGCTCGGAAACCGGCCTGTCCGGCCTGCGCCCGAGCCGCGCCACGCAGGACATCGGCTCCACGTACGACGGCTCGCTGCCCTCGTACACGGTGCTGGTGAACGGTGACTTCCTCACGTCGCGTGGCCTCGAAGTGCAGTTCCGGCGCCGTCTGTCGAACCGCTGGGGCTACGATGTGAATTTCGGCCTCGCGCGGGCGACCACGAACTCGCGTCCGCCCGATCGCGCCAACGAAATTGAGCGCACCGACGAGTCCAACCGCCAGCAGTTGGTGGAAACGGTGGCCGACATCGACCAGACGTACCGCTTCAACACCTCGTTCTTCATGGCCGTGCAGAACGACATTCCGGCCATGCCGGCGGACCTGGGCCGTTTCCTGCGCAACTCGCGGGCCACGATCACGTTCAACCGCACGGCCGGCCTGCCGTACACGCCGTCGCGCGCCAACTCGTTCGGCAACGTCGGCGCGACCAACAACGCGTCGGATATCAACGCCGGCCGCCAGCCCGCCACGTCACAGTTCGACCTGCTGCTCGACAAGGGCTTCCGCGTGGGCCAGGTGCGGTACTCGGTGTTCCTGCAGGTGAACAACCTGTTCGACCGCGTGAACTGTGTGCAGGTGTACGTGAACACCGGCACCTGCGACGCCGGTCTGCGCGACTTCAACAACCGGCGAGTCGGCAACACCGGTGATGCGACGACCTCGACCGCCTTCGACCAGCCCGAGTACGTCGGCACGCGTCGCGCGATGGCCACCGGCATCACGGTCAACTTCTAAGTCACGACGGCATACCCAGACATGAAATTCGAATCCACGAACATCGGCGCCCTCCCGCCGGCTCCGCGGTGGAGCCGGGTGCGGCGCCTGACCGGGGCGCTCACCGCGCTGGCCGGAATCGCGCTTGCGGCCGCGCCCGATATCGCGTCCGCGCAGCGCCAGAATCCCGTTCCCGTCACCACGATCGACAGCCTGATGGCCGACGGGACGGTGAAGCAGGTCCCCATTCGCACGGGCAGGGGCTTTGAGCTCTTTGCGGCGGAAGACCTGGCGGGTGGGTCGCTTCGCATGACGGGAGGTTTCCGCACTGGCGTGACGAATCAGGGCGGCCCGGTCTCGGAGAACCAGGGCGGCACGTTCATCAACGGTCACCTCTATTTCAACCCCGGCGGCGCCTACGTCCACTTCGAGATGGGATTCGTCGCTGGCGCGCCGCCGTCGGAGTTCCGGAAGATCCGCAATGTGCACCCCGGCATCAACGGGATGGCTGGATCGCTCGGCTACACCACGCACTACTGGCAGGTGGTTGCACCGCCCCAGGTCAAGCGCATCGGCGCGGCCGATGGCCAGTTCGGCCGGGCGTTCTCGGGGGCAACGGCGGTCTTCAACAGCTCCTGCCGCGATGACCCGCGCTTCCTCCTCCAGGGGTTCTCGCTGCTCGCCATGAAGGACTGCCCCGAAACGTGGGGCGCGAACGGCTTCGAGGCGAAGCTGGTCGTCCCGGACTCGGTATGGCGGAACACCTTCGACGCCGACCCGGCGAACTTCCGCTGGGATGACTGGAAGCTGTCCCCATCGCGCCTCGACCCCGCGAACACCCTGGGCACGCAGAGTGTGTACGGCTTCATGTCCGACTACTACCGCGAGCAGAAGCTGCGGTATGGCAGTGTCGTGCCCGGCGGTTCCGGGGCGCCGGTGGATCCGGGCTATCCGCTGGGACTCGAACTGCGCATCGACAGTTGGCAGTTCGCGGCGCCGGCCACGCGCAATACCCAGTTCTACCAGGTGCAGATGGTGAACAAGTCGGCCGATGTCTACGGCACCGGCATCGACTATGACTCGCTGTACTTCGGCCTTGGTCCGGGCTTCCTGTTCGCGAACGCCGCCGGCCAGACCGCTGCGGTCTATTTTGACTGGTCGCGCAACACCATGTTCGCGACCAAAGGCAACACGTCGGGCAACTGCTCCGCCACCTATCCGCGCGCCTATGAGAATGCCGGCACGCAGGCGTGCCTGAACACCAATGCGTTCGGGCAGGGCGTGTACACCATCACACTGCTCAAGTCGCCCTTGGGCGACATGCGCAACAAGGCGTTCAGCAACCCGAACAGCCCGTACTACAGCCCCGGCAGTCCGCTGGCCGACGACACCATCACCTTCAATCACGCGAAGGCGAATTCGTTCGGCCAGACGTCGCAGAACATCAACCGGTCCATGCGGTCGGGCTTCGGCATGGTCTCGTCCACCGAGGCCAACTACCTCGACGGGCGGGCTCCGTCCGACTTCACGCTGGCGAACTACGTGCAGTTGTTCCAGCCCGAGGAGTGGAGCGGCACGTATCCAGCCCTCGCCGACGCCAAGTTCAACAAGTTCGTCCCAGGCAACCAGACGAACCCGAACACCGGCCTGCCATTCGGCAAGTGGGATTATGACAACGACGGCGTGCAGGACACGATCTTCGTGCCCACGTGCGGCAAGCAGGGATGCGCGGGTATCTACTCCGACACCATCGCGGGCGGATACCGCAACAACTTCGGCAACATCCTGAACACCCTCTCGGCCGGCCCGTTCAAGCTCCGGGCTGCGGACACCACGCAGTTCCTGTTCGCCTTCTCGTGGGCGCCCGACTCGATCGGCATCCGGCAGGCGGTCGATGGCGCGATCAACAGCTACATGACCAACTACGAGGGGCCGCAGCCGTTCGCGTTCCCGGCGGTGGTGGTGGGCAAGACCTATTCGATCTCGTCGGCCGAGCTGATTGACTCCACCCGTTTCGGCCTTGCCGATGCCAGCATCGGTGCCTCGATCACCATCCGCTACCCGCAGATCAATCCGATCGACCCGTACATGGTGCAACTGGTCAACAAGACCCGGGCCGACTCCGCGGCCGGCAACGTCGACACGCGGCGCGTGCTGCGACTCAATCCGGGGCTGCTCGACCGGCTTTCGGCCCGCGCCAACGACAATCTGGCCGCCGTGTACGTGTTCAAGTCGTGCGATGGCGGCACGACGTTCACCAACACCACCGGCAACGCCGGCACCTGTACGTCGGCGCCCACGCGCACCATCGACAACGGCACCCAGGCGTTCGCATGGCGTCCGGTGACCACCGTGAACTACACCGGCGGTGTGCCGGCGTCAGGCACGTACACCGAGACGCTCCAGGCGGGCAAGGGCTATGTGTACTCGTTTGTCACGCGCACCCGCGGCTTCTCGGACTTCAAGATCGTCGATTCCACGGCGGCCGGCTTTATCGTGACCGATGTGCAGGCCACGCTCGGATTCCCGGCAGATACGATCAACTCGGGCCTGGCCACGTCCGGGCCGTCGGCCATCCAGGTGTATGCGCCAATCACCAACGTGGCCGGGCGCAACTTCGCCCGCATCGACACGGCGACGCTGTCGGGCAACGCCACGCAATCGGTGGTGTACGGCTCGGTGTCCAACGACGTGAGCGGCACCACGCGCATGGTGTACGGCAACCAGTTCATCGTGCGCAAGACGGTGGATACGATGACCAGCGCGACGACGACCACGGTGAACGTGCGGTGGGTGCTGCCAAGTGCGGCCACCTCTCCGGCCGGGCCGGCGGTTGCCAACTACGTGGCGCGCGACCAGTCGTTCAGTGTCAACGCCAACATCCCGGTGCGGCTTGGCGCCAACGTGCTCACGCCCGGCACGTTGCGCGGCACGGCCGGTTCCACACGAGTCTACCTGGACACGCTGGCGTCGCCGGCCACCCAGCCGGGCTTTGCGTGGGTCACGGGCGACAACCGGCCGGTCTTCGTCATCAACGACGCGTATGCGGCCAACCGCGAGCGCGACCAGCAGAACTCGCCGCTGTACCCGGGCTACACGGTGGTGCCCCGCGATTCGGCGAACGCGACCACCGGATTCCTCCAGGAGCTCACCGCCTTCGGCGTGGTGCGCGACCGCAACTTCGTCATCCGGAAGCCGGGCGATACGCTCACCACGGCGGCCCGCAACTTCACCGCACAGGTGCAGCCCATCAACGGCAAGCGCACCAAGGGCGGCCGCTACAGCCTGACGTGGCAGGTGGATCCGTTTGGTCCGGGCGCTCCGTTCCGGCTCGATCCGGTGGCCGACCTGCAGGCAGCGGTGACGGCGTCGCTGGTGGCGGCAACGGCCCAGGCCACGACCATCACCGAAACCTCGGCGGCAGTTGCGGCCCTGGTGGGCGCCACGGCTGCGCGGCCCCTCCAGCGCATGCGCGTGCCGTTCACGATGGAATACCGTGACGTGGATGGACGGCTGGAAACGGTGAAGTTCGCCATGCTGGCGCGCGCCAGCAATACGCGGCTGCTCGGTTCCGGCAACGATACCGTACGCGTGACGGTGCCGGACAGCATCTGGTTGCCGGGCGATACGCTTGTCGCGCTGCAGAAGGTGGAGCGCGACAGCTCGGTGGGCACCGGCGCCGCCCGCTATGTGGTGGTGACGGCGGACGGGCCGAACGGATTCCGTCCGATTCCGGTGCTGGTCGACTCCATCGGTCTCAACCGCTTCCTCGTGTCCTGCAACGGCGGCCAGAACTTCTCGGGCACCCGCCCCACTGCTGACGCGGTCACCTGCAATCCGCTGGCCATCAACAGCCGCGGAACGCTCCCGCTCACCGTGGGTGGCGCAACGGGCGGTTATCTCCCGGTCGAGCCGAACTGGAAGCAGGTGTTCGAGATTGGCCGCACGTTCGATCCGCGCACGGTGGTGCAGCTCATCGCGACGCCGTTCTCGACCAAGGCCACCATCAGCAAGAGCGACCTGAGCAAGGTGTCAGTGGTGCCCAATCCGTACCTCGCACGATCGGATATCGACCAGCTCTCCGGTCGTACGCCCACGGCTCGCATCTACTTCACCGGCGTGCCCGAAGAAGGCATCCTGCGCGTGTACTCGGTGTCCGGGCAGTTCCTGCAGGAGCTGACGTGGACCAGGAACGACCTGCTCTATCAGGGCAACAACGCGCCCACCGGAGACCTGCCGTTCAATCTCCGAACGCGTGAAGGGCTGGACATGGCTTCGGGTCTCTATCTCTTCGTACTTACCGCGACCGGTCCGAGTGGCAACGGGCTGACTCATAGCGGCAAGTTCGTGATCATCCGATAACGGAGTGGCGATGAACATCCTTCGCACCATCGGCACCGTCAGTGCCGCCACCGTTCTCCTGAGCGCGTCGGTACGCGCTCAGGGACCGGGGGGTATTCTTCCCACGCCGCAAGACACCCCCAACCGACAGGGTACCCGCGGCGCCAACTTCCTGCACCTTGGCATCGGCGCGCGCGGCGGTGCCATGGCGGGCGCCATCGGCAGCTCGGTGAACGGTCCAACCGCCTGGTACTGGAATCCTGCCGGCGCGGCCACGTCGGAAGGATTCTCCCTGGCCGCCGGCCTGCAGAACCTGTATGACGATCTCGGGCTCGATCAGACCTATGCGTCCGCGTCCATTCCGCTTCTTGGCGGTGTGGTGGGTGTACACCTCAACACCCTCGGATCGGGTCCGATCAAGCGCACGACAGAACTCAACCCGTTCGGCGAGCGACTCGGCGGCAACTCGTTCGAGTGGACGTCCACCGTGGTCGGTCTCGGCTACGCCCGGCGCCTCACCGATCGTCTTTCGGTGGGTGGGCAGCTCAAGTACATCAAGGAAGGTATTCCTGATGCGGGCACCAGTTGGGTCGCGTTCGATATCGGCACGCAATTCAACACCGGCCTGTACGGCTTGGTGCTGGGTGGCGTGATCCAGAACGTCGGCGGCACGTCCCGCGCACAGGGGGCGCTGATCCAGCGCGTCATCCAGACCACCGACGGCTCGGTCTTGTCGGAAGCCCGGCGCGTCCAGTTCTTCACCAACAACACGGAACTCCCGGTGGAATTCCGGTTGTCGGTGGGTGCCGACCTGCTTGGCAGCGCCAACTCGATGATGGGTGGCGCCGGTGGCAATCACACGATCACGTCGGAGATTTCCGTCACCAACGCGACCGACTACAGCACGCAGTATGCGCTGGGCGCCGAGTACGGATTCCGCAACATCCTGTTCCTGCGCGGCGGCAAGCGCATGTACAACGATGATCGCGACCACGGCGACGTTGGCACCGTGGGCCTGGCCGGTGGGTTCGGCCTTCGCATGCCGGTGTTCGGTCGCAGCATTCGCTTCGACTACTCGTATGAAGCGGCCGGCGCGCTGCAGAACATCCAGATCTTCTCCTTCGAGGTGGGCAAATGAGCCGCGTCGTACGCGCCCTCGCTCTCGTGGCCCTTTCCGCCAGTGCACTGTCGGCACAAGTGGTGGAAAAGCAGTTTGCCGTCGTCACCCGGCTCGGCGGTTCGACGCCCGAGCGTTCCTCCAGCCTCAACAGCGGCGGGTTGATCGGCCTCGATGCCGAGTATTCGTTCACCAAGTGGTTCGGCGTCGGCACCAGCGTCGACGTGATGCGCAACAACACGCATCGCGAAGACTTCCTGACCCGGCTGCGCTACGGCAACTCCGGCACGGGTGGGGGGGATTCCATCTACTACCAGTATGTCGGCCAGCCGATCAGCACGATCAACATCGGTGCCTTTGGACTCCTTCGGCTGCCGAGCGAGAAGATCAGTCCGTTCCTGATGGCCGGCGTGGGCAACTACACGATGATTGCCGACGCCCAGGTCAACGGCAAGGCGCTGCGGCAGAACGACCTGTCGCTGTCGTTCGGTGCCGGGATCTGGCTCAAGCTCGCGGACCGTGTGGGCGTGCAGCTCGATGCGCGCGCCATGCAGTTCCAAGGCTTCGACCGGGAGTTCCTGAATCCTGCCAGCGGGAGGAAGGAGCTGAACACGCCGTTCGCGGAGGACTTCCCGGCGGCGCCGGCCCCAAAGAACACCGCGATGACCACCACGTTCACCCTTGGGTTCCGGTACCTCCCGGGCGGGGGTAACTAACCGATGTCATCCATGCGATACCTGCTTTTCGGCGCCCTTGGCGCTGCCCTCGTCGCGGCCGGTGGCTGCGATGACAACCGTTCCATCACCACCGAGCACGTGGGCGACCTCGGGTTCGGCATCAACCTCGCGGTGCAGAACACCAACCTGCCGCGTGGCACGGTCACGTTCCCGGCGTCGGTCATCGCGTCGGCCACGCCGGCCACCGATTCGGTGATCGTGAGCGTGGCCGGACTCGATTCGCTCACCACGGGCACGTACACGCTCTGGGTGGCGAACGACTCGGCGTCGAAGTTCTTCCGCCTGACCACCATGAACATCACGGTGACCCGCGTCGACTCGTCGCTGAATGCGGCGGGTGATCCGGTGTACACCACGACCGTGACGCAGCGTCCGGGTCAGAGCGGATTCCGGGCTGGCGGTCCGAACCTGACGTTCCGGCTGGCCACGGCGCGCAACGCAGCCACGGGCATGGCGGCGAGCGATTCGCTCAACGTGGCGATCCTGAGCATCGAAGCGGCAACACCGGGTGCAGCACCTGGTGAAGTGCGCTCGTTGTGGGGCCGTCGCAGCCAGGCCACCACCAACGTCGCGGGCCTGCGCTTCGGTGCGTTTGCGAAGCGCGTGTCTACGCCGGCCACTGCCGGCAACCCCGGCCCCGATCAGGAGTTCGTAGTCGCCACCAGCAGCACGGCGGGTGTGGCCAGCATGACCATCGTGCCACGCGGACGCGTCGAAGTGCGCGGCAAGATCATGGTGGTGAACGACTCGAACTACTTCCGCCCGCCCGTTGGCTACTACTACAACGCGTATGCGGTGAAGTTCGACACGACCGCACGGGATATCGACACGGTGTACGTCGGCCGTCGCACCTCGCCGTATCCGTCGCGCATCTCGCTGTATGACGCCGACACTGAGAACCCGGCGCCGGACGTGGTGTTCGATTCGCCGCGGGTGATCTTCGCCATGGCGTCACGCGTGTCCACGGACACGCTGCCCAAGGCCAACAGCACGCCACCCTGGCTGGACTTCGGCCTGGTACGCGTGAACATCCAGTCGAAGTACTCGGAGGAAGGCCGGATGGGGCCGGTGACGGTGTTGCAGGCGGTGCTGCCAAAGTCCGTTAGAGGTCGGTAGCGCGCGGCGCCGCGAGGCTCGCAAGACTGAACCGCCCGTCTGGCTCTTGCTAGGCGGGCGGTTCCTCTTGAGGGTTGAGGGGTGAGTACCTGCTTGAGGGTCGAGAAACCAATCGGGTTGAGGCAAC
>CAZPON010000069.1:0-2393 GCA_964588045.1 uncultured Gemmatimonas sp.
CCGGGTGTGCGCCTCGACGCTTTTCAGGCCATTGTGTCCGCCCGCGCTGCCTGCGGCCCGGAAGCGGAACTTGCCCGCCGGCACCGCCAGCTCGTCGACGATCACCAGCAGGTCCTGCGCGATATCGAACCCTTCGCGCCTGAGATACGGGCGCAGCACGCCACCACTCAGGTTCATGTACGTCTGCGGCTTGACCAGTTGCACCTTCTTCGCATTCGCACCGGTTCCAACCATGCCGGCGCAGGCGAGGCTTTCGCCTTGCTTCTTCCAGTTGTCGAAGTGCCAGCGCCGGGCGAGCGCGTCCACCAGCCACCAGCCGGCGTTGTGGCGGGTGTCTGCGTATTCGCGTCCGGGATTGCCGAGTCCAACGATGACTTTCATGCGGGGAAGACGAGCGGGGCGCGGAATGCGCCAGCGTGGAGTGACCATGCTGAGCGAATCCCGCGCCCCGTGCTGTGCGACGGAATGAACGACGGCCCGGGCTTACTTCTCGTCGTCCGGCTTGGCCTTGCGAATGAGCTCGGGCTCGGGCGCGCCTTCCACGGCGGCCGGGTCAACGACCGTCTTCGGCGCCTGCACGACGCAGATCGTCGAATCGGGATCGTCCATGAGCTTGATGCCGGCGGGCATCTTGAGGTCGGACACGTGCATCGACTTACCGAGCTTGAGGTGCGTGATGTCGACATCGATGTGGTTCGGGATGTTCGACGGATCGACTTCGATGTGCAGCTCGTGCATGATCTGGTCGAGCAGTCCGCCCTCGTGCCGCACGCCGTCCGGCACGCCCACGTACACGATGGGGCAGCGCACCGACACCGTCTCACCGGCCACCAGCTCCTGGAAGTCGATGTGCATGATGTGGCGCTTGAACGGATGGCGCTGGATCTCGCGGATCAGCGTCTTGGCGACGGTGCCCTCGATGTTGAGCTCGATCACCGTGGCGCTGGTGGCGATGCCCTTGAGCAGGCGCTCGGTTTCACGCGCGTTGGTGATGAGGGACTGCGGCTCACGGCCGTGGCCGTAAATGACCGAGGGAATGTCGCCGGCCTGGCGAATCTTGCGCGCGGCGCCCTTGCCGTTGGCGGTGCGGATCGTCGCGTTGAGTGAAGCGGTAGCCATGGGAATATCCTGAAGGAAAGGTGGAACGGGAGTAACGGGATCTCCGTCGTCCCGGCCGGGAACTGCGGTACTGCAAACTTCAAACGCGGGTACTGAGTATGGAGTTCTCAACTCCGAGTATGGAGTCCGGAGTCATGAGTATGGGGTCCGGAGTACTCCATACTCCTTACTCACAACTCCATACCCCTTACTCGGAGCTAAGAAACTCCAAACTCCCTACTCAAACAGCACGGAGACGCTCTGGTCTGCATGCGTGAACCGGATCGCCTTCGCGAGCAACTCCCCCACCGACAGCACGCGCAACGACTCGAAGCGGCGCTCCGGGGGCAGGTTGATCGAGTCGGTGACCACGACTTCGGTGATCGGCGCATTGACAAGGCGTTCCACCGCCGGGCCGCTGAACAGTGCGTGCGTCGCGCACACATAGATGTCCTTGGCGCCCAGGTTGCGCAGCGCCCGTGCGGCCTCGGACACCGTGCCGGCCGTGTCGATCATGTCGTCGGGAATCAGGCAGTCCCGATCCTCGACTTCACCGACGACGTTCATCACTTCGGCCACGTTGGCCTTCGGGCGTCGCTTGTCGATGATGGCGAATGTCGCGTCGAGCCGCTTGGCGAATCCACGCGCCATCTTGGCCGAGCCGACGTCCGGCGCCACGACGCACAGGTCTCGCAGGTCCTTCTTGCGGAAGTAGTTCGTGAACACCGGCGCGGCGTACAAGTGGTCCACCGGTACGTCGAAGAAGCCCTGCAACTGGTGCGCGTGCAGGTCGAGTCCCAGCACGCGGTCGGCACCGGCCTTCTCGATGATGTTCGCCACCAGCTTGGCACCGATGGCGACGCGCGGCTGGTCCTTGCGATCCTGGCGCGCGTAGCCGAAGTAGGGAATGACCGCGGTGACACGCGCCGCCGATGCACGCCGCGCGGCATCGATGAGGAGCAGCAGCTCCAGCATGTTCTCGCCGGGCGGGTTGGTGGACTGGATCACGAACACGTCGGCGCCGCGAATGTTCTCGTCGATGCGGACGAACACTTCGCCGTCGGCAAACCGGCTGCAGGTTGCCTTGCACAGGTCTGCGCCCAGCACCTTCGCGATCTCCTCGGCCAGGGGCCGATTGGACGTTCCGGCCAGGAGCTTGTAGCTGCGCGCAGCGGTCGATCGGTCCATGCGAGGTGCTCAGGGCTCCGGCGGTGACGAAAGGCGAGGTCGGGACGCTCCAATGGGCGTCGACAACCCGGTGCGAACCGTACCGAAGGGGGCGGAGTGTCGCCGGT
>CAZPON010000069.1:2403-4887 GCA_964588045.1 uncultured Gemmatimonas sp.
GCGGGCGCGGCGGCTCCGTCCCTCGGACGTATCTGGTGATCCGGCCAGCCTTCAACCGGCAGCCCTTAAAAATAGACAATCCGCGCCGGGAAGGGGAGTGGTAGCGGACCGACATCGGCTACTCGGCGACACCAACCGCCATCGTGCGACTCCTGGGCTTTGCCGCGTGCCGGGATCTGTTCCCTGATTTTCGCGCCGTCGGCACCACGCTGGGGCCGACGCCCGTCGGACTGGCCGCGCAGATTGCTGCGGCATGCTCGTGAGTGGTATTCGAGCTACATGCGCGCTTCCGAAGTATTCGGCGCACTTCGCCCGCGCGAGCGTTTCCGGACGATGCAACGGCGGCTCGCCCTTGACGACCGATCTGACGACACGGGCCCAATTGGGCCTGCTCAGGGCAAGCGGTGTAGACGGTGGTACAGCAGCAGATAGGCCCACTTGGAATCGAACCAAGATCTCCGGCTCCAAAGGCCGGGGTAATAGCCGTTATACGATGGGCCAGCAGGAACTGGGTTCAATCATAGCGGGGGGAGGCCGCTGGAATGAAGGGCGACGCCGTCGGCCCATCCGTCAGGCCCGCAGGGCCTCGTCCACCGGCAGGCGGTCGCGCTCACGCACGCCGTCCGAAAACGGGCCCAGCAGGTGCACGATACTGTTGGCGTAGTACGAGATCAGCGGCCGGCCGTGGGGCAGCACCAGGTATCCGTCACCGGTGCGCGCGACCATCCGGCGCAGGTGCAGCATCCGGTACGCCCGGTCGAAGGTCTCCTCGATATCCCGGTCGGCCCGCACGACCCGCCCGTTCGACTCCTGCAGGACATCGCGCATGGCCGCCATGCGTTCCACCAGCTGCGCGTGCGAAATGAAGTCGGCGTCGAAGCTCTGGAGGGCCGCGCAGGCCAGCGGCACCGGCGTCACGGGAATGATGGCACCGATCCGCGTCAGGACATCGTCACAGAACGCCTGCAGCTCGGCCAGTCGCGCCGGCCGCTCCAGCGTGAACAGCGACACGCCGCTGCGTTCGAGTGCCGACAGCCACGAGTCGACGGAAATCGGCTGGCCGATGGTGACGGCCGCACGTCCGTAGCGACGCCAGCGGCCGGTCACGAAGCGTGCACCGTTCCAGACGAGGAACGCGCCGACTTCGCGCACCTGTGCGAGGCGGGACGTGACGGGGCGGTCGGCGTGCAGTGCGAGCTCGCGCAGCAGCGAACGGTCTTCGAGCACGCGATCATAGTTGAGGGCAATCGGCACGACGTACATGCGGGCACGCACCGACGGATCGCGCGCCACGCCAATGGCGTAGTCCAGCAGGCCGATCTTCGCCGGTCGCAGCGCGCCGTCACGCGTCAGTCCGCCCTCGGGAAAGATGCCCTGCGTGACCCGGTTGCGGGTGATGAGCTGCACGTACGCCTGCAGCACCGCATGATAGAGCGGCTCGCGATACCGCCGGCGGATGAAGTACGAGCCGAAGCTCTTGAACAGGTATTCGAGCGGAAAGGCGCGCGCCCATTCGCCGACGGCATACGAGATCGACACCGCGCCCATCAACACATGCGTGACCAGCACATAGTCGGCGTTGGAGCGGTGGTTCATGAGGTAGATCACCACCGAATCGCGCGGGAGCTGGCGAAACGGATCCGGACGTTCGTGCTCCACCGACACCTTGTAGAACACACCGAGGACGAGTCGACTCACGACGTCGCCCAGGCGGTAGTACGCGAGCAGGTTGAAGAACGGCACGATCTCGTCGAGGTAGCGACGCACGCGCTGCCATGTCGCGGCCTCCGCTTCCTCATGCAACGCCGCGTGCGTGCGGACGGCGTCCGCAACCATCGGATCGTCCAGCACGTTGGCAATCACGTACGACTTGCGCGTGAACTTGTAGCGATCGACGTGCCGGCGGTGTTGCCACAACGTGCGGCGTCCGACGCGTCGCAGGAACCGGGCGAGCAACAGTGCGCCGGCGGCCAGCACGGCCACGCCGGCCACCGTCCACTCGAGTGCGATCGGCCAATCGCTGGCCGTGGCGAGCGTCATCACGCGCTGCCGGTGCGCGGCCACAACCACGCCGCACCACGCACACCGCTGGAATCGCCATGCCGATGCCGCACCACGCGCGTCTCGACGTGGTCGGAAAAGACCCACGCGGGAAGCTGCGCCTGGGCCATGTCGGCCAGTCCAGGGATGTTGGACATGCCGCCGCCGAGGACGATCACCCACGGGTCGAGCACGTTGATGACGGACGCCAGCGCGCGACCCAGCCGGCTCACATAGCGCTCCAGTGCGGCGGACGCGGCGGCGTCCCCCGTTCCGGCTGCGGCGACGATGGCCGGCCCGTCGACTGCGGTACCGCCGTGCGCGGCGTAGTCCCGCGCGAATCCGGGCCCCGACAACCACGCCTCGATGCATCCGCGCTTGCCGCAGTAGCACGACGGACCGTCGATCTCGTCCGGTGCGGGCCATGGCAGCGGGTTGTGCCCC
>CAZPON010000069.1:4897-8889 GCA_964588045.1 uncultured Gemmatimonas sp.
CCTCCGACAGCGCAAAGCAGTCGGCGTCGTTCATGATCCGGATCGGGCGCCCGAGGCGCGTCTCGAGGTCCCGGCCCAGCGGCTGTCCGATGAGCCACGTGGAGTTGGCGTTCTTCACCAGTCCGGTCGCGGGCGTCACGGCACCGGGAATGCCGAGGCCAACCGAGCCCCTGCCGCCGGCCTGTTGCTCGAGCTGTTCGACCAACCCGCTGATGGCGTTGACCGTGTCCGGGTAGCTGCGCGGCGTCGACACACGGCGGCGCGCCCGCTCCGAGCCGTCGTCGGCGAGCGCAATGCCCTCGATCTTCGTGCCACCCAGGTCGATGCCGATGCGAAGCGAGGTCGGGATCATGGTGGCCGAGCATGCGGTTCCGGCCGCCGGGTGGCAAGTGTGCCGACCCCGGGGACCCTGCGCATTGTCTCCGCACGCGATATCTTTGGGACGTCGCTCGATGCGCTGCGCTGTCACCGAAGAGGGTGACGGGCCGCTTGCACGGTGATGTTTGCCGGATGCAGCCTGAGGTGCGAGACCCGCTATGGCGCCAGAGCAGCGCGACGTAGTCGAGGCGGTCGAAGGCCTGCCGCCCATTGCCGGTGTGCATCGTACGCCCAGTACGATCGCGCTCGAGCAGATGAAGATGCGGCGCACCCGCGTGCGCTGGTACCTCATTGGCGTTGCCGCCGCGATCGTCGGCGCCATCACGACCGCCGTGGCATTTCGCGCCACCGGCAGCTACTTCGTCGTCATCTCCGGCTTCGCCATGATGGTCGCCCTGGCCGGCGGCTTCGGGCCGACCGCGATCGCGGCGCTCGGCAGCCTTGCATTGGCCTTCCTGGTGCCGCTTGCCGGCGTCGAATGGCCGTCCGCGGACGCCGAGCAATTCCGCATCGTCGGGTCCACGGTGTTGATCGTGATCGGTTCGGTGGCGGCGGGGCTGTTTCGCCAGAGTCGCCTGTCCACGAAGGAACGTGAGTCCCGTCTCGAGCGCGCGGCGGCGAGTGTGCGGGAGATCCTCGACGGCTCCACCGACGCGATGGTGCTCACCGATGACGAATTGCGCATCACGTACCTGAATGCCCGCGCGGAGTCGATGTTCGGCTACGCGCCGGGTGCCGCCATCGGCATTCCGGTGCAGTCGCTCATCACGCCGGAGTCGCTGCGTGACATGCCGATGCAAGTCACGGCACTCGACCAGGGACGCACCGTCCGCTCCGACCGCACGGTGTTTCGCGCCGACGGCTCGTTGATGCATGTGAACATCTCGGCGCGCCTGCTCAGCGGGCGGCGCCTGCTGGCGTCGGTGCGCGACATCACCGAGCAGCGGCGTGAAGCTGAGCGGCAGCGTGCCGATCGCGACCTGATGGACGGTATCCTGGCGACCAGTGTCGCCGGCATCCTGGCCGTGGACACCAAGGCGCAGATCATCTTTGCGAATCGCCGCGCCGAGCAGCTGCTGGCGCTGTTCCGCTCCGATCCGACATCGCGCACGTACGATCGACCCGTGTGGTACCAGGCGTCGCTCGACGGCAGCGAATGGCCGCGCGACGCCCAACCGTTCCAGCGGGTGGTGCGCACGGGGCAATCGGTGTTCGATGTGCGGATGGCGATCGTGTGGCCGAACGGTCGTCGCATCGCGCTCTCGGTGAACGGTGCGCCGTTGCGTGACGGGGACGGCAACCTGCAAGGCGTGGTGTTTGCCGTGAACGATATCACGGCGGCGCTCGCCGCCGAGCAGGCGCTGCGCGAGCGCGACCGGCAGCTCGAGCAGATCACGGCGGCGATGCCGGGCATCGTGTACCAGTACGTGATCGACGCCGACGGCAAGGATCGCTTCGTCTTTGTCAGCCAGTTCAGCGAACGCTTGCTCGGCCGTTCGGCGCAGCAACTGCTGTCCGACGTCGACTCGGCGTGGTCGCTGGTGCACCCGGACGACGAGGTGCCGACGAAGCAATCGTTGATGCGGTCCCTGCACGGGATGACGCCGTGGATCCAGGAGTTCCGCATCGAGGACGTGCATTCGAGCGGCAGTTGGCGGTGGGTGAGCGGACATGCCGTGCCGCAGGCGGGTCCCGAGCCGGGAAGCGTGCTGTGGAACGGCATCTTCATCGACATCACCGATCGCAAGACGCTCGAGGACGACCTGCGGCAGGCGCAACGCATCGAGAGCGTGGGCCGGCTGGCCGGCGGCGTCGCGCACGACTTCAACAATCTGCTGACGGTCATCCTTGGCCAGGCCGAGATGCTGGCGGCGGAATTGCCACCCGACAGCAGCCAGGCCGACGGCATCCGACAGATTCGTTCGGCGGCGGAATCGGGGAGCGCGCTCACGCGCCAGTTGCTCGGCTTTGCCCGCAAGCAAATGGTGGCGCCGCGCGTGATCGACATCAACGCGCTCGTGCAACGCGTGCCGCCCCTGGTTGGCCGGCTGCTGGGCGGATCGATCGCGCTCGATCTTCAGTTGACGGACGCACTGACGCATGTGCGCGTCGACCCGGCGCAGTTCGACCAGGTGCTGGTGAATCTCGTGGTGAATGCGCGCGATGCGATGCCCAGCGGTGGCCGACTGGAGATCCAGACGCGCGTGATTGCCGCCGACGCGCCGCCGAGGCCCGAGTACACGATGCTCCCTCCGGGCCCCATCGCCGAGATCTGCGTGCGCGACACGGGGAGCGGCATGAGCGAGGATGTGCGTGATCGCGCGTTCGAACCGTTCTTCACCACGAAAGGGCTGGGCAAGGGCACGGGTCTCGGGCTGGCCACGTCGTATGGCATCGTATCACAGGCGGGAGGCACGATTCTGATCGACAGTGCGGTGGGGCAGGGAACGAGTGTTCGCGTGCTGCTGCCCGTGACGCAGGAACCGGCGTCAGCGTCGGGTGCGCCGTCGCCAGCCGGTGACCGGGTCGGCACCGAGACCGTGCTCGTGGTGGACGACAACGATGCGGTGCGTCGTGTGACGGCCACCGCGCTGTGCCGGAAGGGCTATCGCGTATTGCAGGCCGAGAGCGGCGCCGCAGCCATCGAGGCATCGCGCGCGGAGCCGGGCCCGATCCATGTGCTGGTCACCGATGTGGCGATGCCGTCGATGAGCGGACCGGACCTGGCCGATCGCCTGACGCGCGAGCGTCCCGACATGCGCGTGCTGTTCGTCACGGGATACGCCGAAGGCGCGATTGCCGACTATGGCGTGCCGGAGGAGGGCGCGACGCTGCTGGAGAAGCCGTACGATATCGGCTCGCTCACGCGACTGGTACGCGAGCTGCTCGAGGGTGACGCGGTTACGATGAGTCGGGAGTAGAACGGCCGAGGGATGAGCAACAGCAGATGGCCGTCACTCACGCCTCAGGCAGTTGTTTACGGCGCAGGAAGAACAATCCCGTCGCCACCGCCAGCACGGCGAGCAGCACCCGCCATTCCGACCACGTGATCGATGTCAGCAGGCCAATGATCACCAGGCACGTGAGCACCGGCACGATGGCCGCGCCCGGCACCCGGAACGGTGTTCCACCGGCCTGCACGTTCTTGCGTCGCAGTTCCCACGCTGCCACGGCGCACGCGAAGTACACCAGCAGCGCGGCGACATTCGAGATCACCGCCAGCGCGCCGAACCCGCTGCTCACGGCCAGCGCACAGGTGAGCGACACCTGCACGATGATGGCGATCCACGGCGTCTTCCACGTTGGGTGCACACTCGCCAACGGGGCCGGCAGGAACCCATCGCGCGCGAACGCATACAGGGCGCGTGGCACCGCCAGCGTCATGCCGCTCAGGTAGCCGAACGTCGAGACCACCACACCCACCAGCAGCATCGTGCGCCCCCACGGTCCGAACACCACACCGGCGGCATCGGCGAGCGGTGTCGTCGAGTCGGCCAACGCCGCGCCCAGCACACCCTGCACCACCAGTTGCAGCACGATGTAGAGCAGCGTGATGCCGATCATCGCCGTGAAGATGGCGCGCGGCACCGTGCGCGCCGGATCGCGCACTTCAC
>CAZPON010000069.1:8899-11951 GCA_964588045.1 uncultured Gemmatimonas sp.
GCGGTGAAGTGCGCGATCCGGCGCGCACGGTGCCGCGCGCCATCTTCACCGCTGGGCACCAGCGCGCTCTCGATGCCGCTGAAGGCGAAGATCAGCACGATCGACGCGCGCGTCAGCGTGCCCGCCGACGGCGCGGCGGGAATCGACAGGTTCGCACCCTGGATGAAGAACACGCCAACGGCCACCAGCAGGAGCAGCGGCGCCAGCTTCGCCACGGTCGCGATCGCGTTGAGACGGCTGCCGTACTGCACGCCGACGAGATTGATGCCGCCGGTCAGTGCGAATGCCACCACCAGGATCATGGCGCGCGAGAACGACCCGCTGAGCGCCGGCACAAGGGAGATGGCATTGTCGGCCATGACGGTTGTCACCGCCGCGACGGCGGTCGTACCCAGCAGCCAGAGCATTACTCCCGTGAGGAATCCGACGTACGGCCCGAACGCCAGTTCGACATACGCGTACGGACCACCAGTGAGCGACACGCGACTGCCTGCCTCGGCGATGCAGAGCACGATCAGTCCCATCGCCACGGCACAGACGACGTAGGCCAGCGGTGCGGCGGGGCCCAGCGCCGCGGCAACGGCCGCGGGAAGCCGGAAGATGCCGCCGCCAATGGTGACGTTGGCGATGGCCGCGGCGAGTGCCAATGGACCGAGGGCGCGCACGAGCGAGCCCTCGGAGCGGGACGCGGGAGGTGTCGACATCAGTGGAGGGCGCGCAAAGGGTCAGGGATGGCGTCGACACACCCTGTCGGGGCGGGCGGCGAAGCCACAACATATCCTTCTGCACACTCTTGGGAGACACCATGGGACATCGTGACGCCCGCGTCGACGTACATCGCCAGGTCCGCGCCTTTTGCCCGACCCATCCTGGAACACCTGCGCACGATCGTCCACGACGCATGTCCCGAGGTGCCGGAGACCATGAAGTGGATCGCCCGGTACGTGAAGAAGGCCATGCAACTCAACGACGAGGGCGTCGGTCAGCGTAGGGCGTCACTCATCCACGCGCCCATTTCGTGCGCGTGTAGGCCACCCGGAACCCCTGTCGCTCCGCATTGCGTTGCGAAGCGCTGCCCGGTTGTGCACCCATCGCGGCAAGGTCACACCCATGATCGGCCGCCGCGCGCAAGCGCGCCCGCAACAACGCATTCTGCGCGCCGCGCCCGCGAAACGCCGGGATGGTGCTGGCACCGGCGAGCATCGCGACGCCGTCGTGCATCGACAGGGCGCCAGTCGCGGCGACGACGCCCCCGATCTCGGCCACGAAGCCCGTGACGTTGCGAGCGAGCGCCATGACGACACCCATGTCGCGCATGAAATCGCCGAGTTCGGGACTCTCGCCCCATCCGCGCGCCGCCGCGTTGGCCCAGTCGTGGGCCTCGTCTCGCGCGATTGGCCGGACGTGCACATCACTCGCTACCGACTCCGGGAGCGGCGCATCCACCGGTCGATGCAAGACGGTCGTGAGCTCGATGGGGCGATAGCCGCGCGAACCGAGCAGTGTCAGGGTGGACACATCGGCGAGCGGGCTGACCTCCTGGTGCACCGGACACCCGCGGCTGGTGAAGAACTCCTCGAGCTCATCGAGTTGCTGGGCGGTGGGCGTGCTGAAGAGTCCGAAACCGAACGTCTGCGTGCACGGCGAGCCGACCCCATCGAACATGGCGTAGGTCCCGCCCACGTCGATCCAGGTGGCCTTGCTGGCGGGCGTCACGCGCGCGCGTGATTCGACGAACGCGGCGTTTGCCGTCGCCTCGGCACGCTCGAGACGACGGGAAAGCGCCGCGTCGGAAAACAGATGCCTCGTCATCCGCGCAAACGCCGGCGCTAGGGCACGTACCGCGCGACGGCCATCGTGACGACGGTGAGGAGCAACAACACGGTGACCAGGACGCCGAGCATGCCGAGGCGGGATCCCATGGCGGCGAGCTGCGCCTGCTCGGCCGGCGTCGGCGGTGCACCGCTGGCGGCAACCTTTGCGGCGAGCGCCGTCATGCGCTTGGCCAATGGCGCGTTGACCGTCATGCCGATGAGCCATGCAATGACCGAGAGAATGGCACCGGCACCGTACGTCTTGGCCGGTCCCGACGCCATCCACTGCGGATTCGCACCGGCCGATGCGAGCCAGTACAACCAGAAGCCGGCACCGATCGTGATGAAACCGGAAATGACGAGCCACTTGGGCATCTGGCGCACCTGCATCAGCTGGCCAACCATCGGTCCGGCGGCCGGCCCGACGGCGCGCGCGCTGGGCAGGATGAACGCGGAGAGCGTGAAGACGCCGCCGACCCACACGACTCCGAACAGGATATGGATGATGCGCAGGAGGAAGATCATTCGGATGCCCCTTTGGTCTTGGTGGTCGACGGTGCCTTGGTACGGACAAACTGCGGAACACGTTCGCCTGTCCGGCAATATTCTACCAGCGATTTCATCCGCCGGTGACGGGTTGCGTCCTGTTTGGCACTGACCACCCACCAGGTGGCCGCCTTGCGGTACGAGGCCGGCTGCCCCTCCCAGAATGCCAGTGCCTTTGCATTGGCGCGCAGGGCCGACGCGAACGGTTCCGGCAGGTCGACCGACCGCTGCTCGAAACTGTAGATCCCCGAGCGATTGGCGGTGCGCGCGCCGAATGCGGCCAGGCCGGCCGGATGCATGCGACCTTCCGCGATGAGCTGCTCGGCGTGGCGGATGTTCACCGCACTCCAGATGCTTCCCGGTTTTCGCGGCGTGAAGCGACGTGTATAGCGCGTGTCGTCGAGCCGCTTCACGATACCGTCGATCCATCCGAAACACAGCGCCTCGCGCACGGCTTCGGCCCACGTCATGCTGGGCCGCCCGGTGTCAATACGATGGAATCCCACCACGATCTCGGTGTCCGAGTCGTGGTGGGATTCCAGCCACTGCCGAAAGCGGTCGGCGCTGGTGAAGAAGCGCGGCTTCGGCATGGACGTGATATGTCAGGGCACCACGGCCGCCGGCTTCGCCCCCTTCACGTACGTGTCCATCCATGCCACCCATCGCGCCCACAGATCGAGGTCGCTGGCGTA
>CAZPON010000070.1:0-11871 GCA_964588045.1 uncultured Gemmatimonas sp.
TTGCCATTGGTGCCGGTCGTGGCGATGACGCGCAGCGCCGGCTGCAAACGCAACGCCACTTCGACTTCGCTGACGACTGGCACGCCCGCGGCGCGTGCAGCGGCCAGCGCCGGCACGTCAGGCGGGATGCCGGGACTCACGACAAGCACCGACGCCCGCGCCACACGCGCCAGGTCGTGTCCGCCAACCTGGGTCGTCGCCCCTTCCCGCTCCAGGCGCGCCGCCGCTTCGCGCACGGCATCGGACGTGGATGCGTCCGACGCGTACACCGCCAGCCCCGCCGCCCGCAGCAAGCGCGCCACGGCGACGCCGCTTCGACCGAGCCCCAGCACCGCAAACTCGCCGCGTCGTTCGGCCAGCCGGCGCGCGACCACTGCGGCGAGTTCCTGGGGCTCCGGTGCGTTCACCATGGTCCGCGCGACCGGGGCCCTACCGCAACTTGAGTGTGCTGAGCGCAAGGATCGCGCACAACACGCCGAGGATCCAGAAGCGAATCACGACCTGCGTCTCGGGCCACCCCAACAGTTCGAAATGATGGTGCAGCGGCGCTCGTCGGAACACGCGGTGCTTCTGCGCGTACTCGAGACCGTAGCGCTTCCTCCGGTACTTGAACACGGTGCGCTGCAGAATGACCGAGGCCGTCTCGGCCACGAACACGGCGCCGACGATCAGCAGCAGGAACTCGCTCTTGAGCAGGATCGCGATGCCGCCCAGCGCGCCACCCAGCGCCAATGCCCCGGTGTCGCCCATGAATACCTGCGCCGGATGCGCGTTGTACCAGAGGAACCCGATGCACGCGCCAACCACCGCGCCACAGAACACCGTGAGCTCGCCGGCGCCGCGCAGATAGAAGATCTGCAGGTACGCGCTGGTGTCGACGCGACCGGCGACATACGCGAACAATCCGAGCGTGAGGACGGCGATGGCCATCAGCCCGGCCGCCAGGCCATCGAGTCCGTCGGTGAGATTCACCGCGTTGCTGAAGCCGGTGAGAATGAACGTCACCCACACCACGTACAGCCACGCAACCGCACCCGACGCCGGCACGATGAGGATGTATTTCACGAACGGGAGCGTGGTCGATGCACCCGGCAATGTCGACAACGGCGCGAGCCAGAGCCACAGCCCGAGGCCAATACCGCACGTGACCTGTCCCGCCAGTTTGTAGCGCTCCACCAGGCCTAAGTTCTTGAGGCCGGCGCGCTGCTGCCGGAGCTTGAGATAATCGTCGAGAAATCCGATGGCGCCCATCCACAGCATGACCGTTACCGCGAGTTGCACATAGCGGTTGTCGAGCCGGGCCCAGAGTGCCACCGGCAGGATCGATGCGACCAGGATGATCAGTCCGCCCATGGTTGGCGTCGCACCCTTGTTGGCGTGCGAATCCGGCGTTCCTTCCCGCACCACCTGATGCACGGCCATCGCACGAAGCCGCCTGATGATGAGCGGTCCGAACACGAACGACACCAGCAACGCCGTCACGAACGCGGCCGCAGACCGGAACGTGATGTAGTTGAGCAGGTTGAAGATGCGGATGTCGCGGGCGAAAGGCTGCAGCAGGTAGTAGAGCACGGAGTTCTGTTCGAGACTGGAGACGGGAGAGGGGAGACTCTTGGACTGCGGACCGAACGAACCTATGTGGGCGGAGCGGCCCACGCGGTGAGGGTGGGCACCAATCGCTCCAACTGCATGCCGCGGGATGCCTTGAGCAGGATCACGGCGTTGCGTGCCAGGCGGGGCTCCAACAGTGGCCACAGGCCATCGAACTCCTTGGACGCCACTACGCGCGGGTCGCCGGCGGCTTCGGTGGCAAAGGCTTCAACGAAATCGCCCACGACGGCGATCACGTCGGCACCCGACGACAGTGCGGCGCGCGCCACGTCGCGATGCTGCTGCGCCGACTGCGCGCCGAGTTCGCGCATGCTGCCAAGGATCGCGACGCGCTGACGCCCCGCCCCTACGCGACCCAGCAGGTCGAGCGCGGCGCGCATGGAGGCCGGGTTGGCGTTGTAGGCATCGTTGATGAGCACCGCATCGCCCAGCGCTTCCCACACACCACGCATGCTGGGCACCGGCATCGTGGCCATGCCATCGGCGGCGGCTTGCATCGGCACACCGCACGCACGCGCCGTGGCGATGGCGAGCATGGCGTTCGCGGCCTGATGCGCCCCGCGCAGTGGCAGCGCACAGCGCACCCCGTCCACGTCCAGCCAGGGCCGTCCTTCGTCGTCGAGTCCCCATGCCGTGGGCGTCACGTCGGCATCGGCGAGGCCGGCCGACACGACGGCCTGCGCACGCGTCGCTGCCGCATGGGCCGCCTCGGGATGCACCGACGGTACCACGGCCAACGTCGCGCCGTCGAACACATCGCATTCCTCGCGCAGCACGCCGGCCAGATCGCCAAGCCCTTCGAGATGCTCTTCACCGATCGATGTCAGCACCGCGACATCGGGTTCGGTGATGGCGCGCAGCGTCGCAATCTCGCCCGGCATATTGGTGCCCAGCTCGACGACCGCGACTTCGGCATCGGACGGAATCGCCAGCAATGTCAACGGCACGCCGACAAGGTTGTTGAAGTTGCCCTTCGTGGCATGCACGACCAGTGTACCGCCAAGTGCCGCCCTGAGCAGCTCCTTGGTGCTCGTCTTGCCGTTGGATCCGGCAACAGCAATCACGCTGCGTCCCCACACGCGTCGCCATGCGGTGGCGAGCTGGCCGAGTGCCACGAGCGTATCGGGCACGACATACACCGGAAGCCCGAGGCCCACCGCCCGGGTGGCGTCACTGACCACCAGCGCCGCTGCGCCGCGCTCGCGCGCGTCGGCCAGGAAGTCGTGCGCGTCGAATCGTTCACCGCGCAACGCCACGAACACGTCGCCGCGCGTGATGTGCCGGGTATCCGTGGAGACACCGCTGAATGGGAACGGCGCGTTCGGGCCGGTGCCCAGCGCACGGGCAACGCGCTCCTGCGTCCAGTACGGATGCGGCAGCGTCGGCAACACGAGCTCCGTTGCGACAAACGCGGTTCCCGCCGTCGAGTACGTCGTCATGACGGCGACGCCGACAATTCACCGACGATGACGCGCTCGTCGAACGGATACGAGACGGTGCCGCGCACCTGATAGGTCTCGTGTCCCTTGCCGGCGAGCACGATGACGTCGTGCGGTGCGGCCATGTGCAGCGCTTCGGCAATCGCCGCGCGACGATCCTCGATGCGCCGATGGTTGCGCCGCCGCATGCCGGCCTCGATGTCGTCGAGGATGCGCTCGGGATCTTCGGTGCGCGGGTTGTCGCTGGTGACGATGACGACATCGGCGAGCGACTCGGCAATACGTCCCATCTCCGGACGCTTGCCGCGATCGCGGTCACCGCCGCACCCGAATACCACGATGAGCTTGCTGTCGGCGCCATCGGGCGACTGCGTAAACGGCCGCACGGCGCGCAGTGCGCGGTCGAGCGCATCCGGCGTGTGCGCGTAGTCGCGCAACACGGTGGGACCCGTGCGCAGCCGCTCAAGCCGTCCGGGTACTTGCGGCGCCGACGCCAGCCCGTCGGCGACATCACGCAGCGACACGCCCAGCGCCAGCGCCGTGGCAGCAGCCGCCAGGGCGTTGGCGACGTTGAAGTCGCCGATGAGTGGCAGTGACACCGGCACGGCGCCTGTTGGTGCAACCAGCAGGAAGCGGCTTCCATGCGCGTGAAACGCCACGTCGCGTGCGGTGACATCGGCGGGTGACTCGACGCCGAAGCTCCACGCGCGCGGCGCATTGGTCACGCCGCGCCAGGCTGGATCGTCGGCGTTGAACAGCGCGACGCCATCGCGCGCCAGCAGCCCCACGAGGCGGAGCTTGGCGCTGCGATACGCGTCCATCGTGCCGTGATAGTCGAGATGGTCGCGCGTGAGGTTGGTGAACACGCCCGCCGCGAACGTGATGCCTTCCACGCGACGCTGGTCGAGCGAGTGCGACGACACTTCCATGGCCACCGTGCTCACACCCTGGTCGCGCAACTGCCGCAACAGTCGCTGCAGTTCCACCGGACCCGGCGTCGTCAGGCCGTGTCCGCCGGGAACGGTGGTGCCTTCCGATCCCACGAGCACGCCCAGCGTGCCGATCGACGCAGCCGGACGCTCCTCGCGGTGCAGCAGGTGCCGCAAGAGTCCGACCGTCGTGGTCTTGCCGTTCGTTCCGGTGACACCCACCATCGTCATCGCGCGCGCCGGCCAGCCATGAAATGCGGCGGCCGCAACGGCCGCCGCGCGACGACCATCGCGCACGGTGACAACCGGAAGCGGCGACGACATGGCCGCCACGCGTGTCGCATCCTCCACGAACAGCAGCGTCGCACCGGCAGCCCTGGCGCCTTCAATCCAGTCGTGTCCATCCTGCGCATGTCCCTTCACCGCCACGAACCCGGCGCCCGGCGTCACGCTGCGGCTGTCGTCCACGAGATCGGTGATGTCGTCGGGCATCTCGCCATTCACCGCCACCAGC
The DNA here is from genome assembly GCA_964588045.1 of uncultured Gemmatimonas sp. Taxonomy (GTDB): domain Bacteria; phylum Gemmatimonadota; class Gemmatimonadetes; order Gemmatimonadales; family Gemmatimonadaceae; genus Gemmatimonas. The sequence continues at coordinate 4,494 of CAZPON010000070.1, forward strand.
AGTCCGGCCTCGCGCAGCACGTCCAGCAGCATCGGCACGATCGGGCGCGACTCGCGATTCACTGCGGTGTCTCCAGCACGACGACTGATCCGGCGCGCACCATCGATCCGGCCGCCGGACGCGTACGGGTGGCCTGTCCCGCGGCGAGGCTCACGTGGAATCCGGCGGCGTGCAGGGTGCGCACCGCCTGTCGCGCGTCGAGTCCGTACACCGACGGCACGGCACGCCAGTCGGTGCGCGATGCCACGTCGACCGGATGAACAACGCCCGAGTCTCCCTTGGCGCCACGCGCCGATGCCAGCGGCAGCGTCACGACCACACGCTGCGGTGCGGCAACCGGGGCTGGCAGTGGCGGGGTCGGCGCGCGCAGCGAGTCGAAGCGTGCCGTGTCGCGCAGGGCCGCAGCGATGGCTTGCGGCGACGGCGGCCGAACGCGGCGGGTGGGAATGGGCTTGGCGAGTGCAGCCAGGGCGCGACGGTCCAGCGACGCGTCACGCGTCGCGAGCGCCGATTGGATGATCTCGTTGACCACGCGCCCGGATATCGTTCCACCGTAGATCTTGCCCTTGGGATCGACGAGGCGCACGACCAGCACGTATTGCGGGGCCTGCACGGGAAACATGCCGGCGAAGCTGGAGTTGTACTTCAACTGGGCGTAACCGAACCTGCCGTTCGCCTCGCGCGCGGTGCCGCTCTTGCCACCGACATCGAAGGTGGCCAGGTCGGCGGCGACAGCCGTGCCGCTGTCCACCACACTCGCCAGCATCTCGCGCATGAGGTGCGCCGTGGCCGGATCGATCACGCGACGGATGACGCGCCGCTCGTGCGTGAACACCACGCGACCGTCGGCATCGCGCACCTCACGCACCATGCCCGGCTGCAGCAACTCGCCGCCGTTGGCGATCGCGACATACGCCGCCGCGATCTGCAACGGTGTCGCCATCATCTCGTAGCCGATCGCCACCGACGTCGGCGTTTGCGGCAACCACACGCTTGGCAACCGCCCGCGCGACTCGGCGGGATACGGCACACCCGTGAGCGTGCCGAAGCCGAAGTCCCGCAAGGTCTCGTACTCCTCGCGTTGCGTGAGCTTGAGCGCAATCTTGGCGGCGCCGATGTTGCTGGACAGCCGCACGACATCGCGCACCGACATGGAGACGGCCTTGTGCTCGTCGTAGAGCTTCCGCTTGGCCACCACCCACATGCCGCCTTCGGTATTGATCATCTCGTCGGGCCGCACGCGCTCCAGCTCGAGCGCGCGCGCGACAATGAACGGCTTCATCACCGAGCCGGGCTCATACGGCTCCGCCAGCGGCGTGGCCGTCACCGACGCCTTGCGGTCGCGGAAGCCCGCCATGGCCAGCACCGCGCCATCGCGCGGATCCATCATCACCACATCCCCGCCCGACGCACCGGTGCGCTCGACCCCTTCCGCCAGCTCGCGCTCGGCGATCTCCTGCAGCGACTGGTTGATCGTGAGTGTGACCGTATGTCCCGCGCGCGCCTGCACGCCGCTCAGCGCCGGCGTCTCGATGAGGTTCCCGCGTCCGTCCTTCACGAGGGCATTGCGCCCGTTCACACCGCGCAGCAGCGAGTCGAGTTCGGACTCGATGCCACCCACCGGCGTGTTCTCGTCGCGCACGGTGCCGAGGAATCCGCTGATACCGGGCGGCGCCGACGACACGCGCTTCAGCACACGGGTGCGGTACACTCCGGGCAACCCGGCGAACCGGTCGAGATCACTCGGCAGGTAATACGCGGGGAGCTCGACCCACTTCCGCGTGGTGTCCATCACGCGGCGAACGAGCGTATCGTGCACGTTGAGCGCCTTCAATCCCTGCCGCACGGCGAGCCGCGTATTCACCGGAGGATCCGAGCGCCTGGCGCCGCGTCGTTTGGCCGGCTGCAGCAGCTTCGGGGCAAAGCTGAGGCGCATCAACTCGCGCGTGGCCACCAGCACGTTCCCGTTCGCATCGAGGATCTGTCCGCGCGGCGGCGTGACATCCTGCTGCTTCACCTGCTGCTCCACCGCCGCGTCGGCCCATCGCGTGGACTCCACCAACTGCAACTGCGCGGCGCGGGCAAGGATGGCCAGCGCAAAGACCACCAGGGTCGCATGAATGACGATCGCGCGCGTGCGGCTGACGAGCGGGCGGCTCGTGGTCGCATTGACCACGTCGGTGTCCGCCTCTCCAGACCCCGCGCGCGCGAATCCCGTCACGGAGACTTCCCCGACTCGGCGATCACGCGCGTCTGGGAATCCGACGCGACATGGAATCCCAGCCGACGCTCGGCTTCGGCCACGACCCGCCGGCGACTCCGTGCTTCACGCAGGTCCCGGCCGAGCGTCTCTTTCTCCGACTCCAGCGCGCGCTTGACGGATGTCGCCTGCTGCATGGCCTTGGCCGTCGCGACGCCCACGCTGCGGCGCCAGATCACGAGGCTCGTCACCGCGACGAAGGCCAGCAGCCCGATGGCGACCAGGCTTCGTGTCTTGACCGGCCCGCGACGACGCGCGCGTGTGGTTGCCATCTAGCGCGTCGCTCCTGCCGGCTCGACACCCTTTCGCCAGCCGCGCAGGCGCGCGCTGCGTGCCCGCGGATTGAGCTCCACTTCGGACTCCTCGGCCGTGACCGGCCGCTTGGTGATCGTGTCGCCGAGTGGCACGCCGCGACAGGTGCAGATCATCTGTCGCGGCGGGCAGACGCACGCGGTGCTCCACTCGCGGAATGCGTGCTTGACGAGCCGGTCTTCGCCCGAATGATAGCTGATGATGGCGAGCACGCCGCCGGGCGTGAGCCGATCACGCAGTCGCGGCAGCGCCGCTTCGAGTCCGGTGAGTTCATGGTTGACGGCAATGCGGACCGCCTGGAAGATGCGCGCAAAGTCGGGCGGGCCGCTGCGCGCACCCAGCACCGCACGAATGGCGTCGACCAGGTCGTCCGCCGTGGCGAAGGGACGCCGTGCGCGCCGGCGCACGATCTCGCGGGCGAGCCGCGCCGCGCGCGGTTCGTCGGCGTAGGCGCGCAGCAGCGCCGACAGATCGACTTCGTCGATGGAGTTGAGGAGTTCATCCGCGCCGAGGTCGGCATCGGTTCCCATGCGCATGTCGAGCGGTGCGCCCTCGCGAAAGGTGAATCCGCGCGAAACGTCATCGAACTGGTGTGACGACACGCCGAGATCGAGCAGGATGCCGTCGAACAGCTCGGCGTAAGCAAGGCCAGCCCCTTCGAGGTTGGCGTAGTTGCCGAGCAGCGCGCGGAACTGGCCGATCCGCTCGTATTCCGCCAGGCGCTCGCGTGCAGACACCAGCGCCCGCGGGTCGCGATCGACGCCGGTGACGCGCATACCACGTTCGAGGAGCGCCGCGGCATGCCCACCACCACCGAGGGTGCAGTCCAGGATGGTCGAGGCGCCGGCGAGCAGCGACTCGACCTCGGACAGCAGCACAGGGACATGGTAGGCGCCGACGCGCCCTGATGGAGCAGTTCGGACCGGGCTCACACGCAGACTCGGGACTCTAAGGGGGCCAGTGGCGCGTCATGTTAGTGATGCGTCATGACAAGCGTCAAGCGATATCGTCGCCTGGAGAAATGTGTATTGTCGATCGCCGCGCAGAGTTGTGATACCACGTACCCGGCACCGCGCCCGATGCTCCGAAAACACGCGAGCCCGCCGTCGTGATCGACGGCGGGCTCGCGGCGCTGCTGACCAGGAGCAGCGTTACTTGCAGTAGGCCTTGATCACTTCATCCGCCTTGGGGTCAAGCTGCACGACCGCTCCCATGAGCTGTCGCATGGCATCGACGTACGTCGCGCCGCCCTTGGGCAGGTTGATCTGCGCGTCCGCGAAGTAGTCCTTGGCCTGCTTGGCCGGCGCGCATGACTTGGTGGTGATCGCCTCGTTGAGCTTGAGCTGGCCGTAGGTCACGTAGGTCGCGCCCATCAGGAAGCCCGCCTGCGCCTTGAGCAGACCCGTCGACACGCTGTCGGCGTAGGCGAAGATCGCGATCGCCTGATCGTGCTCCTCGGCGCTCGAGTTGGCCGCAGCCGACTTTCGCTTGTCGTCGCCGATCTTGAGCACCATTTGGCGCAGGGTGGTGCTGGTATCGCCAGCCGCAATCAGTTCCTTGGCCGCTGGCAGCAACTCGTCGGTGCGATTGAGCGCGGTGAGCAGTGTGATCCGCATGTAGCCACCGTTCTCCACCGGAATCTTCGCCGCCATGGCCTTGTCGAGCGCCTCGAGCGCCTGCTGGCTCTGGCCGGCCTGCGTGAGAGTGGCGATCTGCATGTAGGTAAGCGACGGCTGTCCCGGGAACTTCTGGAGACCCTTGGCGGCAGTTTCCGCTGCCTTCTGGAACTGGCTGTCCACCTGATAGGCAGTCGACGTCTTGATGAAGTAGGTCGTATCGGCGAACGACGTGTCGAGACGCACCAACTCATCGCCCTGCACGAACGCCTCCTTGAAGTCCTTGGTCGCGAGCAGGATCAGCCAGCGCAGGCGCAGAAGGTCGGGCTCGCCCGGATTCATGGCGACGGCCGTATCGATGACCGGCCGTGCAACCCCCGGGTTGGCGACATCGGCCAGCGCCTGCACCACGTCGCGCTGCAGACGCGGGTTGGTGGGGTCGGTGGACAGCAGCTTCGTCAGCGTGACGACCGCCGAATCCTCCATGTTGAGCTGGCGGAACGTTTCAGCCAGCACGGCGAGGCCCGGGCGGCTCTTCGGATCGAGTTCCACGATCTCACGGGAGATCGCCAGCAGGTCTTCGTTGGGCACCTTCTGCTCGACCATCACGTTCATCTGGCAGATACGCGCCAAGGTGGCCTTGGGATAGGCAGCCACGCCTTCCTTGGCGAAGGCGAGTGCGGCGTCATACTTCTTGTCACGCGCGCTGTTGAAGCACTTCTGCTCGAACTCGAGCTGCTTGCGCGCCTCTTTCATCTCCTTGGAAAGCTGACGGGCCGCATCGTCCATCTTCGGCCCTTCATAGCTGCCCAGCGGCTGCACGAGCGAGTTGTCGCGAACGAGTACCAGGTTTGCGTCGATCTTGAAGCCGGTGGCCGTCTTCGCGACCGCGCCCGTGACGTACTCGTCGGCGCGGACCAGCGCGGCCAGCGCGCGTGCGTCGTGGGGGGCAAGCGCTTCGGTGGTCGGGAATCCCGACGCCTCGAGATACTGGTTGATTTCCGCGCGCGGCAGGACGTAGACCTGCTTGAACGGAAACTCCGAGGTCACGCGCGACCGCAACGCGTCCGCCGCCTGCACGCCGAGGTTCCGTTCTGCCGGACTCGCCGTGTTGGCCCTGAAGACCGTGACCATCACGCGCTTGGCGTTCGGATCGGGCACCCGGTTCATTCCGCTCTGCGGAAGCCCGGCTTGCGCCGAAAGGTCCGAGGGAACCAGAAGAGCGACGCCCATCGCCATGCCGATCCCGGCGAGCGCTGTGAGTTTCCGTGTCATCAACGTGCCTCCGCACCGAATTGCCGTGGATCCCGCTCGCCTCTCGGCACCGTCGAAGAGGTCGGTCAGGAACTGTTCTACCCCGAAGCCGTGCGAAAGCCACGCGGGGTCAAGAGAGGGAGCCGCCAAACTGCCGCGTTTCCGCACTCGTCGCAAGCGGGAAACGGAACGTCGGGCAACCGATGGGCGAAGAGGGACTCGAACCCCCGACTTCCTGTGTGTAAGACAGGCGCTCTAACCAGCTGAGCTATTCGCCCGAGGAGACCTCAGGCCCACCGGTGCTGGCGAAAACTAAAAGCACCAGTGCCACCGCTCGCGGCCGAGGACGATTTCTTAATCGGAATATCACGATTCAGGGCGCCGGGAGGCCGGGTCGCCCGGGACCGCCGGTGCGACCTACCCTTTGAGAATCGCCAGCGGCACCAACACGACGTACCCCAGCACGAGCAGGATCGGCGCAATCGTTTCGCCACCCCGCGCCAGGTCGAGGTAGCCTACGAGCAGTGACAGGAGCGCCGCGCCCCAGAAAACGAGCGCCCGCGTGCGGTTCTTCCGGATGTCGGTCATGATGGGAGGATATCCGCTCCTACCCGCCCGCTACAAGGGCAACCTTTCGTCCGGGCGGTCATCGGGACTGCCGAACGGACCGGGTTCAGCGTCCGCTCCAGCGAGCAGGGCCTCCAGCGCACTCTCGCGCAACGCCTGCTCCTGCGCCGCATCCGCAGCGCGCATGGCCTCCAGTTTCCGACGGTCGCGCCGACGGCGCATCCAGAACAACGGCCCAAGCAGCAGTCCGAAAATGCCCCCCACCACCGACAGGTTCGCCACGAGGGCCAGCATGCCGTAGCGCTTGCGCGTCCGCTGCTGCCAGTGCTTGTCGAACTGCACCCCGGTCATGCCGTACGCGCGCCGCAGGGCCACCTCGAACGACCCCGCCTCCTTCCAGTAGGCGAAGAAGTTGTCCAGCCCGTTGACCGGATCGAGCCCGGTCATCTCGTCAACGATCCGATGCGCCACGGCATAGCTCCACTCGGCACGGGACGCCCCGGCATAGAATCCGGCTTCCAGCGTGTCGCGCGACGGCAGCGTGCGCAGCACGAGGCCGATCGATGTTTCGAACGCCGTCTCACGATTCCATTCACCCGCCGCGACACTGGCGTAGCCCTCGTCGAACCAGCGCGGCGGCAGGTCCCCCATGGCCTCGTGCAAGGCGAGGTGTGCCAGCTCGTGTCGCAGCACGACCAACGGATCGCCGGCGTCACTGCCCGCGCGGTTGCCCTGCATGACAATGCGTTGCTCGGCCGGAATCGCGATGGCCGAGCCCCATTCGGGTGCGCCGGCGCCTACCAGCCGGCGGAACTGCGCGTCATCGGATGCGATCGCGATCTCGACCGGTTCGCGAGGGCGCGGCAGGCCGGGAAAGGTGTCGCGGGCCAGCGACGCCTCGAGCAGGGTGCGGGCCAGCCGTTCGTCGCGCACATCAGCCACGATGGTGAACCGCCCCCTCTCCACGCGCAGCGGCTGAAGCGGCTGCGCCCGCGCGGGCAGTGCGCCGGCCACCAACACCAGCGCCAGGAAGGCCGTGCTCAGTCGCTGCGCGAGGGGGTACCGCCCTGTTCGACGTGTGCCAGGATCTCTGCGCAGCGCTTGCCCCATGGATTGAACTTGTTGGCTTCCGCTCCCGCGCGCCACGCCGACCTGGCCTCGTCGGGCCGGCCGGCGAACCACCGTGCGCGTCCCAGTTCATACCACGCCTGGAGCAGGTTCGGTCCCAATTCGAGCGCACGCTGGAAGAACAGCTCGGCGTCGTCATACATCTCGCGCTCGCGGTAGACCATGCCGAGGTAGAGATGGGCATACAGCGTCGCCTTGCGATCGGTGTCCGAGCGAATCGCGCGTGACAGGTGCTCGATGG
>CAZPON010000071.1:0-11845 GCA_964588045.1 uncultured Gemmatimonas sp.
TCTGCCCTCGCTGGCTGGCTCCTCACCCCTCACCCCTTCGGTTGGCTCACCCCTTTCTGTTGCTCACCCCTCACTCCCTCGAGCCGTCCCAGGTCCGATCAGGAATGCACGACCCCGCCCCCTCGCGTATTTTCAGCCTCGTCCCTCCCACCTCCCGAGCCCACTGCATGAATTCCACTCGCGCCCGGCCATCGCGCACCCTCGCGGTGTGTCTTCCGTTCCTTGCCGTCCTCGCCGGTGCCTGCAGCGGGCACCCTGATGCGAGCTGGCACGAGGAGGCGTCCGGCGTTCGCTGGCGCGCGCTCGAAGTGAAAAAAGGCACGCCGGGCTTCACCACGCTCGAGGCCACCAAGACCGGCATCCGCTTCCAGAACAACGCCAGCGAAAAGATCCTGCTGGGCAATCGCATGCTGGCGCAGGGTGCCGGCGTGTCGCTGGGTGACGTGGACGGCGACGGCCTGGTGGACATTTTCCTTGCGCGCACCGAAGGGTGCAGCGCGCTGTACCGCAACCAGGGCGGCTGGCGCTTCGAGGAGATCACGACGCGCGCGGGTGTCGGCGCGTGCGACCGTCACGCCTCCGGCTCGGCCCTGGCCGATGTGGACGGCGATGGCGATCTCGATCTCGTGCTGGTGACCACCACGGGCCCCAACGCCATCTTCCTCAACGATGGCAAGGCCCGCTTCACCGAGCGCACGGATCTCGGGCTCGACACCGCCGGACGCGGGGCGACCACGATCACGATGGCCGATGTCGCCGGTGACGGGCGCCTCGCGCTGTACATCACCAACTACAAGCCGTACAGCGTCGACGACACGATCCCGCCGCAACTGCGCGCGTTCAACCAGATGGTGCGCGAGATCGGGCCGAAGCAGTACGAGATCGTGCCCGAGCATCGCCGCGACTACAAGATCGTGATGCGCCCCGACATGGGCGGCCTGCGCATGACGCAGCGCGCGGAACCCGATGAGTTCTATGTCAACGACGGCAACGGGCACTTCACGCGCGTGCCGATGACGTCCGCGCGCTTCCGCGACGAACACGGTGCGGCGATCACGGAGGAGTTCGAGTCGTTCGGGCTCGCCGCCCGGTTCGCGGACGTCACGGGCGACGGGGCGCCGGAGCTGTACGTCGGCAACGACTTCGAGGATCTCGACCAGTTGTGGCTCAACGATGGTGCCGGGAACTTCACGCTGGCCAACTGGACCGCGGTGCGCTCGATGAGCAACTCGGCAATGGGCCTCGATGTTGCCGACGTGAATGGCGACGGGTTGCCCGACCTGTTCGAGGTCGACATGCTGGCCAACGATCCGCGCCGGCTCAGGACCCAGATGCCCACGCACACGTCGCTGCCCAAGCATCCCGGTGATACGCCGCTGCAACTGCAGTTCCAGCGCAACTCGTCAATCGCGGTGATGGCACGTTCGCGGAGGTGGGTACGGCGGCGGGCGTGCACGCCAGCGGCTGGTCGTGGGGTACGATGTTCATGGACGTCGACCTCGATGGATGGCAGGATATCCTCGTGGCCAACGGACACCCGTGGGACATCATGGACGCCGACGTCCAGGAAGGGCTGCAGAATCGGTTGAACGACATCCCGTGGCAGCGATACCGGTGGGAGTTTCCGAAGCTCGCGCTGCGCAACGTGGCGATGCGCAATCGCGGCGACCTCTCGTTCGAGGACGCCACCGCGTCGTGGCGGTTCGGCATGCAGGACGACATCTCCCACGGCATTGCGGCGGCGGACCTGGACGGGGACGGCGACCTGGATGTGGTGATCAATCGCCTGGACGCGCCGGTGCTGGTGATGCGCAACGACGCGTCGGCGCCGCGCGTCTCGGTGCGGTTGACCGGCGACGCACCCAACACGCGCGCCGTGGGCGCACGCGTGACGCTGTACGACGGTGCCGTTCCGGTGCAGACGCAGGAAGTGAAGGTGGGCGGACTCTACCTGTCGCACAGCGACTACCTGCTGTCGTTCGCCATGGGACGCTCGGATTCGGCGCGCCTCGAGATCACGTGGCGCGACGGGCGCCGCACGACGGTCCCCCGCGTGCGCGCCAACCGCGAGTACGAAGTGTCGCAGAAGGACGCCGTCGCGAAGCCGGCGGCCGATTCGGCCACCGGTGCCGGAGCGGACGCGCGCGCGTCGAGCCTGTTCGTCGATGCGACCGCACAGTTGCGCGGGCACCGGCACGTGGAGAACCGCTTTGACGACTGGGATCGGCAGTACCTGCTGCCCTACGCGTTGTCGCAATCGGGACCGGGCGTGTCGTGGTTCGATGTCGATGGCGACGGCGTGGAAGACCTGATTGTCGGCACGGGCAAGGGTGGCCGGGTGGCGGTGTTTCGTTCGGTGCAGGGCGCGCTCGTTCCGATGCCCGCGTCGGGACCGGTGGCGGGCAACGACTTGACGTCCGTGCTGGGGATGCGCGCGAACGGCGCGACGCAGTTGCTGGCCGGTGTTGCCACGTGGGAGCTGCGCGACGAGCGGGACATGGCCGCCCAGCCGGCCGTCGAGCGGTTTGCCATGTCGTCGGGCGGATCGATTGCATCGGCAGGAACGTCGGCGGTTGGATCGCATGAATCGTCCACCGGCCCGCTCGCGCTCGGCGATTACGACGGGGATGGCGCGCTCGACCTGTTCGTTGGATCGCGCGCGCTGCCGATGGGTTATCCGCTGGCGGTCACGTCCGGCCTGTTCCGCAACGTGAACGGCACATTCGTCATCGACACCGCCAACACCGCGGTGCTGCGTGACATCGGCATGGTGACCTCGGCGATGTTTGCCGACATGAATGGCGACGGGCATGCGGACCTGGTGCTGTCGCGCGACTGGGGCTCGATCATCGTGCTGCTCAACGACGGTCACGGACGCATGCAGCCGGCGCCCGATTCGTGGGGCCTGTCACGGTGGACCGGGCAGTGGAACGGCGTTGCTGCCGGCGACCTGGATGGTGACGGACGCATGGACCTGGTGGCCACCAACTGGGGGCGCAACACCGGGTTAGAGGCCGACAGTGCGCGTCCGCTGGTGCTCATCCACGGCCCGTTCGGGGCCGGCGGTGAAGTGGAGATGCTGCTCGGGCGTGCCGAGGCGCGCGTGAACGGACTCGCACCGCTCAACAGCTATGCGCGAGTGCGCATGGCCGTGGCCGGTGTCGTGGGTCGCGTGAACAATTTCAGTGCGTATGCGGACGCGTCGGTGGAGAAGGTGCTGGGGTCGTCCATGGCAATGACGCAGCGGCTCGAAGTCCGCACGCTCGACCACATGGTGTTCCTCAATCGCGGCGATCGCTTCGACGCCATCCCGCTGCCCGCCGAGTCGCAGTGGGCGCCGTCGTTCGCCGCCGGCATTGCCGACTTCGATGGCGATGGCGCCGAGGATGTGTTCCTGGGCCAGAACTTCTTCCCGACGATGATCAGCATGCCGCGCTACGACGCGGGGCGCAGCCTGCTGTTGCGCGGCGATGGCAAGGGCGGGCTCACACCGATGGCGGGACAGCAGTCGGGCCTCAAGGTGTATGGCGACCAACGCGGCGCCGCATACGCCGACTTCAACGCCGACGGACGGCTCGATCTTGCCGTCACGCAAAACGGTGACTCGACGCGACTGTTCGTCAACCGCGGTGGCACGCCGGGACTGCGGGTGCGCGTGAAGGGCAGCGCGTCGAATCCCGATGGTGTCGGCGCACAACTGCGCCTCGTGTACGGCGAGCGCATGGGCCCGGTGCGTGAAGTGCAGGCCGGCGCCGGCTACTGGTCGCAGAACGGCGCCGTGCAGGTGTTCGGCAAGTCCGGCGAGCCGACGGCAGTGTGGGTCCGGTGGCCAGGCGGGGCGACGGCCACAGTGCCAGTGCCGGCGGGGGCGAAGGAAGTAGTGGTATCGCGATAGCGAGAGTATGGAGTATGGAGTATTTAACTCCGAGTATGGAGTACGGAGTCGTGAGTATGGAGTAGGGAGTGGTCGATACTCCGTACATACTCCGTACTCCATACTCACGACTCCTTCGGGGGCGAAGGAAGTAGTGGTGATGCGATAGCGAGAGTATGGAGTATGGAGTACTGAACTCCGAGTACGGAGTACGGAGTCGTGAGTATGGAGTACGGAGTATCGACCACTCCCTACTCCATACTCACGACTCCATACTCCATACTCGGAGTTAAATACTCCCTACTCCATACTTCACCAGGCGACGTACACTCCGCTCCATCTCCCTGGCATCCCCGCGTACATCCCCGACGCGATGGCTTCGAGTGTCGTGGCCACGTCCGAGCCGACCGCGGTGAGCGTGCCGAGCCGCTCCCCCACCTGCGCGTACGACACCGGCTCCGAGGATGCGAGCACCAGCAGATACCGGTCCGCCGGTGCACGCGGTGGCAGCCGCACGGGTGGCGCTTTTCGATTGGCGTTGGACGCGGTGACGTCGAGGCGGTCGCACGACCGCTCCAGGCGCATCAGATCGTCCCCTTCTGTGCTGGGACCGCGTCCGTCGTCGATCACCTTGCCGGTGCTGTCGCGCTTCACCGGACGGCGCGCCTGCGCCATGCGCCGGGCCTGAGCTTGTGCCTGCGCCATGCAGCGACCGTACGCCTGCATCGCCTGCAGCTCGGCATTGGCGTCGACCGGGCGGTTACTGACATCGAACCGTCGCATGTCGAGCGTCGCAGTGCCCTTCGGAAACGTGCCGCGCGCAGTCTCCGCCGGCAGGATCAGCTCGATCTCGCGACCGGGCACCACCGCCAGCACGATGAGTGACGCCGGTGCCTGCAGTGACACCGTGGCGACCTCGTGCTCGGCATCGAGCGACAGGACCTGCACGCCGTACGTGGCGGTGTCGCCGAAGGCATGCGCGACCGGGGGCGGCACGGGCGGCTGCGAAGTGCTGGTGTTGTGACACGCGGCGAGTGTCACCATCGCCGCGACGGCGACGGTCAGCGCGACACGCAGTCGGACACTCGCGCGCGGTTCATCGGGATCGGACATTCGGGGTCCTGGACCAGATGACGATCGTGCCGCAGGGGGTGGTGTTGGCCCCGATCGACTGGAACTCGATCGGCACGGTCGACAGGTAGGGATACAGCTCTATCGCTTCGACCGTGCTCGACGGGATATCGTCGGCCTCCATGCCGCGCGACAGCACCCCGTCCAGCCAGATGTACGGCTGACACGCGGTGCGGTAGGCCACGAAGCGGACCTTGCCACCCCTCACGATATTCACGCCCCGCTTGGCGCGCAGCACATCGCTCAACCGCGAGGAGCCGCGCTCGACAATTTCCTCGCGCGTGATGAAGGTGCCGAGCCCTTTCGCGCGGCGCGCCTCGAAGTCCCGCAGGGCGAGCGACGAGCGCGTGAGGCTCTCGGTGACCTTCACGTTGCCGAGTCGCTGCGCCGACGGCTCCATCTGCACGAGCACCGTGTCCCACAGACTGTTGCGTGCCGTGAGCAGCGCATCGATGGGCTCGAAGCCGATCTGGCGCAGCGAGATGGTCACCGTGTCGAAGTCCAGCGTGAGCAACTGGAACGCCCCGCGGATATCGGTGCGCATCGTGGACCCGGGAATCGTGACCGTCACACCCTGAAGGGCTGCGCCGGCAGGATCGCGCACGACACCGACCAACTGTCGTCGGCCCGCAGGGATGTTGCCCGGTGCGGCACCTTGGGCGGCAGCTACGACCGGCATCGCGAGGGAGAACCCCGTGACCGCCAGCAGGCTCCGAAATGCGCAGGAAGGATGCACAGCCCTAATGATGCGGAAAGGGTGTCCAACGCACAACTTGGGGGCATGATCTTCCTACACCCCCAACGGCGGCAGGTTGCCCGGCTCACGCAGGTGGCCGGCACACTCCTGGCCCTCGCGGGGGCGGCTCAGGGGCAGAATCCCCCTCCGGCCGACCCGTCCCGCATGCCGCCGCCGGGGTGGCCGTCGTCGCCAAGGCAGTTCGAGGCCATCAAGGTCGCCACCGACCTGATGATCCCCACGCGCGACGGCAAGCGCATGGCCACCGACATCTACCGGCCGGGACGGAACGGCGTGCCGCTGGGCGAGCGGCTGCCGGTGTTGCTGAACCGCACGCCGTACAACAAGGCGTCGCTGGCCGCGCAGGCGGTGTTCTACGCCGAACGCGGATATGTGGTGGCGCTGCAGGACACCCGCGGGCGGTACGGCTCGGAGGGTGATTTCTCCAAGGTGCAGCCGGCCGACGCGACTGATGGATACGATGTCATCGAGTGGCTCGCGAAGCAGGACTACAGCAACGGCCGCGTGGGCATGTGGGGCACGTCGTTTGCCGCGCACACGCAGGCGGGTGCCGCGCAGTACAATCCCCCGTCGCTGAAAGCCATGCTCCTCAACATGGGCGGCATGTCGAACGCGTGGGACCATGGCGTGCGCTTTCGCGGCACGTACGAAATGGGACGTCAGCTCACGTGGGCGTGGAGCCAGTTGCTGGCCGACGCGCCATCCGACGACGTGAGGGCACTGCTGAACAAGGAGAAAGTCGAGGACTGGTACGGCGTGCAGCCCATGCGGCGCGGCCTCAATCCGCTGTCCGTCGCGCCGTTGTACGAAGCCTGGTATCTCGACTTCTTCGAGCGCGCGAACTACGACGCGTTCTGGAAGGACCCGATGCTGGCGTGGGACGAACACTACGCCGAGACGTCGGACATCCCGATGCTGCACGTGGGCGGCTGGTACGACATTTTCCTGGCCGGAACGTTTCGCAACTTCACCGAGCTGCGGAAGATCAAGAAGGCGCCGCAGGCAGTGATGGTGGGCCCGTGGAAGCACGGCGGCAACAACCTGCCGTACGCGGGCGACGTGGCGTTCGGTGACAGCGCGGCGGTCATGGATTTCCTCACCGACTTCCATGTGCGCTGGTTCGACCACCACCTTGCGGGCAAGACGAACGGCGCCGAACGCGATGCCGCCGTGCGCGTGTTCGTGATGGGCACCGGCGACGGCCGCAAGGATGGCAACGGCCGCCTGTTTCACGGCGGCTACTGGCGCACCGCCAACGAGTGGCCGCTGGCCGGCACGCGGTTCGTGCCCTACTACTTCCACGCCGACGGCTCGTTGCGCGTCACGAAACCGGCAGCCGCGCGTTCGCAGACCACGTACACGTTCGATCCGCGTCATCCGGTGCCGACCATCGGCGGCGGCGCGTCGGCGCGCCTGAAGGACGGCGCGTTCGACCAGCGCGAGGATCCGCGTTTCCCGCCGTCGCGCGCACCGTGGCTGCCGCTGCGCGCGCGGCCCGATGTCGTGGTGTTCCAGACGGAGCCGTTGACGGAAGACGTGACCGTGATCGGCCCCATCACGGTGGTGCTGCACGCGTCGGCGTCCACGGTGGATGCCGATTTCACCGCCAAGCTGCTCGACGTGTATCCGTCCAGCACCGACTGGCCCGGTGGCTTCGACATGAACCTCACCGACGCCATCGTGCGCGGCCGGTACCGGGCCACGCGCGATCACGCGGTGATGCTGCAGCCCGGGCGCGTGTACGCGTTCACCATCGAGCCGTTCCCGACGGCCAATGTGTTCAAGAAAGGCCATCGCATCCGCGTCGACATTTCCAGCAGCAACTTTCCGCGCTTCGACGTGAATCCCAACACCGGCGAGCCGCTCGGCAGGAACCGCCGGATGGTCACGACCGGCATCGCGATCCAGCACAGCGCCACGTATCCGTCGCACATCGTGCTGCCCATCGCTCCCGCGCGGCGGTAACGCACACGCATGCTGGCCCTCCTTGGCTACGGCATGGTGATCGTCTTCATGACGCTCATCATGACCAAGCGGATGTCGCCGCTCACGGCGCTGATTCTCGTGCCGCTCGCGTTCGGCGTGGCAGGCGGATTCGCGCCGCAACTTGGCACCATGATCATCGCCGGCATCACGCGCCTCGCACCCACGGGCGTCATGCTCATGTTTGCGATCCTGTATTTCGCGGTCATGATCGACGCGGGACTGTTCGAGCCGTTCGTGCAACGCCTCGTGCGCCTCGTGCACGGCGATCCCATGAAGGTCGTGGTCGGCACGGCGGCGCTGGCCCTGTTCGTGTCGCTCGACGGCGACGGCTCCACCACGTACATGATCACCACGGCGGCCATGCTGCCGCTGTATCGGCGCCTGGGCATGCGGCCGCTGGTGCTGGCGTGCGTCACGATGCTTGCCGGCGGCGTGATGAACATCCTGCCGTGGGGCGGACCAACCGCGCGCGCGGCGAGCGCGCTCGGCATCGACGTGAGCACCGTGTTCGTGCCGCTGATTCCCCCCATGCTGGTGGGCGTGGTGTGGGTGCTGTACGTCGCCCGGGTGCTGGGAGTGCGCGAACGCAAGCGGCTGGCCGCCGCGGGCCCGGATTCACCGGCAACGGCGCAGGTGCTCGAGGAGGAACTGGCCAACCCCGACTACCAACCCGACACGGAACACCGGCGGCCGGATCGCCTGATCGTGAACGCACTGCTCACGCTGGCGCTGCTCGGCGCACTTGTCGTCGCCGTGCTGCCGCTCCCCGTGCTGTTCATGGTGGGATTCGCGATTGCCGTGATGCTCAACTACCCGACCATCGAGCAGCAGAAGGCGCTGTTGTCGCGACACGCGGGCAACGTGCTGGCGGTGGTCGGGCTGATCTTCGCCGCCGGTGTGTTCACCGGCATCCTGTCCGGCACGAAGATGGTGGACGCCATGGCGGACAGCGTGATTCGCCTCGTGCCCACGGCGCTGGGACCGTATCTCGCGATCGTCACCGGCATCCTGAGCGTGCCGTTCACGTTCTTCATTTCCAACGACGCGTTCTACTTCGGTGTGCTGCCCGTTCTCGCGAAGGCCGGCGAAGCGTACGGCATCACGGCAGCGGAAATGGCCCGCGCATCGCTCATCGGGCAGCCGGTGCATCTGCTGAGTCCACTCGTGCCGTCAACGTTCCTGCTGGTGGGGTTGGCCGGTGTGGATTTCGACGATCACCAGCGATTCACGATGAAGTGGGCGTTGGGGTCGGCGATGGTGCTGCTCGCGGTGGGAGTGGGGACGTTGGTGATTCCATTGGTTGGGAAGGGGTGAGGCGGCGGGAGACAACTGAAACAGCGCGTGTGGAGAGCCCAGCAACACAAGAGCCGAGCCGTCAGACTCGACGCATTGTCCACTGACGGCTCGGCTCTTGTGTTGCTGGGCTCTCCCCACGCGCCGTTTCCGTTGTCACCATGTCCTCTATCATCCGCACCGTCCGCCCCGTCGCGCCAACCTCCCGCTGCACCACCGCGCGCGCGCAATCTCCCTCGTACTTCCTCCGCGCCTCGTCCGCCACCCACACGCGCACCTGCGTGCCCAGCTCCCCGGCGTTGCGCACCGCGTGGCCGCCACCCGCAGCCAGCAACAGCCCCGCTTCGCGGCTCATTCCGTGTCGCGGCCCGAACGCCACCGGTACGCCGAACGCCGCCGGCTCGATCACCGAATGCAGTCCGGCCGAGTGAAATCCGCCGCCCACGAACGCGATGTCGGCCAATGCGTACAACTCGCCCAGCACGCCCACGCGATCCACCAGCACCACATCGGCGTCCTCCGCCCAGCGTCCTCCTTCCACCTGCGACAGTCGCACCACACCCAGTCCGGCAGTACGCGCCCACGCCTCGATGGACGCGCAGTGCGCCGGCGTCGGTTCGTGCGGCGCAATGATGAGACGTGGTGCGGGCGAGTCGCCCGACGTGGAAAGCGCGGACCACGCTGCACAGAGCACGGCTTCGTCGGCGGGCCACGTACTGCCGGCCACGAGTGTCGTGCGCGTGGATGCGAGCGCCGCAAGCAGCGGCGAGTTGCGGTTGACGGAATCAGCACGTTCCGCCACCTGATCGAATCGCGTGTCGCCGGTGATGCGCAGCACCTGGCGCTTCACGCCAAGCCCGATCAGCCGTTCGCCGTGGTCGATGTCGATGGCGCCGACGGCGTTCAACGATGCGTACGCGTCTCCGACAAGCTGACGCGACCACCATCCGAGTCGTCCGGATGACGCCGCCAGTGTGGCGCTGATCAACGCCACCGGCACGCCGCGCGCAACCGCCCGCTCCACCAGCACCGGCCACACATCGAGTTTCGCGAACACGAGCACCGACGGCGCGAGTGCATCGAGCAACGCGTCGGCATCAGCGGCCCGGTCGAACGGGAGATAGTCGGCGATATCGGCGTGCATGCCCTGCGCGAACCGTTCGGCGCTCGGCGAAAAGAACGTGTACGCGAGCTGCCAGTCGGGATGCGCTGCGCGCAGTGCCTGCGCCACCGGGCGTGCCTGCAGCCCCTCGCCCACCGAGGGCGCGTGCAGCCATATCAACGGGCGTGCCGGATCGCGCACGGCACGCGCCTGCGACTGCAGCCGGTGCACCAGTCCGCGACGTGCGCGCAGCGAGCGTGCCAGCTTGCTGGGGCCAGGCGGCGCCAGCAGCGCGGCCGCGCGGGCGAGGTGCGCGACCGCAGTGTAGGCGACACGCACCGCAGCGTTCAGCGCGACCCCTTGGCGTTGCGCGCCAGCACCAGCGCCGTATCCACGGCCCGCCGGAAATCGGGGTAGGGAATCGCGCCCTCGACGAGGAAGTCGCCGATGAGGAACGACGGTGTCGATCGCACGCCGGCCTGGTTCGCCTGCTGGATGTCCGATTCGAGCAGCGAACGAATCGCGCCGCGCCGCTGGCACCGGCCGAACTCCTCCATGTCCAGCGCAAGCGCACGTGCCACACTGTCGAGCACGGGCTGCACGACCGCCAGCTTTTCGATGCGCTGCTGCCGCGCGAACAACTGCTCGGCATACGGCCAGAAGCGGCCCTGCGCACCGGCACACAGCCCGGCTTCGGCCTGTGCACGCGCAAACTGGTGCTGTGGCAACGGGAGGTTGAGGTACGCGACGCGCACCTTGCCCGTGACGACGTAGTCGCGCGTCAGCTTCGCCATCGACGAATCGTGCCACTGGCGGCAGTACGGACACTGGAAGTCGCTGATCATCACCACCCAGATGGCACCGGAATCCGCGCCCATGATGCGGCCCCGGTCCGCGCGGGCAATGAGCACCGAGTCGCTGAGCGAATCGCCGGTCGGTGTCAGCGCCGTGAGGACGTTCGGCGTCGCCGCGCCCGATGCAACGGCTGCTGGCGGCGGTACCGCGTCGGCCGCGGCCTTGTCACACGCGGCCATGAGTGCGGCCAGACCGATGCCGGTGACGAGGAGGAGGGCGGGATGAGGGCGCATGTGGGGGGGGTGTTTCGAGCGGCGAGGACGGGCAGCGATCCCATATCAGGCGACGCGGACCGTCTGCGTGCCCACGAACTCCGCTTCGAGCTGGGGCTCGCCATCCTCGAGGCTATCGCCCGCTTCGAGATGGTCGAAGAGCGATCGAATGGGGACGCGCGTGCCCACGAACACCGGTGTGCCGCCAAGGCGTTCTGGGTCGCTGTGAGCGACATCCTCCGGAAACCGTAGCAACGTGGCCATGTCAGAAAATCTATATGGTCTCGTGCCCGTGTGCTCAATGCTGGATCCTGAAGCGCGGAGAATACACCGCCGCGAAAGGTGGGATGGTGCATCACATACGGACGATGATTCCGAAGAACCGGCTGAGCTCGGGTATTCAACACCGGCCTTGGAGAGACGGACAATCTGGCGTTCGATCGCGGGGCTCGGGAGGAATCGCCACTGGTGGCGGGATCAGCGAGTTGCCGCACCACCTGTTCACGGATAGCGCCACCGTGCCATCGTCCAACGGCGCTTCGGCCTGCGTCTCACACGGCGCGGCTGGCTGGTGCGTCACGACACTCTTTCGTACTCTTCGCATGGGTGGTGTCCTCTGTATTGGAGCGCGAATC
>CAZPON010000072.1:0-11835 GCA_964588045.1 uncultured Gemmatimonas sp.
CCCAGCGCATTCACCTGCTCTACAGCGGTGAACGGGCGCTGGGTCTTCTTGCCGCGCGGCGACGCGTGGATTTCGATGTCGCAGTCCAGCGGCGCATCGGGATTCTCGAGGCGCAGGTCGCACTCGCCGCCACCGAACAGCGTGAGGAAGATCTGGCGGAAATTCTCGCGCACCTGCCCGAACGTGACGAGGAACAGTTCGCGCGCCGTGCTGTCGATTTCGCGGATGGCCTGGTGCAGCGACTGCTTGGCCGACACGAGATCGTTGCGCTGCCCGGTGAGGAACTCCAGTCGGCGCTGCTCCTCCTCGTGCTCCTCGATGGCCAGCGGATTCACCGGGCCGAGTTCATCGAGCGCGCTGCGCAACTGCGCGGCCTCGGCGCGCAAGGCGTCGGTCTCGAGGTCGAGCTCGTCGAAACCTGCCAGCAGGTCTTCCAGCGATCGCCGCCACTCGGTCTCGAGGCGCTGACGGATCGCCTCACGACGCCCGGCGAGTTCGGTGTGACGGAGTTGCGCACCGTGCAGTTGCTCGCCGAGCGCGCCGGCGCGACGACGCGCGTCGTCGAGCTGCGCTTCCGCAGCGTCGAGCGCCGTCGTTGCGGCCGCCACTGCGCGCTCGGCGTCGGCCAGGCGGCCATCGGCGTCGGCCAGTGACTTCTGCTCGGTGTCCAACTCGGTGCGCCAGGCAGCCAATTGCCCGGCGAGGTGCTGGTCGGCATCGGACAACGACGCGAGCTCGAGCGCGAGCGATTCCATCCGTGCCGCGGCCGTGGAGTCTTCCTCCAACAGGCGCTTCTCGCGATCGATGGCGACCGAAAGACGCGCCTGCGCCTGCGCCTGCGCCACCTGCCAGGTCGCGCGCGCTTCCCGCGCTTGCTCCTGCTCGCGCTCGGCGTCGCCGAGCAGTGTGCGCGCACCGGCCGTCTCGACCTCCGCTTCACCAGCGCGCGCCGCCATCGCCATCGCCTGATCGGCCAACTGCTTTGCGCGTTCGTCGAGTTCGGACAGGCGCGCCACGAGCCGCTCGGCCAGGACGCTGGCCGCTTGCACTTCGCGCTCGGCACGCTCGCGGCGACGTTCGACCTCGGCGCGCACTTCGTCGGCGCGACGCGCTTCCTGCTGCGCGCGATTGAAGGCATCCACGGCGGCTTGCTGTGCACGCTCGGCCTCGCCCAGTGCGCGCCGGGCGGCTTCGGCGGCCGTCGCGGCCGCATCACGGGCCGCATCCGCAGTGGTCAGATCGCTTTCCAGTCGCGTCAACTCGGCACGGCGCTGCAGCGGACCGGGGCCCGACACCGTGCCGGGAAGGAACACGGCGCCGCGATCGTCCACGAACGCTTCGCCGCCATCCACCGACTTGACCTTGCCCAGCAGCGCCCGCACCCAGCGCACCGCCGGTCCGCTGGCCTGCACGCTGTCCGACAGCGCATCGGCATCGGCGGAGATTTCGGAGACGACATCGAGCGGCAGCAGCAGCAGCGGACCGGGCTGCGTTTCCGCATGCCAGCGCCGCACCGCGCGCGCCGCATCGGCGTCGCGCACGACGATGGCGTGCAGTGTCGCGCCGAGGTAGCGCTCCACGAGTTTCGCAGCCTCACCGTCGGCAGTGACGAAGTCGGTGAGCGGGCCAAGCACGGCGCCATCGCCGAACTGCTCGCGCACCTTGAGCAGCTTGGCCGCCGATGGCGCGAGACCGACACGCTCGCGTTCGAGGGCTTCGAGCGCGTTGCGACGTCCCTCGAGCGCGGTGCGCGTCTCGACGGCCGTGGCCAGCGCACTGCGCGACTCGGCGTCGGCCGTGCGCGCGGTGGCGGCGGTGAGACGCGCGCCTTCCAGTGCCTGCTGCGCGTCACGGGCGTTCGCCGTCGTGAGGTCGAGCTGCTCGCGTGCGGCGATCAATTCACGCTCGGCTTGCGCCAGTGCATCCGTGAGCTGCTGCCGTTCGAGTTCCAGCGCGTGGCGGCGCTGCTCGGTCTCGGCGTGCTCGCGTTCCGCACCGTCGCGGTCGAGTTCGAGGCGACGCGCCTGGTCACGGTGCTCGCGCACGGCGCGCTCGAGTTGCTCGAGCACGGCGCGCGCGCGCTGCACCGCTTCGCGTGTGGTCTGCTCGGCCGCGACGCGCTCTTCGAGCGCTTCGCCGGCATCGGCCAGTTCCCGCTCCAGCGTGGACTTGTCGGCCGCGGCGCGTTCACGGTCTTCACGCAGGCGACGGCCGAATGCCTCGTTCTCACGCCGCTCTTCCTCGGCGCGCTGCCGGCGCTGCATGGTGCTGCGCTGGCGTTCTTCCGCCACCGCCAGCTCACGTTCGCGGCGTTGCGTCGTCTCGCGCTGCTCGCCGGCGAGGCGCGCCAGCTCCACGCGACTCGCTTCGGCCGTCGCACGCGCACTGTGCGCCGTCTCGCGCGCCGCCTCTGCCGTGTGAATGGCCGCTTCGGCGCCGGGCATGCCCGCCGACAGGTCGGCGAGACGACCATCGAGGGCAGACAGTTCATCGCGCCACGCCGCCATCTCGCGCGTGGCGAGCGACAGCTCCACCTGGAAGCGACGCGACGTCAGCTCCGCATGCCGCTCCGCGCGACGGCGCTGACGCGCGAGCGACCGCACCTGGCTTTGCACTTCGGAGATGAGGTCGTCGAGGCGTGCCAGGTCGACCGTGGTCTCGTCGAGACGGCGTTCCGCGCTGCGACGACGATCGCGATAGAGCCCGACGCCGGCCGCTTCCTCGAACAGCTCGCGCCGGTCATCCGGACGATCGGAGAGCAGGGCGTCGATCATGCGGCTTTCGATGACGACACCGGAGTCCGCGCCCAGTCCCGTGCCGCGCACGAGGTCCTGGATGTCCCGCAGGCGGCACACCGCGCGATTGAGCAGGTACTCGCTCTCGCCCGAGCGCAGCAGACGCCGTGTCAGCACCACTTCCTTGAACGGGATCGGCAGTTCGCCGTCGTTGTTCTCGAAGTGCAGCGACACTTCGGCCATGTTCACGGCCTTGCGCGCCGACGAGCCGTGGAAGATCACGTCCTCCATCTTCGCGCCGCGCATGGCACGCGCGCGCTGCTCACCCAGCACCCAGCGCACCGCGTCGGACACGTTGGACTTGCCGCTGCCGTTCGGACCCACGATGGCCGTCACACCGCGCTCGAACACGAACTCCGTGTGGTCGGCAAACGCCTTGAATCCGTGCACCTCCAGCTTCGTCAACCGCACTAGAACGCTCTCCCTGTTCGATAAGCCAGCACCGGTGAGATCCCCAGTGCACGCAATGAATCCGCGAGCGTCGCCGCCTGCGCCGGTGATTCGAACGCGCCGGTGTACAGCGTCGCGCTTCCGTTCGCCTGCAGCAGCGCGTACGCCTGAATGCCCTTGGTACTGTACTCGATGAGGCGCGACGGGGTGGAGGCCACGGTCACGCCACCCTCCAGTCGCAACGCAAACGGCACGCTGGTGACATTGCCGCCACTGATCACCCTTGCCTCACGCAACTGCGCGAGCAGGCGATCAGCGTCCTCACGTTCGATCGATGCGCCGATGAAGACACGAAACCACTCCGCACCGTCCAGGATCACCGGTGCCACCGCCAGCGCCGGCTGCGTCCTGAGCCGCTCGTCCGCCATCGCCTCGCGGCGCGTGTTGGCCGAGCTGTAAAAGATCGCATACCGGGAGGCGATCGCGGAATCGGCTGGATTCGCGATGGCGGGGATTTCCATGCCACGACCGGTGGAGTCGAGTGACGCCGAGTCGTCCAGGGTGCTGTCGGCGCCACGCAGGGCGTCCATCGGCGTCGGCTTGACCAGCATGGCCGTCGTGTCGGCGGCCGGACCTGCCACCCCGAGCCAGGCGGCCACCGGTGCCGGCAGTCGCTTGACGATCTGGGGCCAGAACGTGCCAACGCCCACCGCCACGGCGCCCAGGGCCACCACGGCAGCAATCACGTTGCGCCGGCGTCCGGCACGGGTCTCCACCGCCGCCTGTCGTGCACGCGCAGCCTTCTCGCGTGGTGGCGCGGGAGGCGGCGCTTCGGCCGGATCCGGAGGCGGGGCCAGAATCGGCACACCGGGTGGCATCGGAAAGCGGGTGTCGCCCACCGGCAGCAGTGCCCCGATGTAGCCGCACAGGTCGGCGAAGCCCGGCGTGCCTGATACCGCCACCACGATCAGGAGGGCGCCGACCTGCTGGAAACCGGCCGCCAGGCGACGCCAGCGATCGTTGGCATAGACCGCTTCGTGTGCGACGGACTCGGTGCCACTCGGCATCAGGAACACACTGCCGGCCTCGTTCACCGGACGCGCGATCTTGTTGAGCGATACGCCGTAAAGAAAGCTGTCGGCGATGCCGTGCGGATCATCGCTGCGGTTGAGCGCCTCGAGCGGCGGGCACTCGCCAACCAGATCGGCGATCGCCACGCGTCGGCGCATCCCCTGCGCACGAGCCACGCCGATCGCGACCGCCGCCGCCGCGGCATTGTCGATGCCCGCAATGACCGTCGCGCACACATTGTCGAGGAGCGGAGACAGCCGTTGCCCTTCGTTCTCCCAGGAGTTGGGCAGCGCCGCCGGAATGCCGGTCATGGCGTTCCCTCGAAAATCCAATAACTCTGCCCGGAGGCCTTGCCCACTCGCTCGGCCTCGGCACGCGAGCCGAACGGCCCCATCACGACGCGATACAGCATGGTTCCGTTGCGCTCCGACGTGGTAATGCGGGGTGACTTTCCGTCAACGCGAATGCGCGACACCAGGTCGCGCGCGGTGCGCTCGTTCTGCACCGAGGCGAAGGAGACGGTGAACAGCGCCGGGTCCGTGTGCTCGGCGTTCGTCGACGAAGGCGGCGGCGCAGTGCGTGCGCTGTCGGTGTGCACGATGTCGTTCGAGTCACGCGGCGCCGACGTGCGGAACTGCACCGGCTGGTCGAGCCCGGCCGCACGCGGACGAAAGCCGTTCCAGCGCAGCGTGTGCCAGAACTGCATGCCGCCGCGCGCGATCACGCGGCCATCGGCCAGCGATCCGGCCTTGGCGATCACCACATCGTCACCGCGCGCGAGCGCGATGGAACCGTCGGCCAGCACGAGCGGCAGGTCGGGGCGCCACGAGGACTGGACGGTGCCGATCACCTCGCCGTCGCCGAGGCCAATGACGTACACGGAATCGGCCTCGCCACGGGCCAGCAGCAGGCGTCCGAGCGCGTCCATGCGCAGCGCACCCGAC
The DNA here is from genome assembly GCA_964588045.1 of uncultured Gemmatimonas sp. Lineage (GTDB taxonomy): Bacteria > Gemmatimonadota > Gemmatimonadetes > Gemmatimonadales > Gemmatimonadaceae > Gemmatimonas. Next base: position 5,201 of record CAZPON010000072.1, read on the forward strand.
ACGCCGGGCAGCGTGATGCGCCCGCGCACCTTCTCCTCGAAGCGATCGACGATGCGCAGCGAGCGGTCATCGTCGAGGGCGACGAAAAGGCGATCGCCGCTTGGCGTCGACACGATGGCGCGCACCGGATCACCGAGATCGACCTCGAGCGCCTTCTGCATGTCGCGTGAGCGCACGGCGATCACCGACTCGTGCGCGCCGAAGTACACGCGATCCTCGAGGCTGCCCGCCGTGGCGGCGATCATCGCGGCGTTCGCGGCCGCCGTGCCTCCCACGTCGAACTCGATGGTATCGACGATTTCCTGGCCCGGCGGACGGATGCGCCACACGATGGCCTTCCTGCCGCTCGCGCCCGCCACGATGAGGGATCCGTCCGACTGTGCGAACAGTGCGGACGCCGGCAGCGTGGGGCGGAACTTCCAGTCGCCGCCGCTGGGCGTGAATCGCGTGATCTCGCCAGCCGGCGTCAGCGCGTAGATGGCCGCGCCATCCGACGACGAGAGGGCGCGCAGTCCGCTGTCGCGACTCGTAGTGACCGTTCCCAGCCGGAGGTCCACGCGCACGGGTTTGCGCCTGGCATCGACCGCGGCGAGGTAGCCGTCCTCGGCACCGAAGGCAATGATCTCATCGAGGGCTGGTGCACGCGTGCTGGACCGCCAGAGCACCGAATCAAGCCCAGGATAGGGGTAGGCCGACATGATCCCACCGTCGCGCGCCACGCGCAGCACGACAGGATCAGGTCCACCAGGAATGCTGGGAGTGGCGTCTGCTCCGGAGGGGCGGGACGAGCGATCAGCACAGCCGCACGCGAGAGCCAGAAGCGCCGACGCGAAGAGCGTGCGCACGGGGGGAAACTACCCGTTGGAGGCGGTCGCGGGGAGGGGGGACTTCAACCGGGAACGGCCAGCCGGCTCAGCACATTGGCTGGCGCGCCCTGGCCGTTCCCGCGCTCAGTAGCTTCCCCCGAAGAACCATGTCCCGAACCATGGCTGGTTCGGCCGGTTGACGGCCTTCGCGTAATCCCAGCGAATGATCGCGAAGTTGAACAGGTTGATGCGCGCGCCGATGCCGTAGCTCTGCAGCAGCGCCCGCTCCTGGTCGATGTTGTAGCCGGGCCGCATGGACGAGACCAGCGACTGCCCCTTCGACCACGCCACACCGGCGTCGTAGAAAAAGAGCCCGTCGATCGGCGGCAGCACCATGCCGAGGTTGGCCGAGATGCGCCGCAGGAGCGGGAAGCGTAGTTCGGCATTCACGAATGCGATGCGGCTGCCGATGGTCTCGACGCCGCTGCACTGCTGCCCGTTGTCGGTCGGCAGGCCGCTGCACTGGGACGAGCTCATGTTGTCGCGGTTGTAGCCGCGGATGTAGTACGGGCTGCCGAGCCACTTGGGAAAGCGCATTTCGTCACGGCCCATCGACAGCATGGCCGAGGCCCGTGTCGCGAACGTGACGTAGTTGAACAGCAACGGCGTGTAGTGCCGCGCGTCGGCCAGGAACTCGTTCCACTGCCAGCTTCCCATGTTCGGCTGGTATTCGAAACGCGCGCGTGTCCCGGAAATGGGGCCGTTGTACCCGTTCATCGTGTTGTCCTTCACATACGCGACGTACGGCGACCAGTTGTTGGCCGATGCAATGTTGCGCGACGGGCTGCGCTGTCCACTGCTGCCGATGCCCAGGTTGTAGTCGTACGTCTGCTGCATCGAGAACACCTGTTCGTCGATGTTGTTGAAGCGAATGCCGAGCTCCCACCGCGTGAAGCGATTGATCGGGTAGAGGCCCGACAGGAACACTTCACGCATCACGAGGCGTGTCATTTCCTGCGTGATCACCGACTGGCCGTTGCCGACGGGAATTTCGGCGTAGCCGGACATGTAGTAAATCGGCGTCTGCGCAACGCCCGTGGCGTACTGCAGCCGTCGTCCGAGGCTCGTATAGCCGACGAACACCTGGGCATCGCTCAACTGGCCGTTCACGGCCGCCGCCAGCGCGAGGCGATGATCGCCCAGCAGGTCGCTGAGGATGATCATGGTGCCGCCGTACGCGCCCTGGCCCATGCCACCGGCCTGATAGCCGATCGAAGGTTGCGCCACGTACTCGGGCGTGAACCGCACCTTGTAGTTCGTTTCCTTGAAGCGCGTCGAATCCGGCAGGTTGAAGTCGAAGCTGTCCATCATCGCGCGGATACTCAGCGTCTCGGCCGTGCGCGCCACGACGCTGACCGGCAACTCGCTCGAGGTGCGCGCCACACTGTTCGACGACCGGTAGATCGACTGGCTGGCCAGCGCCGTGTCGCGCACGCTGCCGGGCCTGAGGTGGACGCCCGGGTCGATGCGCGCAGCCGGCACGGGCGCACCCGTCGCGTCGACCGGCGCCGACGGCCGCGCACCAAGCACCGTGCCCGGCGGTCCCGTGGGCATGGCACTCTGGGCGATCATCGCCGCGTCGCGGAATGGCTCCTTCTTGAGCGCGCGCGGATTCTTCAGCTTCCAGATCGCATGCTCGCTCTTCTCGTAGTACACGAACGCCAGCACGTCGGCTTCGTGCGCCCACGAGATGGCCGGCGAGATCTCGGCGACGGCGTTGATCGCGCCGAGCACGTTCGTGAGCTGGTAGTGTTCCTTCGCGTCGAGATCGTACAGGAACAGGTTGGAGGTGCCGGTGCGATCGGTGAGATAGGCGATGGAACGCCCGTCAGGTGCCCACTGCGGGTTGATGTTCAGCCCCGCCTGATTGGGCAACACCGACACCTTGCCGGTCTCCAGGTCCAGCAGCGACACCTTCATCTTGCCGACCTTCAGGATGCTGAAGTCGGTTTCGGGACCGCGATCGCTGACGAACGCGATCGTCTTGCCGTCGGGCGACCACTGCGGCTGCAAGTCACCGTGCTGATCGTTGGTGAGCTGCTGCATCCCGGTGCCGTCGAGCGACACCATATACAGGTCGGTGGCCCCGTGCTTCATCCCGCTGAACACGATGCGACGCCCGTCGGGCGAGAAGCTGGGGCTCTGCGCCTGATCGAGTCCCTTCACGTCGAAGCGCTTGACGATGTTGCGCGACTTGATGTCGAGCAAATACAGCACGTCGCGACCGCCGCGCTGACCGGTGAAGGCCAACTGCTTGCCGTCGGGAGAGAACGCCGGCTGCGAATAGATGAAGCGCAGCTGCTCGAAGTCGGGGTTGGTAGTGGTCTTGACCAGCCGCGACAGCCGCTTGCCGGTCTCGGCGTCGGCGAGGTAGAGATCCGGGAAGACCTCACCCTTGATCAGGCTGCCGTACGCGATGTACGTGATCAGCTTGCCGTTGCTGGAGATCGACGGGGCCACGAACAGGTTGGCGATACTCTTCGAGCGCTTCTGCGAGAGCAGCGGCTCGGCGAAGGAGCGCGGCCGGTCGAGCTCTGCAACCACCGGCAGGTAGCGCGCCTGCATCGCCTGCACCCATTCAGCGCTCAACTCGTCGAGCGTGAGGCCGATTTCGCGGCGGAACGCCCGGTCGATGCCCAGCGACGGCACGGCATTCATGACTTCGCCGATCACCTCGTCGCCCCAACGTGAGCCCACGTACTGCCACACCGACAAGCCGTAGCGATATGGGAAGTACTTGTCGGGGCGCTCCATCATCATCCGGATGCTCGGCAGCGTGCCATTCACGACACCGTCGCGCACCCATGCATCGGTCCACGGATGCTTGTCGCCGATGGAGAAGTACTCGGCGAGACCTTCCATGAACCACAGCGGCGGATTGACCTGCGCCAGGTTCTCCAGCCCCGCGCCGGCACGGCCGCGCGAGAAGATGTCGAACTGGAAGACGTGCACCATTTCGTGCTGGAGCACGTGCTCGAAGCTTGCCCAGTCGCCGGTGAAGAACTGCGCCATGCGCTGCCGCAGCGGGTCGGTGACACCGCCGGTGCCTTCGCCGAGGTCGCCGAACACGTTGCTCTGGGCGAAATCGCCGGTGGATCCGAACAGCAGGATCGGCTTCTTCTCGCGGAACTGGTGCGACATCAGGCGCGACAGGCGCGCGTACGAGCGCTCGGCCATCCGCGCGGCCTCGGGTGCGACGTCGCCGATGGCCGGATAGTAGTGCACCAGGAAATGCTCGGTCTCGATCACCTTCCATTTCAGGTGGTCGTACTGCACCTGGTTCTGACCGAAGTACTGGGCGCGCAATGGCGCTGCCCCCGCGACGAAAGCCAGCGTCGCGGCAGCTACAATCATTCGTGCCCCGGAGCGGGCGTAGCGTCCTGCGATCGAGATCACGGGAGTCCCCGGAAGGTCCCGAACCACCCCAAACCGCCTAGCGCGCGGCGCGCGAGGCGGCAACGCCCCTGGAGCGTTCGGAAAGCTGTGAACCTGCCTCGAGCGACACCGGCCTGGCATCCCCCCAGAGCCGCTCAAGTTGATAAAACTGCCGTAGCGTCGGGTGAAACACGTGCACGACGCAATCCATGTAATCGAGAACCGCCCACCGGCCCTGCGTGAGGCCCTCAGTCATCGTAGTAGACACCCCAGCCGCCTTGAGCCCTGCCTCGATATGGTCGGCAATTGCCCGGACGTGGGTGTCGGAAGTCCCACTGGCGATAACAAAGTAGTCGGTCATATCCGTCACTCCCCGCAGATCGAGCACGACGATGTCAGTGGCCTTCAGGTCGGCGGCGAGAGCAGCCGCCTGGCGCGCGATGGGGTCGCCGGGACTGGCAGGACGATCGGACAAGGGAAGACGGGAGATGGGAGACGGGAGACGCCTACGGAACGGTACCCGCGTACCACCTGAAGGTTGCGGTCTTCCCCGCTCGGAGAACAGGGGGAAAACCGAAAAAACCGGGGGCGCCGTTGCGGGCACCCCCGGCTCCAACTGCCGTCAGGCCGACGGATTACTGCTTGATGACCCAGACCTTGATCTCGGGCTTCACGTCCGCGTGCAGGCGCACACCGACGCGATAGACGCCCAGCGCCTTGATCGGCTCGTTGAGCTCGATCTGGCGCTTCTCGATCTTGTAGCCCTGCACCTCGAGCTGGTGGGCAATGTCGGCCGTCGTGACGGAACCGAACAGCTTGCCCTCCTCGCCGACTCGGGCGGCAAAGGTCACCGACACCTCGCCAAGCTTGTCGGCGATGGTCTGGGCCGCGGCGATGCGCTCGTTCTCGAGGGCCTCGAGACGGCTCTTCTCGAGCGCGATGCGCTTCCGGTTGCCCTCGGTGGCCTCGAAGGCGAACCCGCGGGGAATGAGATAGTTACGAGCGAAGCCCGGCGACACGGAGACGATGTCACCCGGATGTCCCAGCTTGTCGACGGCGTTGCGAAGAATGACTTCCATGAGAAACTCCGGGTCAGCGGAGCGATCCAGGCCGGCGCGCTTCAGCACCGGCGCGGAAATCGCGCCAAGTATCGCCTAGCCCCAGGACGAACGTGACCGCCAGCGCAAACGCCAGCACCACGACCGGGCCAAGGAGCGGAACCAGAATCACCAACGCCAGCGGCACGAGGGCCGCCACGCGATCGGGGATCCACCACGTCAGCACCCCGACGCCGCGAAGGGCGTACAGGATGCCGAAGAAACACAGCAGGTTGGCGCCCGCCGTCCGCCATTCGGCGAGCGTGGGCAGGAGCAACAACGTCGCCCCCACCACCAACCCCCACACCAACTGGTCGTTGAATCGCAAGTCGCGCATGGCGCCGAGCGGGGGCCCGATGCGCACTCGCGACAACCGATGATAGGCCGCCCAGCCGAGGCCAAGCGCCAGCAACGACTCCAAGGCGAGCAACGCCGGGGCAAGCACCAACAACGGTCCTTGTGATGCGCGGCTTCCCCCCGTTCCCGAGGCACCGGCATCCCCCAGCGATCCCAGCGTCGTGGCCAGTCGATCGGCGCGCGTCGCAGCCCCGGGCATTCGACGCGCGAACGCCTGCCAGGCCGGCGATTCGGTGCGCTGACGCCACGAATCCAGCGATTCCTGCACACGACGCTGATACTCCTTGCCGAGCATCCGCGCCGCCTCATCGAACGGTCCGGCCGCAGCGGTGCGTCCTGACAGCCCGGTCACCGTCACCACGGCCGCCAGGGCGGTCGCCGCCAGCGCGCGTCCAAGGAACGGACGGCTCCGGGTGGTCAGGCAGATCAAACCGAACGCGGCACCGAGGCTGATCGTCCACCCCCGCAGAAAGGCGCCGTAGCCATGGACCGGCAGCGGCAGCTTCCAGACAACCCAACTGGCCATCACCAGCCAGAGCACGGCGACCGAGAGTCGTCCGCCGGCCCACCACCCCACGACGGCGCAGGTCGCGATGGCGACCAGCACCAGCAGGGCGAACTGCTCGATTGGCAGCAGCAGACGTACGGTCCCGGCGAAGAGCGCCAATGCCGGTGTCCACTGCGGGGCCGCCGTGACGGCCACCATGAGCACCAACGCCAACAGGAACCAACGCCACCCGCGTTCCCGCGGAGCAGTCGCGGCGGAATCCGGCGCGACGGCTCCGGTCATATCAGCCTGTCTGCCCCTTCACGTACGGGAGCAGCGCGAGGAAACGCGCCTTCTTCACGGCCCGGGACAACTGCCGCTGGTGACGGGCGTCGACGCCGCTCAGCCGGCTCGGCAGGATCTTGCCGTAGTCGGTGATGAAGCGGGCGAGCA
>CAZPON010000073.1:0-11827 GCA_964588045.1 uncultured Gemmatimonas sp.
CGTCCCCTCGAAATCCCCGCTCATTCAACCTGAAACTCCCCACGGGGCGGCCGCGTAGGCCCCTCAACGAGGCTCCAAATGCAAGACCGACACCTGCGACCAGACGAAATCGAGCTGCTTCTCGACGGAGAAGAAGGCTTCGGCGTAGCCCCCCTCCGGGCTCACGTCCGACAGTGTGCGGCCTGTGGCAGTGAATTGGACAAGGCGCGGGAATTGATGGTGGCGCTGGATACCCTGCCCGACTTTGCGCCGTCGGCGGCGTTCGCCGACCGGGTCATGAGCCAGGTCCAGGTCTTCGAGCCGTGGCATGCGGCCGCCCTGCACACCGCCCAGCAGTTTGTTCCGGCCACCCGCCCCGCCCGCGTCGCGGCCGGCGTGGGGGCAGCCGTCTCGGCGGGCCTCATCACGGCGGCCGGCACGTGGGCCATCGCGCGGGCCGATATCGCCCTGCTCATGACCCAGATGGGCCTCGAGCGCGTGCGCGAGCAGTTCAGCGCCGCCAGCAGCGACCTGGTAAGCACCATCCTCGGCCAGCCGGGCCTTCAGGCCATACAGACCAGCACCCCCGAAACGATGGCCCTCATCATGGGCGGATTCGTGGCGGTGACCGGGGTGGGCGTCGTGGGGCTGCGCGCACTGGCCACCGCGTCCCGCCGCGCGCGCCAGGGCTGACAGCCATGCTGGCGCTGGCCAACTCCGGTCCCCTCGCGGTCGCAGGCATCTTCGGGATCGGGCTGGTCATCGCCTTCATCGTCCTGACGACGGCCGAAGATTCGCTCACGGCCGTTGCCAAGGCCGCGGCCCGTGACATCGGCGGCAGCTTCTGGGTGGGCCTGCTGTGGCAGGCGCTGGCCGCGCAGCTGCTCGCAGTGCTGGTGCTGGCCTGCATCCTGACCATCATCGGTATCCTGGCCATTCCCATCGTGGTACTGGCCTGGTCGCTGGCCTACGCGGGTGCGTTCACCCTGGGCCTCCTGGCGGTGGCCTTGGTGATTGGCCGAGCCTTGGCCGGACGCGGCCACTCCGGTTCGCGGGCCGCGGCCCTGCGCGGGCTGGTCGTGGGGCTCTTCGCCCTGAGCCTGGTGTGGTTCGGCGCCTCCCTCATGGCCTCGGTGCCGGTGGCCGGCATTCTCTCCCGACTCATTGCCCTCGGCTTCACCTGGGCCGTGGCCACGGTGGGACTGGGCGCGGTCGTGACCTCCCGCGGCGGCATCGCCAGGATCCGCATGGACACCACACTCACCGAAGTCGCGGTGCCGGTCTGGCAAACACCGACGCCTGTGCAAGGCGTGGTGGCGGCCCGGCGTCCGGTGACCCCGACCAGTACGTCATCGGTTGGATCGCAGGGCGAGTCGGGCACCTTGAACTGACTAACGCGGATAACGCGGACAAGCGCGGATTGCTCCGTGAGCACTGACATGTCGTTGGGCGCCCGCACCGCTCCGTTTTCTTGTTGATGATCGAGACAATTCCGCAGTATTACACTCGATCCACAATAAGAAAACGAAAGCTCCCAGAATTCACCGGGAGCCCGGCCGCCGTCACGGAGCAATCCGCGCTTGTCCGCGTCATCCGCGTCATGCTGTCCAACGAACCCGCCGGAGCCACGCATGCCCGCAATTCGCCGATTCATCGTACTGCTCGACCTTGCGCTGCTGATCGCGTGGATCACGTTCGCGATCGTCACGTACGAGCGCCTGCCTGAAACGATCCCCACGCACTTCGGCCCGTCGGGCGCCGCCGATGCATTCTCCACGCGCTCGATCGCCAGTTGGTTCGCGCTACCGGCCATCGGTGTGTGCACGACGCTGCTCGTGCTCGTCATGGCGCAGTGGGCGTTCAGCCGGCCGGCGATGTACAACGTGCCCGGCAAGCAGGCGCTGCTGGCGCTCCCGAAGGCGCAACAGCGGCCGTTCGTCGAGCAGTTGGCCATGTTCATGACCCTGTTGGCGACGTCGGTGCTGCTGATCTTCGTGGCGATCCACTACGACTCGTGGCGCGTGGCAATGGGCGCGCAGAACGGACTGTCGGCCGTATCGTGGACGGCGATCGGGGTCAACGTGGGCGGCCTGCTCATCGGGTTGCCGCTGTGGCTGATGCGATTCGGACGGCTCGTGTCGGCCGCGGCAGGCGGCACGGGCGCCCGTCAGCAACGGGTATCATAGCGGACTGCGGGGTACCGCCTGACTACGACGTCACCAGCGGGTTGACCCAGCGCAGGCCGCGATATCGCGAGAAATCGCCGTCGGCGGAATGCAGCGTCGCACCACGCTCGATGCACAGGGCCGCGAGATGCGCATCGTTGGTCAGGTTGCCGGCTGTTCCCGACTCACGCAGCAACGCCCGCAGGATCTCCCAATGCGATGGTGTAGGCTCGATGATCGACACGAGGCGGTTGCTGAGCCATCCATCCACGATGCTCATCGCCTCCGACACGGTCATCGGCCTCCGGTACACGCGCGGGTTGGTGGCGATTCGCACGAATCCCACGAGGACGAACCACGAAAATCCAATGGGCTCATCGCCACCCATGATCGCCTTGAGCCAATGGTCGGCCCGCTCATGCTGCGGCATGTCACGGTTCTTGGCGTAGAGCAGCAGGTTGACATCCGGAACGATCATCCGTTCAGCGACCCTGCGTCATCTTGCGGATGACCTCTTCGTCCTCGAGATCGCCGGCCAGCTGCAATGCTTTCACGAGATTGATCCCTTCGCGCACCTGCCCCATGGCGAACGAGGGTGCCTCGTAGACGATGTCCCGCGGGGGCGCCGGGGCTTCGAGGCCGCGAAGGATCACCCGGTGCAACAGTGCACGGAACGATACCCCTTCGCGATGGGCCTCATCGCGCAGCCTGGTAAGCAGCACGTCGTCGAGATCGATGGTGGTACGCATGAATGATGCTAACCAACTACACCCATGATGTCAACGCATCATTCCGTCGCAATGCGTACCAAAATTGCGCCTACGCCGAATACAGCACCGCCCGCTGTCCGCGCACGATCTGCCAGTCCGCAGCCGCATCGCCATCGCGCACCGCGATCTCGATGAATCCGCTCGAGCCCACCAGCGCGACCAGTTCGCCGGACTCGGCGTCGCCGTAGGTGCGCACCACGCGCACCTGCTGCCCGGCAATCGCCACGCGCGCAGCGTTGCGCGCCACCAGGTTGGTGATGACGTTGCCGAAGCGGTCGATGGTGAGCACTTCCCCTTCCAGCGAGCCGTTGTCCTGTCGCCGAGGCTGCGGTGTGCGCCGCCGCACGGCCTCGTGATACGGGTCGCCGAGCGTGTCGAGCGATTCTCCCATCGCGAGACGGGCAGCAGCCGGCGCGAACACATCGCGTCCGTGGAATGTCGGCGAGGCGCCTGGATCGACCGGCAGCGATACCACGCGCGCGTCGAGCGCAAAGAGCGCCGGCGACAGCACGCCGTTGTCGGGGCCGACGAGGAAGCGTCCTTCACTGTGCACCGCAATCGCCGCACGCGAAGTGCCCACGCCAGGATCGACCACGACGAGATGCACCGTGTCCACCGGGAAGCGGCGCCAGTAGCGCGCCACGGTGAGCCGCGCGTGCTCGATGTCCTGCGCCGGTACGTCATGCGTCATGTCGAGCACCGGCACGCCGGGCGCGCACGACGTGAGCACGCCCTTCAGCTCGGCGACGTAGCCGTCGGCGGTGCCGAAGTCGGTGAGCAGGGTGATTGCGGGCGCGGGCATCGGAGAAACGCGCATGGTCTTCAGGTCAACACGTGACACCGAAGCGCGCCATTACCCGGCGCGCGGCAAGGGCTTCAGTCGCGCGATCTTCACCGCCGCCGCCGAGCGGAGGGCGTGCCACAAGTCCCAGTCCTGCTGCAGGCCGAGCCAGAAATCCGCGCTCATCCCGGTCACCTGTGCCAGGCGCAGGGCCGTATCCGGTGTGACGGCGCGCTTCGCGTTGATCACTTCGTTCAGTCGTGGAAACGACACCCCCAACTGTACAGCGAAGGACGACTGTGAAATGCCCAACGGGCGGAGAAACTCCTCCAGCAGCATCTCGCCGGGATGGGTCGGCGGCCGATGCGTCGGCAGACGTCGCTGCACCAGCGCAGCGGACCGCTCAGTGGTAGTCCGTGACTTCGACGTCATAGGCATGGCCATCCTCCCATCGGAAGCAAATCCGGTATTGATCGTTGATGCGTATGCTGTGCTGGCCCAACCGCGCGCCACGCAACGGCTCGAGGCGATTTCCCGGCGGAATCGCCAGCTCCTTCAACGCACGGACGCGGTTCACTTGGGTCAACTTTCGTGCAACCACGGACCAGAGCGTCGGCGGACAGGTGCGGCGCGCTCGCCGGCTGTCGATTCCGTTGAACAAGTCCTCGGTTGCGCCATCACCGAATGAGGCTATCACACTCTCTATTATAATAGATGCCGTAGCAAACGGCGACTACGGGTTGAAGGCGCCCCTGTCCTGAAACACCCTACACGACCACCCGCCGCCAGCGCCCGCTTCCCCACAGTGCCGCCATCAGCACGCCACGCGCAGCCGCCGTGAGCGCGAGTGTCCACCACAATCCGGTCGTGCCGAACTGCGCCGCCGCCCACGCACCCACGGGAATGCGCAGGGCCGTGATGGCCGTGCTGCCCAGCATTGGTGGCAGCGTCCACCCGGCTCCGCCCATCGCACTTTCCAGCACGACCTCGGCGCCCAGGAACAACTGCGAGAACGCGGCGATGCGCAGGTACCGCCCGGCTTCGGCAATCACGGCGGCATCGGTCGTGAACAACGCCGCCAGTTGCTCGGGAATCAGCATGGCAACGAGCGCCATCATCGCGCCCACCACACTCACCAGCCGCACTGCGCTCCAACCAGCCTTGCGCGCGCGTTCGGTGTCACCGGCGCCGAGGCTCTGGCCGACAATCGCGGCGACGGCTGCACCCGCACCCACCGACACCACGTACACGATGCCTTCGATGCGAAAGCCCAGCCCCAGTGCTGCCAACGCCGGCGTGCCGAACTGCGTTGTCGTGCGCGTCAGCAGCACATAAATGAAGCTGAACACCACGCCGGTGGTTGCCGCCGGCGCACCGATGCGCGCAATCTGCGCCCACACCGCGGGACGCGGCACGGCGAACGTGATCATCGCGCGACGATGCAGCAGCCACACGCCAAGGACACACGCCACACCGCGCGGCACAAGCGTGGCCAGCGCAGCGCCGCGCACACCCATCGCCGGCACAGGGCCGGCGCCGAGTATGAGCAACGGATCGAGCAGCAAGCCGGCCACGGTGGTGACGAGCAGGATGTACAACGGCGTGCGCGTGTCGCCAGCGGCGCGGAACGCCGCATCGACGGCGAAGAATGCGAAGATGAACGGCATGCCCAGCAGGTACATGCCGAGGTAGTGTTCGCCGATGACGGTCACGTCGGCGCCGGTGCGCATCATCACGAACAGCGATGTAAGCAGGAACGGGCTTGCAACAGCGATGGCCAGGCCCAGCGAGAATCCGAACACCACACCGTCGCCGACGGAATGCGCAGCCTCGCGCGGCCGTCGTTCCCCGTGACGCCGCGCCGCGATGGCGTCGACGCCGATGCTCACCATCTCGCCGATGGAGATGACCAGCCAGATCCAGAACACGCTGCCGGTCACCGCCGCCAGGGAATCGGCGCCGAGGTAGCGCCCGATCCAGAAGGTGTCGACGGTGTGGAACGTGGTCATCAACAGATTCGCCGCGATCGCAGGCAGCGCGATGCGGCGAATCGTCAGCGGCAGCGGCTCGTTGACGAGCGCGCCGTGCGGAGCGTCAGCTTCGATCACGCGCTTTCGGCGCGAGCGAGCAGCTCGGTGAGCCGCATGGACGCGGCCCAGCGATGCAGATAGCCGGCGTCGAGGTGCGCCCGATTGAGCACGATCAGCCGGGTGATATCCCGCCATTGCACCGACGACTCACGTCCGCCGGCCTCGTACCAACGCAACTTCGCAAGCAGGATATCCTCGACGGACGCGAACGCAAATTCGGTGCTGGCGCCGGGCATGCGAAGCAGGACGCGCCGGGACAGCGCCGACTGCTCGAAATCGCCCGCGGCAGCGAAGATGTCGACTTTCAGGTAGCTGCCGAGGTGGATCAGGTTGAACGATCCGTCGCGTCGGAGCGCCGCTGTCGCACTCGCCTGATCGACGACAAACGCGCGCGACAACTCGGCGACCGCCGCACGCGGATCACCCAGGCGGAAGTCGGCCACGATGTCCACGTCGTTGGTGGCGCGGAAGTCGCCGTGCACGCTGCTGGCGAGGGCCCCCGTGATGAAATAGGGCACCTTGTTCGCCGTCAACGTACCGACAACGGCCGCCACGACACCGGCGAGTTCGGATGGGTCAGTCGTCACGCGCGGGCGTACTGGGCGCCGGGACCGAAGGGCCGTACACCTGCAGGAAGAATCGCGCGACCACGGCGTCGTGCCCCAGATGTCCTGCAGTACGCTCCGCACCAGCCCACGCGAGATTCCGGACGAAGGCCGACAGCGCGAACGCGCGCTGGAGTCGCTCGACGGGTGACAACTGCATCACGAGGGCGTCGTACTGTGCCTGTACGGCGTGCGGCGTGTCGGAGTGTTCAGTCACCGTACCGCTCGACGATGCGCTCCACCACGCGTTGCGCAATGCGCTCGAACTCGCGCGCCGCCTTGGACGACGGTTCGGCGACGAGGATCGGCCGGCCGGTGTCGCCACCCTCCTGGATGCGCGGATCCAGCGGCACGGAGCCGAGCAGCGGCAATTCGCACTCGGCCGCCAGGCGCGCACCGCCTCCGCTGCCGAACACCGCGATCGGCTTGCCGGTCTCGGGGTTCTCGAAGTACGACATGTTCTCGACGATGCCCAGCACGGGCACGGCGGTGCGCTCGAACATCTTCACACCGCGCAGCGCGTCACCGACGGCGACCTGCTGCGGGGTGGTGACGATGACGGCCGCGTGCACGTTGGTGGCCTGCACCAGCGACAACTGCGCATCACCGGTGCCCGGCGGCATGTCGACCAGGAAGTAATCGAGCTGCCCCCAGTTCACGTCGCGCAGGAACTGCGTGATGATCTTCATCACGATGGGGCCGCGCCAGATGGCCGGCTGGTCTTTCTCGATCAGGAATCCGATCGAGATGACCTTCACGCCATGCGCCTCGAGCGGAATGATCTTGTCGTCGCGCACGGCCGGCGCTTCATCGACGCCGAGCATGAGTGGCAGGTTGGGGCCGTAGATATCGGCGTCCATGATGCCGACGCGCTTGCCCATGCGCGCGAGTGCGAGTGCGATGTTGACGGCGACCGTGCTCTTGCCGACACCGCCCTTGCCCGACGACACGGCGATGATGCGACCGAGGTTCGGATAGGCAACCGGCGCAGGCACGCCTTTGGGTGCAGCCTTGGCCGGCGCCGCGTCCATCACCGGCAGTGCCCGACGCGCGGGCGTGGGCTCGGTGTACTGCTGCCGCGGATCGCGCACGTCAACCCGCACGTCGACGACGCCGGGAATGGCCTCGATGGCCTGGCGCACATCACGCACGAGCGTGGCGTCGTCGGCGGCACCGATCAGCATGGTGAGGCGGACCTTGCCATCCGTGGTGGTGGCGATATCGCGCACCATGTCGGCGGCCATGACATCGGCGCCGGTGCGCGGATTGCGGACCCCGGCAAGGGCCCCGGAGATGAGTTCCTGAAGCGTAGGCATCCCGAAAGGTAGACGGGTCGGCCGACGCATAAAATGGGTAATGCGTTCGGCAATGCCGCGGCCCTCCGCGCAATGAAACGGTGACGGTCCGCTGATGCCTCGATGCTATCATGGCTCCGTCGACGGCGCCTGCCGCGCGCGTCGACCGGCGCGCAGCACCCCGCCGCGCGCCACTTCACGGATAGATCTGGAGCCCACCATGACAACGCATCTCTCCCGCATCGCCGCCGCGGTGCTGGTCGCCCTGACGGCAGTCGCCGTGGTCGATGTCTCGCGCTCGCTCGCCCAAGCGGTTCCCTCGGCCGGGCCCGACGTCATCTCCACCACCTGCGGCGCCGGCACCAAGGACCAGTGCGCCACGACCGCCGTCACCAAGTGTGACTGGGAACTCTCCTTCTCGCTGAACCCGCAGCTGAAGGGCGTCGAGATCCACATCAAGAAGGTCAACTGCTCGGTCACGGGCCATGTGCCCATCTACAAGGACAACGATCGCGACAGCTACGCGCTCAGTGGGTCGTGCGACCTGCTGGCACCGTTCCTCGGCCTGCCGGCCGGCGCTGGCTGCTCCTGAGCCACGCGTCGAATGCGCGCGATACTCCGCTGGATCATCGCCGCGTTCGCCCTGCTGCTCGCCGGTGTCCTCATCGACACCGCGCGGGCAGCACCCGCGGGCGGATTGCGCGGCAGCCTCTCCCCGTACGTGGGCACGCTCATGCCCGGCGCGCCCATCCAGGCGGCCGTGCTGCTGCAGCGCACCGATTGCACCGGCAACACGCGGATGTTCGACGTGATGAATCGGCCGGATATCCGCGACCGGCTGCAGCTCGCCGTGCTGTGGTACGTCGGTGCCGACCGGGACACGAGCGACATTCGCGCGCTGCTCCCGGCCTGGACACGCCACACCCCGCTTCAACGCATTCCCCATGGCGCCCTGACCGACCTCACGCGACTCGGCCACCGCTCCACACCCATCCTGGTGGTGCTCGATCAGGACGGACGCATTCGCTTCACGAGCCAAACCCCACGCTCGGCGCGCGAGTTCGCCGGACTCCGCCAGATCATCGAAGGTCTCACCTGGATCGAGGAACTCTGATGCGCCACTGCATTCGCGCACTCCCGCTGGCCCTGATCGCGTTCCAGGCCCATGCGCAAACGAAGCCCGCGGCGCCGCCGGGCAAGGCGCCCGTTGTGCGGCGCTTCGCGGCCGATTCGATCTGGCGACGGGTCTGGATCGTGGGCTCGGATTCCACGTCGGACACGTTCGTCGAACCACGCCAGGTCAGCGTCACTGGGGATCTCGTGGTCGTACTCGACCTCGGCACCCGCGAGGTCCGCGGGCTCGACGCACGCTCCGGCGTCACCCGATTCGTGCTCAAACCCACCGGCCAGGGTCCGGGTGAGTTCAGGCGGCCGGCCTTGCTGGCGGCCACCCCGCACGGGTTCGCCGTGCTCGATCATGCCAGCGCGCGCCTCACCGCCTACGACCGCACCGCGCGTCGCCAGTGGGACGCCGTCCTCGACAACGTGTTCAGCATCGATGGACTGTGCGTGCGCAACGGACCGCGCGTGGTCGTCAAGCTCCAACGGCGAGATTCTGCGATCGTGGAATACGACACCACCGGCCGTCGTACCGCCGTGCGCTCCTTCCCATGGAAGGCCGTGACCACCACGGACGCGGGGTTCGCCCATGCGGCCATCACCGGCGATGCGTCGGCCAATGGCGAGTGCGTGGTGGCGCCGCTCTTCGGTCCCGAATGGGGCGTCGCAACCGCGGCCGGTCCGTTGCGGGCGTTCCCCCTCAAGGAGCCGGGCGTTCCCGCGGTGGTGCGGGTCAGCGAACGCGTGCTCGACCGGACCCTGTCCAAGGTCACCCTGCAAACAAGCCAGTCTTCCGACACCCATCACGCGTCGCGCGGCGCATTCATTCGCGGCGACACCGCCATCGTGTATGCCAGCCGCACCAGGGAGTCACCGTACAAGCTGCTCGACTACTACAGCGCGCGCACCGGAGAGTACCTGCACAGCCGCAAGCTGCCGTTCAGCTTCATCGACCTCACCATCGGGACGGACGGAACGTTCTACGGCACGCTTATTTCGGCGACGGAACAAGCGATCATCGCCATGCGACCCGAGCGCCCGAAAACGCCGAAGGCCCGGTGACCATCAGTCCGGCAGCGCCCCGGTTTGCAGGTACGCGCGCGCGTCGGCCACCACGCGCGTGCGCACGACTTCCAGCGTACCGGACAGCATGGCGCCCGACGCCTTCGCGTGCCCGCCGCCGCCGTACGTCCTGGCCAGTTGTTGCACATCCACCGTGCCCGTGCTCCGGAACGACACCTTCACCTTGCCGTAGCCCAGGTCACGGAAGAACAGGGCGAGACGCGTGCCGGCAATGTTGCGCGGATGCTCCACGATGCCGTCCAGCTCCTCGCTGGTCACATCGTACTTCTCCATCACCCCCGACTCCACGGAGATCCAGGCCAGGCCCAGCGCCGGGTCCACCTCGAGGGAACCCAGCGCGTCGCGCAACAACTCCATGCGCCCGATACTCACCTGTGCGTAGATGCGCCGGTACATCTCCTCCGGATCGACACCGGCGCCCAGCAGCACCGCGGCGATCGCGTGCGCGCGCGGCGACGTGTTGCTGAACCGGAAGCTGCCCGTATCGGTGAGAATGGCGCAGTAGAGCGCGCGGGCCACCAACGGGGTGATCTCGAGGCCCAGTGTGGTGGCCAGGTCGAACACCAGTTCGCCGGTTGCGCACGCCGCCGTGTCGGCAACGACGATATCACCGATCGGCACATCGCCGGCCACGTGATGGTCGATCACCAGCACCGGCACTGTCAGCCCGCGCACCTTGTCGGCCAGCGATCCCACACGACGCACGTCGTTGATATCGAGCACGATCAGGGCGTCGATGCCATCGAGCGCGGCGGCACCGCGTGCGCTGGCTTCCTCGATGCCACCTTCGAGCAGGAATTCGAACATCACCGGCCACGGCGTCGGATTGACGATGCGCGACTTCACACCGCGCTGCGCCAGCAGGTGCGCGAGCGCGGCTTCGGAGCCGCACCCATCGCCATCGGCGTTGATGTGCGTGCTCAGTGCCACGGTCATGCCCGGCAACAGCAACGCGGCAAGCGCGTCGATTGCCGTGCGGCGGGCAACGGGAGGGGCCAGCAATTCAATCATGCGGTCCGACTGTTCCTGAGTGGCGTGCTCGCCCGACGTCATCATCGGCGTCGAAACCGGCGTACTCATGAATACCCCACCAACGTCACGCGGCGCCCGATTGCTCGGGCGCCGCGTGAATGCAGCATGCAGGTGTGATCCACTACCGCTGGGCCGCGGCGTCGAGCATGCCCGCCCGCGAGTTCTTCTTGCCATACAGGAAGTAAATCGCGAAGCCAATGGCCGTCCACACGGCCAACCGGATCCACGTATCCACCGGCAGCGCGGCCATCAGCCCGAACGCGGACAGTGCGCCAAGGATGGGGACGAGCGGCACGAACGGCGTGCGGAACGGACGCGGGATATTCGGGCTGGACTTGCGCAGCACCAGCACGCCGATGCACACCGTCGCGAACGCCGACAGCGTGCCGATGGACACGAGCTCGCCCAGCAGCCCGATGGGGAAGAACGCCGCGATGCACGCCGCGAGGCACCCCACGACAATGGTCGATGCCGCCGGCGTCTGGTACTTGGGATGGACCCGGCCGAAGAACGGCGGCAGCAGTCCGTCGCGCGACATGGTGTAGAAGATGCGCGGCTGGCCCATGAGCATCACCAGCACGACCGACGCGAGGCCGGCAATGGCGCCGATGTTCACCATGTACTCGAGCCACTTGAGCGCCGGCACGGCCTGGATGGCCACCGACACCGGGTGCGGCACGTTGAGCGTGGTGTAATTGGCCAGGCCCGTCATCACCAACGCCATCAGGATGTACAGCACGGTGCAGATGAGCAGCGAGGACAGCATGCCGATGGGCAGGTCCTTCTGCGGGTTCTTCGCTTCCTGCGCGGCCGTCGAGACGGCGTCGAAACCGATATAGGCGAAGAACACCACCGAGGCGCCGCGGAACAGGCCCGACCAGCCATACTTGCCCCACTCGCCGGTGTTC
>CAZPON010000074.1:0-11823 GCA_964588045.1 uncultured Gemmatimonas sp.
CCGCGATCGCCGAGGATGTGGAACTCGACGAACTGGTGCGCATCCTCCGGCGCGAGCGCTATTCGCGTTATCCCGTCTATCGCGAGACCGCCGACGACATCGTGGGCGTGTTCCTTGCCAAGGACTTCTGGCTGCACGAGGACCAGGCACACTTCACGTTGCGCGACCACCTGCGGGAGCCGCTGTTCGTTCCGGCGACGCGGGCCGCCGAGCGTGTGCTCGACGACCTGCGGCGCACGCGCGCACATCTGGCCGTCGTGCTCGACGAATACGGCGGCACGGCCGGTATCGTGACGATGGAGGACCTCGTCGAGGAGGTGGTGGGCGATATTGCCGACGAGTACGACCCGTTGTCGCGCGACGCGTTGCTGTTCGACGGCGTGCTCGAACTGGCGGGCTCGATGTCACTGGTCGATGCGCGGTCGGACCACAAGCTGACGATTCCTGAGGGCGACTGGACCACGCTGGGCGGCTATGTGTTCGCGATGCTCGGCCGCCTCCCGCACATGGGAGATCGGGCGACATACGGCGGCGGCGAGCTGGAGGTGGTGGCCATGGACGGTCGTCGCGTCGCAGCCGTGCGCGTGCATCGCCGGGCCGATGCGTCCGGCTCATAGGGTGCGCATCGCATGAGCAATCCCACCGACGAGCGCGAACCCCTTGTCGCGCCAGCCCCTGAGGGCCTCGACATCGCGCCGGGTGTGCGCGTTCCCGCCACGGAGCTGATGCTGCGCGCCATCACCGGCAGCGGGCCTGGCGGCCAGCATGTGAACCGCAGCGCCACACGCATCGAGTTGCGATGGAACGTGCGAACAACGCGGGCGCTGGGCGAGGCGCAGCGCGCGCGCGTGCTCGCCAAGCTGGCGTCGCGGCTCGACGGTGAGGGTTTCCTGCGCATCGTCGCCGGTGAATACCGGAGCCAGCAGCAGAATCGGCGCGCGGCGCTGGAGCGACTGGTCCATGCCGTGTCGCGTGCGCTGATCGTGCCGCCGTCACGCAAGGCCACGCGGCCAACGCGCTCGTCAGTGGAGCGTCGGCTCGACGAGAAGCGGCGCCGCAGTGACACCAAGCAACAACGCCGTGGAGACCATGATGACTGACGCCGCACCGACGACGCCTGCGGTGACGCGCTCGATGACGTTCGTGCCGAAGCTGTTCACCACGCTGCGCGGATATGGTCGCGCACAGTTCGTCGCCGACCTCACCGCCGGTCTCATCGTCGGCATCGTGGCACTGCCGCTGGCCATCGCGTTTGGCATCGCGAGCGGCGTCACGCCCGACCGCGGCCTGGTGACCGCCATCGTGGCCGGCTTCATCATCTCCGCACTCGGCGGATCGCGCGTGCAGATCGGCGGCCCCACCGGCGCGTTCGTGGTGATCGTGGCCGGCATCGTCACCACGCACGGTGTCGACGGGCTGCTGGTGGCCACCTTCATGGCCGGCCTGCTGCTGGTGGGCATGGGCGTGCTCAAGCTGGGCGGCGTCATCAAGTTCGTTCCCCAGCCGGTGGTGGTTGGCTTCACCAGCGGTATTGCCGTGCTCATTTTCAGCGGCCAGGTCAAGGACGCCCTCGGCCTGACGATGACGACGGTGCCGACGGAATTCTTCGGGAAGTGGCAGGCGTACGCCGACCACATCGCGACCACGTCGTGGCCGGCTGTGGGCATTTCCGCGCTGACACTCGTCATCCTGTGGTGGTGGCCACGCGTGTCGCTGAAGGTGCCGGCTCCATTCGTCGCCCTCATCGCCACGACGGCGCTGGTTCAGGTGGCCGGCATTCCCATCGAGACCATTGGGTCGCGCTTTGGACACGTGGGGGGCGGGCTGCCGGTGCCGCACGTTCCGCAGGTGACGGCCGCGATGGTGCGCGACCTGGCCGGTCCCGCGTTCACGATCGCGCTGCTGGCCGCCATCGAATCGCTGTTGTCGGCCGTGGTTGCCGACGGCATGATCGGCGGGAAGCATCGTTCCAACATGGAGCTCGTCGCGCAAGGCGTCGCCAACATCGCCTCGCCGATTTTCGGCGGCATCCCGGCCACGGGTGCGATCGCGCGGACTGCCACCAACATCAAGAGCGGCGGACGCACGCCCATTGCCGGCATCATGCACGCCGTGGTGTTGCTGCTGATTGCGCTGTTCGTGGGCCCATGGGCGGCGCACATTCCGATGGCGACACTGGCGGGGATCCTTACGATCGTCGCGTATCACATGTCCGAATGGCGGAACTTCCGCGCGCAACTGCGGTCTCCGCGATCGGACGTGATCGTGCTGGTGACCACGTTCCTCCTCACCGTGATCGTGGACCTCACGGTCGCCCTGCAGGTCGGCATGATCCTCGCCGCCTTCCTGTTCCTCAAGCGCATGGCCGAGGTCACCAACATTCAGTCGGTGACGCGCGAGATGGTCGACATGCCCGAAGACGCCGACCCGCTGGATATCGCCTTGCGCTCGGTACCGCGCGGCGTGGAAGTGTTCGAGATCAACGGGCCGTTCTTCTTCGGTGCCGCGGAGCGATTCAAGGAGGCGCTGGGCGAGCTCGGACGCACACCGCGAGTGCTGATCCTGCGCCTGCGCCATGTATCGGCCATCGATGCCACCGGCATCTCGCTCTTGCGCGACCTGCATCGCCGCTCACGACGCGACGGGACCGTACTGATGCTCTCGGGCGTCCATTCGCAGCCGCTCCTCGCGCTCGATCGGGACGGGCTGCTGGGCGAGATCGGCGAGGATCGCGTGTTCAGTGGCGTCGATGACGCGCTGGCCGCGGCACGCGAGATCGTTGGCGCGCCGGCCGTGCCGGTGCCGGGGGAGCGTCAGGTCGTGGTGGCCAATCCCACGCCGGCGAAAGGCACCCCGATCAGTAAATCACCCAGTTGACGCCGAAGTAGTACGTCACGAAATCGGCAGGCCCGCGCAACGCGATCGGGGGACGGTCGTTCTCCAGCGCCTCGCGCACGCGCCGCTCGTTGAGGTAGCGCACGTTGTCGTGGCGCAGGAAGCGTGCGCCAAAGTCGACGCGCACCGGACGCCTGCCCTCGTACACGCGATACGTGGCGCCAGCCGCAGCACCGTAGGCCCACACCGCATCACTCAGGTTGGTCGTCGTCGCAAACGCGTTGCTGCCGTCGGTGCTTTCGTTCGAGCCCTCGAGCGCACTGGCGGTCCAGAACACCGAGAAGCCGCCCAGCCCGGCGATGTACGGCGAGAAGGGCCCGACGTGGCCACCAAGCTGCGGCCCGGCCACGAACGAAAAGATGCTGCTCGTGGTGTTGAGCTTGAGCTGGATCAGGCCGGCCGTGTTCGGGAACGCAATGCGACGGCTGTGCATGCCGTAGGTGACTACGCCCAGATCACCGCGAAGGCTGGCGATACCCGAGTGGTCAAGCTTCCACAGGCCCGTGGCACCGAGGCCGAAGCCGTTGCCGGTGTTGAGATCGAAGTCGCCGCGGGGCTGCGTCACGTATCCATGCACCGCACCGGAGAATCGCCCGCTCAGTGGCGCCGGCTCGGCCGTTTGCGCGTCGGCGTCTGCCGCCGAAATTGGAGCGGCGAGGAGCACGGAGACGACAGCCCGCGCGAACACGCGGGAGCACGTCAGGATGCGAAGGCGGACCGCGTCGTACATGAATCGAGGGGTAGTGGCCAAAGCAACGATGTCTGCCAGAGGGATGCGACCCGTCACCTTTGTCATTCCTACGCCGCTCCCGCGGGAAAGTGTCACGCGTTCCGCACCACCCCGCGCAGAGGGCGCGGCGGTATATTGAGGACTGTTCCCTCTTCACCATACGCGAGTGACGATCAGTGAGTGACTCGGAGTTCCCGCTCAGCCCGGCCGAACTGGTGCCGCTGCTGTCGAGCGCACTGCCACGGTCCGCGCACGAGGGCGCGCGGATCGTGGCCCTGCACTGGATGAGCGAACTGCTCATTGCGCGCGACAGTTGGGCCCGCGCCACCACGTCGACCGCCGTCGATGATCCTGCCCGCTCCCAGCCCGACGCCGCCGACGCGCTGCATCGGGCCCGCGTGGCGTTGCGCCGGCTGCGCGCCACCCTGCGGGAACATCGCGTCGCGCTCGATCTCGACGAAGGGCGCCGCGTGCGGCGCGCGCTGCAGCGCATCAACCGGGTAACCGGCACCGTTCGTGACAACGACGTGCATCGGGAATGGCTGGCGAGCGAGCGTGAGAGCTTGTCGGGCACGGCGCGCAAGGAGGCGGACGCCCTGATGGCCGAGCTGGCGCGCCACGTGGGCAAGGGCCGCGCCGACGTGACACGTGCGTTCGAACGCCACCTCGATCCGTACGTCGCCCGCCTCGCCCGACGGCTCAGCCGCTACTGCGTGCCGCGAGTCGTCGGGCAGCACGGCCCGACGGCACCGTTCGCACGCCACCTGGCCGAGCGCATGGAGCGCGGATCGGCACACCTGCATCATGACCTCAGCATGGTCGATGATGTCAGCGCGCAGGACGTGCTGCATCGCATCCGCATTCGTCTCAAGCGCCAACGCGCGCTGCTGGTGCCGTTCGCCCGCGCGGATCCGACGATCGGCGCATGGTACGCGCTGGCCACCGAGGGTCAGGACCTGCTCGGAGCGATGCGCGACGCGATGCTGCTGGCCGAACTGGCGGAACTTCGCGGCTACAAGGCGCTCGCGCGTGCCTTGCAGGAGGTGGCCCTCGCGCACTACGAGGCGTTTCACCAGCGGTGGTGTGGCGACGGCAATGCACTGCTGCGCTCGCGCAGCGCGGCGGCGCAGGCGTTGCGCGCGATCGCCGACACGACAGCGCCCTCGCCGGACGCATCGACGGCCGCGTCGACCGGCGAGTCCGGTGGACTGCCGGCCGGCCATGGGTTGCCGATGGAGATCGAGCGCAAATTCCTGCTCCACGGCCTGCCACCACGCGCCGCCACCGCCCCATCGACGCGCATCGAACAGGGATGGCTGCCGGGCATTGCGCTCCGCGAGCGCTTGCGCCGCGAGGTCGCGCCGAACGAGCGCACGAAGCTCACCCGCACGATCAAGCTCGGGCCCATCGGGGCACGCATCGAAGTGGAGGAGCCTGCCGAGCCCGCGTTGTTCGAGGCGCTGTGGCCGCACACCGTGGACGCGCGCATCCGCAAGCGCCGGCATCGCGTGCCGGAGGGTACGCTGACGTGGGAAATCGACGTCTTCCTGGACCGTGACCTGGTGCTGGCCGAGGTCGAGCTGGCGCATGCCGCGCAGGAGGTCGAGATCCCGGCGTGGCTGGCGCCGTTCATCGTTCGCGAGGTCACGCAGGAGACCGCGTACCTGAATTCCGTGATGGCGCGCCCCGATGTGGCATCGCCCGAAAGCGCCGCCCGCTGAGTCGTCTGGATGAGCAACACCGCGACCCTCACCACACTGCTGCCGATTCGTGACCGGCGCGAACGGGTCGTGGCGTACGCGATGTCGTCGTGTCCGGCGCACGACACGGGGCCGGGCGAGGCCGATGCCGACGCGCGCCGCGCGCTCGAGGCGGTTCCGGCGCTCAACCGCCTGGCCGGGCGAAGCCTGGTCGTGCCCGTCACGCCGGCGCTCCTGCGCGATGGTGCCGTCACGCGCTTCGCGTCCACCGACGCGGTTTGGCTGTTGGCCACCGAATCCCTGGAGGATCCGACGACGCGACGCGCCGTGGAACGCCTGATGGGGTCCGGCCTGCATTTCGCACTGCAGGGCTTTCCCGAGGGCGCGCCGCTGCCGCCAATGCTGGTTGGCGCCACGCTGGTGCTCGACGCCATGCACACACCGCCGCAGCTCCTGGAGAGCCGCGTACGGCTCCTGCTCGAGGCGGGCCTGCGCCCGATGGTGCGCAATGTCGACGATCGCTTCACGCGACGCCGCGTCATCGATGCCGGCGCGACCATGACGTGCGGACGCCTGCTCGCGCGCGGAGCCACGACACCCGGTGACCGGGCCGCCGCCGAGAGCGCACTGCGAGCGCTGCGCACGCTGGCCGGCTACGCCGATGGTCGTCCCCCCGACGCCGCCTTCGACGGCTACGTCCACGAGGACCAGCATCTGGCTGCCGCGCTGCTGCAAACCCTCGGCTCGGCCACGCTGGGCGTGCGCGGGCCACGCTCGGTGGCACATGCGCTCAACGTGCTGGGCCGCGACGTGGTGATGGAACAGTTACTGACGGTCACGGCGCGGTTGCTTGCCGACGCCGCCGGCGACCAGGAACTCGCGGTGATCGCACTGCGACGCTCGCGCATGCTCGAACGACTGGGCGCCGCGGTTGACGGCGCACCGCACCCGCGCGCGCGCGCCATCGCCGGCCTGTTGTCGGTGGCCGAGTTCGGACTCGGCGTGCCGTCACTGCAGTTGGCCGAGCGCCTCGAATTGCCACCCGTGCTGGCCGACACGCTGGGCGCACGCGCGCTGCCGCTCGGGAAGCTGGTCGACGTGGTGGACGCGATGGATTTTGGCTGGTGGGATGACCTCCGTTCGCGCTGCGCGCAACTGGGCATCGCGCCGATGGTGGTGGGCGAAGCGTGGATGGAAGCGTATACCGTGGGTCAACGGCAACAACGGCAGGGGTGAGCGTCCATGTCCGCAGTGCAGTATCTCCTCGATCGCTTTCGCACCGACGCTGACGCGCTGCGCCAGCGCGCGGCGTCGCTGCGCGACATGCCGCCGCAGCCGGGTCCCGATGCCGCGACATCGCTGCGCATGGCCGACGCGTGCGACGATGTGGTGGCCATCGTCGGCGCGATTCCCGACGGCGAAGACGCGCACGAACTGATCGCGTCGCTCACCGCGCTCATTCCGCTGCTGGAGCGCCGCGCCGCGGCGGTTGCCAATGCGCCGCCGGTGCGGGCCGTGTTTGCTGGCGCAGCGACGCGCATTCGCGAGATCACCGACGCCGAGGCGAACCTACTCGGTCCCTAGCAACCCCAGCTTGATCGCGAAACGGACATAGTCCGCGCGATGCGTGAGCCCGATCTTTTCGCCCACGCGCTGCTTGTACGTGTCGACCGTCTTCGGGCTGATGTTCAGTTGCTCGCCGATTTCGGGAGCGCTGTATCCCGTGGCGACCAGGCGCACGACATCGCGCTCGCGTTCGCTCAGGCTTTCGTACCGCTCGCGTTCCTCCTCGTAGGCCTCGCGCCGCTTGATGCCGCGGGCCAGGGCGCGCGCCGCGCTCGGCTGCACGTACACATCGCCACGCGCGACGGCGCGAACCGCGTCCACCAGTTCGCGGTCCGCCGCGCTCTTGAGCAGGTATCCGGCCGCACCGGCCTGCAGCAGCGGCATGAGATACTCCGACTCCGCGTGCATCGTGAGAATCAGGACCCGCGCGCGGGAGCCGGCGGCGACCAGTTCCTTCGTCGCCGCCACGCCATCCATCGTCGGCATGGAGAGGTCCATGATCACGACGTCCGCATCGAGCTGCTGCGCGAGGTCCACCGCCTCGCGGCCATTGCCGCCTTCACCGACCACCGTGATATCCCTGGCGGTGCCAAGGACGGCCTTGAGTCCGGCGCGCACCACCGAGTGATCATCGGCCAGCACGACATGGATGGTGTCACGCCGGATTGGCGTAGCCGCTTTCGTGTCAGTCATGAGAACCCGTCCCGGGCTTGTGGAGCGCTGAAGCATGAGTTCGGCTGTGAAATCGGTCATCCGCCGGGAGTCCGTTGAGAGGAATCGCTCGATGACGAACCCTAGACCAGCCGCTCCGGCGGTTCCATCGGGGGATTCTCGGAACTCTTGTCAGGGATTCCCTGATGCAGACCGTTGCCCCCGGAGCGAGATTGACGCCCATGAGTGAATCTACGCCGTCGCTACCGCCATCGGACGCCATGCTGGCCGAGATGGTCGCGATCTCGGCCGACGCCATCATCGCGGTGGACAGCGCCCAAACGATCATCTTTTTCAATGCCGGCGCCGAACAGATTTTCGGCTACTCGAGCGTTGAGGCCATCGGCCGCCCGCTCGGCGACCTGCTGCCGGCCCGATTCCGGGACCGGCACCGCGCGCAGGTAAGCCAGTTCGGGGCGTCGGACGAGCCTGCGCGACGCATGGGGGAACGCCGGCTGATCGCCGGCCTCCGCCGCAACGGAGAGGAATTCCCGGCCGAAGCGTCGATTGCCCGCGTGGGCTCGGCAGGCCAGGTCGCGTACACCGTCGTGCTGCGCGATGTCACGGTGCGCGAGCGCGTCGAGCAGGACCTGCGGGGTGCCGTCGAGTCGCGCGACCAGATGGCGGGCATCGTGTCGCACGACCTGCGCAATCCCGTGCAGGCGGTGAAGATGCTGACCAGCGCGATTCTTCAGCGCGCGGCAGAGGGAACCGTTGCGCTGGATGTCGCCGAACAGGTGGCCGTCATCCGTCAGGCAGCCGAGCAGATGGATACGCTCATCGAGGACCTGGCGGACGTGACCCGGATCGAGTCGGGGCAGTTGCGTGTGCACCCCACGCGCATCGATGCCATCAGCCTCGTGGAACTTGCCTGTGACACGCTCGCACCACTGGCCGCCGCCAAGGCCCAGCAGTTCGACATCACGCTCGACGACGACCTGCCGGCCATCATGGCCGACGCCGACCGGGTGATCCAGCTCTTCTCGAACGTCGTCGGCAACGCCATCAAGTTCACACCGAACGGCGGGAGCATCGAGTTGCGGGCCGTCGCCGGTGACCCGGCGCTCGAAGCCGATGGCCGTCACTACATCGAGTTCAGCGTCCGCGACACCGGCCCCGGCGTGGTCGCGACGCACTTGCCGCATGTGTTCAACCGCTACTGGCAGTCGGCGCACGCCGTGCGCCCCGGTTCCGGGCTGGGCCTGACGATTGCGAAGGGCATTGTCGAGGCGCACGACGGATGGATCCGGTTCGAGAGTGTCGAAGGCGAAGGCACGACGGTGCGTTTCGCCCTGCCCTGCGCCATGTGAGCCGCGGACCGAAGGAAGCACGCGACGAGACGGACGACGCACCGCCGGGCAAGGTGCGCCTCGACAAGTGGCTGTGGGCCGCGCGGTTCTTCAAGACGCGCACGCTGGCCGCCGAGGCCATCGATGGCGGCAAGGTGGAGGTGAACGGCGAGCGGGCCAAGCGCGCCCGGCTCGTGCAGGCCACCGATCGCGTCCGGCTGCGCGATGGCGCCTACGAGTGGCTTCTGGTCGTGCGCGATATCGCGCAGCGGCGCGGCTCGGCCACCATCGCGCAGCAGTTGTACGAGGAAACCGCCGACAGCCGTGCGCGACGTGAAGCCGTACACGCCCAGCTCAAGTCGATGCCCACTGCGTTTGCGTACGGTGATGGCCGTCCGGGCAAGCGCGATCGAAGGGAGTTGCGCCGGCTCAAAGGGGACTGAGTTTGGAGTAGGGAGTTCTGAACTCCGAGTTTGGGGTAGGGAGTCGTGAGTATGGAGTATGGAGTTCGAGCGCAGGGATACTCCCTACTCCGTACTCACGACTCCCTACTCCAAACTCGGAGTTAAGAACTCCCTACTCCAAACTCGCGGGCGATACTGATCACCAACTCGGCGCCATCGCGCGGTTGCAAGTCGTAGATCTGCGCGCCAAGCCCGCGGGCGCGTGCCGCCGCGCGCACCGCGTCCGCATCGTCGGGCGCGTCGATCAGGAACACCGCCGCCACGGCCGGATCGGCCAGGCACTTGGCGGCTTCCGCCGCACGCGACGAGACGCGCACGCGCAACGCCAGTACGTCGGCGTCGCGAAGCGCGTGTGCCAGCGACGACCGGCGCATCGGCGTGCCGCCGTGCAGCAGCACCGCGCAACTCACCCTGTCGATCCGAATTCGGCCAGCAACGTCTGCAGCAACGGCGCGTGAAGCTGGTGCGTGCCCTCGAACGTCTGCGCGCGATACGGTACCGACAGCGACGCCACCATGCCAATCGTGGCGTTGCGCGCTTCCTCGGTGATGAACGGGTCCTGCGTTCCCGTCACGAACACGGTTTCGCCGTCCTGCATCTTCGCGATGAAGGCGGCGCGATCGACATCATGCGCGAGGCTGCCCGCCCATGCCACGAATTGGCGCGGTGCCACGTTGCCGCTGGCAATCCAGCGCATGGCGGTGGCGGCGCCCTGCGAGAACCCCAGCACGCCAACGAGTGGCGCCTGCCCGTGGGTCGCCGTCGCTTCGGACACCACTTCGTCATGCACGAGATCGAGCCAGCGGTGCGCGTCGTCGATCTCCGTTTCGCGCGACTCCTTCGTGAGCCACGCGGCGCCGATGCGCTGCATGTGACCGCCGTCGGCCCGCGGCATTTCGAGATAGAATCGTGACAAAGCCTCCGGCACCACGATGCACGTGTCGTCCGGAATCACCTCCCGGAACGGTTGCGCGAATCGCGTGGCCAGCATGCCGTAGCCGTGCAGCGCGAACCACACGCGACGGGCCTGCGAGGGTTCGGCGCCGAGCACCGCGTAGCGTGCGGTGCGCTGCGTGACACGCTGGCGAACGCGAGGTGCCTGGCCGGCAGTGGACGGCGTATCGGTCACGGCAGGTACGCGACCGCCGAGACCTCGACGAGAATACCGCGCAACTGCGCGCCCACCACGGCCCGCGTCGGATAGGGCGGCGAGAACACCGTCTTGTATACGTCGTTGAACTTCCCCCAGTCGTTTTCATCGGCCAGATAGACCGTCACGCTCACGATCTGCGACAGGGAAGCCCCGGCGATGCGCGCAATGCGCTCGACGTTGGCGAGCGTCACGCGCGTCTGCTCCTCGATGGTCGTGCCCACGATCTGGCCGGTCGCCGGGTCCCGGGGCGTCTGGCCGGAAATGAACAGAAGGTTGCCGGCTCGCACCCCCGGAGAGTAGGCTCCCGCAGGGGAAGGCAGGTCGGGCAGGTGGACTGGGGTCCAGGCGCGCTCGGATGCTGACATGGAGTCTGACTCGTGGAGTGAATGTGGCGGAGACGGCATGACGACGTTCCTGCAGCAACTCGAAACGCCGGTGCCGGTCGTTGACCTCGACCGGATGGCGTTGAATCTGGACCGGATGGCGGCATACGCCACCCTCCACGGCCTCCAATTGCGTCCGCACGTGAAGACCCACAAGTCACCGCGCATCGCCGCCGAACAGTTGCGGCACGGCGCGGTGGGCCTCACCTGCGCCACGCTGCGCGAAGCCGAGGTGATGAGTGAGGTGTGCGACGACCTGCTCATCGCCTATCCGCCCGTGGGTGCGGCGCGGCTGGAGCGACTGGCGCGGTTGCCGGAGCGCGTGCGCGTGGGAGTGGCCGCCGACGATGCCGCCGCGTTGACGGCCCTCTCGGTTGCCGCCAAGCTGGGGCGACGCCAGTTCGATGTGTACGTCGAGGTCGACGTGGGTATGCATCGCGTCGGCGTGTCGACCCCCGACAAGGCCCTCGCGCTGGCCCGGGCGATCACCGATACCGCGGCGCTGAACTTCGCCGGACTGCTTTTCTATCCGGGCCACATCCGCCAGGATGTCACCGCGCAGGCAGACTCGCTGGCGCAACTGACGCAGACGCTGGGCCGCTACACCGAAGCCCTGCGCGATGCGAGCATGCCGGCCCGCGTCGTGAGCGGCGGATCGACGCCCGCAGCGTGGCGCATGCACGAAGTCGACGGCGTGACCGAAGTGCGTCCGGGCACGTACGTGTACAACGATCGCACGACGGCCACGATCGGCGCCTGCGACTGGGACGACTGCGCGCTCACCGTGCTGGCCACGGTCGTGAGCGTAGCAGTGAAGGGACAAGCCGTGGTCGACGCCGGTGCGAAGGCGCTCGGGCGCGAACCACTGCGCGGCGACGGCGATGGCTTCGGCTCGCTGCTCAGTCACCCGGAAGTCGTCGTTGCACGGATGT
>CAZPON010000075.1:0-11821 GCA_964588045.1 uncultured Gemmatimonas sp.
GGCCGGAGGAGACTACTCCGTCGATAGGTGGCACGTGGAAGCATCGCGAGATGTTCCGAGCGCAGCCATCCTAATCGCCCGTGCGGCTTGACTCTCCCATGGTTTTTCCATGGGTTACACAAGAATCCGCAAAGCACACGCAGTCTTGCGTCGATCGTCCGAAAGACGACGAAGCCCCATGATCACTCCCAAACCGTTTGTCAGATTGCGTTCGCAGTCTGTTGGAAAACGGAAGATTCGCACAGGACAAAGCGCGACGCGTCAGCGGCGCGTTGTCATGGAAGTGTGTGACGACCACCGGTCGGCACACACTCCAGCGAATTTTCCTTCGGAAAATTCGCTGGCAACTAGAGCGCTTGGGCCACACCCGTTCCCATCCCGAACACGGTCGTTAAGCCAAGCAGCGCCAATGGTACTCCGGTCGAGAGACCGCGGGAGAGTAGGCCGTTGCCGGCACCTTTTCGAAGCCCCCGTCACACACAGTGGCGGGGGCTTCGTCGTTCCCATACCTTCCGCCCTCACATGCCGTCTACTCCCGTTTCCGCATGACCAAGGCCGGCATCGTCACCGTCGCCGGATTCCCCAACGCCGGCAAGTCGACCCTCCTCAATCGGCTCGTCGGCGAAAAGCTCGCCATCACCTCGCCCAAGGCCCAGTCCACGCGACACCGCGTCGTTGGCATCCGCACCGCCGACCAGGCGCAGATGGTCATCCTCGATACGCCCGGACTGCTCGAGCCCCGCGACACGCTGCACACCGCCATGCGCCACGCCGCACTCGGTGCCGTCCGTGACGCCGATGTGCTCGTGCACGTCGTCGATGCCACGGCCCCGCTGCCGGAATCCTTTCAGGCCGCCGCCGCGCTCGAGCGCGCACCCCGTGCCGCGATCGTGCTGGCCCTCAACAAGGCCGACCTCCTCGACGACGACGCGCGCGCCGCACTCCTGGCTGCACGACCCGGCGCCGTCCTGGTCTCGGCCACCAGCGGTGAGGGCATCGACGCGTTGGTGACGGCCATCACCAGCCTGCTCCCCGAAAGTCCGTATCTGTATCCCGACGACGAACTCTCCACGCAGCCCATGCGCTTCTTCTGCGCCGAGCTGGTGCGCGAAACCGCGCTCGAGCAGTTGGGCGACGAATTGCCGCACGCGCTTGCCTGCGAAATCGAGGAGTACCGGGAGAATGCCTCGCCTTTGTACATTCGAGCGGTCCTGCACGTGGAACGCGACAGCCAGAAACGCATTGTGATTGGAGCCAGCGGACAACAGATCAAGAAGCTTGGCAAGGCCGCCCGGGAAAAGATCGAGCGGCTCATTGGGCAGCCCGTCTATCTCGATCTGTGGGTCAAGGTGCTCGCCAACTGGCGCAAGAACCCGCACGCTGTCCGCCGGCTGGGTTACGGCGACCCGAACGGGCGCGCGTGAGACCACGGTCGTTTCGTCGCAGCGTCTGCGTGGGGCTGGTAGCCGGCGCGCTCGGGCTTCTCGGTGTGACACCGGAACTCGGGGCACAGGAGGGCGCGCTGTTCCTGCTCTTTCCCTTTGGCGCGAAGGCGGTGGGCCTCGGCGAAGCGGTGAGCGCGGACACCACGATGGGCGTCGAGGGCGTGTGGTGGAACGCGGCGGCGCTCGCCCGCATGTCGAGCAAGGAAGTGTCGCTGCACCACTCGCAGACACTGCTGGCGCGGAGTGAGATGCTCACCGTGGCGGTGCCCTCGAAGGTCATCGGCACGCTCGCGCTGGGCGCCTACATCGTGGACTACGGCGACCAGCAGGCCACCGACGACCAGAACCAGCCGATCGGCGTCATCACCAATCGCAATTATCTCTTCTCGCTGTCGTACGGCACGCCGGTGGGCAAGCAACTGGGGATCGGCGTGACGTACAAGTTCCTCATGCTGCGTCGCGTGTGCAGCGGGGCGTGCGGGAACGCCGCGGTGATTGCGGGATCGTCGAGCGCCATCGATATCGGCGGCCAGTACACGCTGCCCATCGCGTTTCCCCTCTCCGTGGGGTTCAGCATTCGCAACATGGGCCCCAAGCTGCAGGTCAAGGACCAGGCCCAGGCGGATCCCCTGCCGAAGACGCTCCAGATGGGCGTGATGAGCCGTCTCCCGATCACCCGGCTGAAGGAAGCCGGCGCGTCGCTCGATGTCAGCGCCGACATCCTGTCGGCGAATGCACTCGATGGGACCAATGTCGGTGTGGGTGCGGCGGTGGGGTACCTCGACCAGTACTTCTTCCGCGCGGGCTACAAGAAGCAGAAGGGTGAAGGGAGCGGCCCGTCCATCGGCCTGGGATTTCAGCGTGGGGCGTTCGGCTTCGACCTGTCGCGGCGTTTCGATGCGCTGTCGGAGCAGTCCGGCGAAACGCCAACGTACATCACCCTGCGCGCGCGCTTCTGATGCGGATCCGACCTGGCCACTTGCCCTGGATCGCGGCCGCAATGGCCGTGACGGCCGTATCGGGTGCGGCAGCGCAGCCGCTGGTGCAGGCGATGGCGCTTTCCGCGCCCCGACTCGAGGCCTCGCCGGTCGCAAAGGCAGCGGTCGTCACCGCCGATTCGCGCAAGGATCAAGCGCCCTGGTGGGCGCCGGTGGCATCGGCCGTGGTGCCGGGCACCGGTCAGTTGGCCCTGGGGCAGCAACGCGGCGTCGCCTACCTGGTGGCCGAGGTGTACCTCGTCGTGCAGGCAATATCGGCGAGGCAGGAGTGGGATAGAGATCGCACCGAGTATCGCTCGATCGCGGCCGATGTGGCCCGCCGTCAGTTTGGCGGCGACCTGCCCATTGGTCCCTGGGAATACTACGAAGCGATGGAGGGGCCGCTCGAGAGCGGCGTGTTCGACAAGGTGCCAGGGGGTCGGGTCGACCCCGAAACCGACACGGAGACTTACAACGGCGCCACCTGGCAGTTGGCCCGCACCACGCACTGGGCCGACCCGAACTCGCCACCGGCGGCAGACAGCCCTGAGTACCAGCGCGCGCTCGATTTTTACGAAGCCCGCGCCATTCGCGACGACTACAGATGGAGCTGGCGCGACGCGCGGTTGGAGCGCGATCTATACCTGCAGTACATCGCCAAAGCAAACCGCAGCTACCGGCGCTCGGTGAGCATGGTCAGCCTGGTGGGAGTGAACCACCTGGTGAGCCTCATCGATGCATACGTGACGGTGCGCATCCGGCGCTATGGCGGGGTCCGGGTGGCGGGGCTTTCGCTCGAGGGCATCGAGAGTGACGTGCGGACCGTGGGTGATCCGGCCCTCAAGCGCTACCGCTTTTCCAGCACCCTCAGGTTCGCGCCCGCTGGACGCTGAGCCGCGCGCTGGGCAGCGCCGGTATTCCCGCGCCACCGGTTCGCGGACGGTGACGACCGTTACATCGTGGCGAGCGCGGCCACATGATCGTCTCGTATTGGGGGTTTTTGCGTCAGCGACGGCGGCGCGAAATCCCACAGACGGAAGGCCGCTCCCTGCATCCATCGCCATGACCGATCGCGCCATCAACGAGCAAACGGCGGTGCTGCTGACCAACGGTCAGGCGGCTCCGGCGTGGCTTGTCGCGTGGTGGGAATCGGCCGACCTGGCGTTGTACGAGGTGGCCGACCCGGCGGACGTGCTGCCGCTGGCCCTGCGTTCGCGGCCACGCTCGATTGCGCTCGATGCGCGCGGGACGGAGGAGTGGCAGGCGGCGGCGCTGGCGGCCTGCCGGCGCCTCAAGCGCGACTCGTACACGGCCATCGTGCCGGTGGTCATGCTGGTGCCGGGC
This sequence comes from uncultured Gemmatimonas sp., assembly GCA_964588045.1. Classification (GTDB taxonomy): domain Bacteria; phylum Gemmatimonadota; class Gemmatimonadetes; order Gemmatimonadales; family Gemmatimonadaceae; genus Gemmatimonas. The sequence goes on from CAZPON010000075.1 coordinate 3,767, forward strand.
GAGCGTTTTGGCGACGCCTTTGCGGCCGGCGCCGACGAGGTGCTTCGGGCCGACGTGGACGACATTGAGGCGGCGGCGCGCCTCGCGTCCCTGCTTCGGCGCAGCGATCGCGACACCGATGTGCATCCGTCGACGCGCCTGTCGGGGACGCGTGAAATCGAGGCCGACCTGGCGCGCCGTGTGGCATCCGGCGAGCGATTCGCGGCCTGTTACGCCGACCTCGATTTCTTCAAGGAGTTCAATGACCGGTACGGCTATCACAACGGCGACCGGGTCATTCGCCTGCTGGCCAGGATCCTTCACGACGTGGTGAAGGGCCTGTGCGGTGAGGAGGGCTTCGTGGGCCATATCGGCGGCGACGACTTCCTGTACACGGTTCCCATTGCGGCCATGTCGCGCGTGTGTGACGAGGTGATACGGGTGTTCGACGAGCTGATTCCGTTGCAGTATTCCGAGCAGGACCGTCGAGTGGGATATTTCTTCGGGAAGGATCGCCGGGGGCAGATGCATCGGGTGCCCCTGATGACCCTGTCGGTGGGAGTGGTCACCAATCAGCGGCGCCGTTTCACGCGAGCAACCGAGGTCAGCGAGTTGGCCACCGAGATGAAGAGTTACGCGAAAACCCTGCCTGGATCCGTATGGGCTGTCGATCGTCGCCGGGAAGAATCGGCGACACCGCCGTCGAACGCGGTGTACAACGAGTTGCTGCGTGAACGCAATGGACTCCGCGGTGGAGGGCACGGCGCATGACCGTTTCGTGTCCTGACTGCCGGTCGGTGTTCCGCGTCGACCCGGCCAAGGTGCCGGCCACGGGCGTGCGGGCCCGTTGCTCGGTGTGTGGCGGGGTGATCGCCATTGCCGGGGGAACCCTGCAGGTCTCGGTAACCCCGGGCTCCCTGGGGGCGATCGGCGCCTCGCGAGGGGGGGGCGGGCGACCGACACCACAGCGCGCACAGACACCGGCCGCACCGTCGGCGCCGCCCGTGGCGCCACCCATGATGACGCCACCGGCACCGGTGCGCCTGCCATCGACCACGCCGGCCTATGCCGGAGCGGCGGCTGGCGTGGCTGCAGGCGCGACGGCGGCCAGTGCGACGCCGGCGCCCTACGCGGCCGTACCGTCACCCACGCCGGTTGCGACCGCGGCGCAGGGCGCGGACGCGCCTGGCGTGGCGTCCGCCACCACGGCCACCCTGACCCCGCGCCGGGCCATCAACCCGTTCCTCAACGCGGACCCCGGCCAGCGCGCCCGGCGGCTGGCGCGCGCCCTGGTATCGGACCTGGTGGCGTACCATCCGCAGAAGCGCGAGGAAGGGCTGCGCGACGGCACGCTGCGGCAGCTGTTTCGCGAGGACATCAAGAAGAGTTACGAAGAGTATGTGGAGCAGGTCGGCCGGGACGTTGCCGAGGCGTCGCCGCATTTCCAGGACGCGCTCAACGAGATCCTCAGCGGGGGGCGCCGGCTCTTCTGAGCCGTCCGGACGCGTTTCCCGCAGGCGGCCGCTGGATGCCGGTGCCGCAGGTGGATAACTTTCATGTTCATCGAGTGATGTTCATCTCTCGAGCCGCTCTCCCGTGCGGAGGGCGGCTCGCGTTGTACATGGAGGCAGGACATGCAGGACGGCGAACGCGTCAAGGTGCTGACCGCAGCGGAAGAACGGCTTACCGACATGCGGAGGTATCTTTGACATCGAATCCAAGCGCTCGACGCTGAACGCGTACGAGCATGAGATGTCCGACGCGGCCTTCTGGAACGACCAGGAGCACGCGCGCGACGTCGTCCAGCAGGTCAAGGTCCTCAAGGGCTGGATCGAGCCGTTCGACAGCCTGACCGCGCGTACGGCATCGGCGCGCGAACTCGACGAGCTCCTCGCGCTGGAAGACGATGCGGCGATGGGGAAGGACCTCGATGACGAAGTGGGGCGCATCGCCGAAGAGCTGGATGCGTTCGAGCTGAAGACGCTGCTCCGCGGCAAGGACGACTACCGCGACGCGCAGATCGAGATCGCGGCCGGCGCCGGTGGCACCGAAGCGCAGGACTGGGCGGAGATGCTCGAGCGGATGTACATCCGCTGGGCCGAGCGAAGGGGCTTCGAGATCGAGATGATCGACCGCAGCGAAGGGGAAGAGGCGGGGATCAAGGGCTCGGTGATGGAAATCAAGGGCCAGTTCGCCTACGGCTTCCTGCGTCCCGAATCCGGCGTGCACCGACTGGTGCGCATCTCGCCGTACGATTCGCAGGCACGGCGGCACACCAGCTTCGCGTCGGTGTTCGTGTATCCGGTCGTGAACGAGGAAATCAACATCGAGATCCGGGATGAAGACCTGAAGATCGATGTGTATCGCGCGTCCGGCGCCGGCGGCCAGCACGTCAACAAGACGTCGTCGGCGGTGCGCATCACGCACATCCCGTCGGGTATCATCACCGCGTCGCAGGCGCAGCGCTCGCAGTTCAAGAACAAGGAAACGGCCATGAAGCAGCTCAAGAACCGGCTGTATCAGGTCGAGGTCGAGAAGCAGCTCGCCGTCAAGGCGGCGTTCGACGCCAACAAGCAGGACGTGTCGTTCGGCAGCCAGATCCGCAGCTACGTCTTCCAGCCCTACACGATGGTCAACGATCACCGCACGGAACTGAAGATCCCCGACGTGCAGAAAGTGATGGACGGCGCCATCGACCCGTTCATCCAGGCGTACCTCAAGCAGGAGAGCGGCTCGGGACGCGAGGGCGCCGCGGCGTGAGCGACGACCTGAATTTCCTGATGAAGGCGCGGCGCGAGAAGGTCGATCGCCTGCGCGCGAGCGGCGTCGAGCCGTTCGGCTATTCGTACGACCGCACGCACACCGCGCGCGAAGCGATCGCGCTGCTCGGCGACGCCGACGAAGGCCCCCTGGTGCGGGTGGCCGGACGACTCGTGTCGTGGCGCGCGCAGGGCAAGACCGCGTTTGCGCACCTGGCCGACATGGAGGGACGGGTGCAGCTCTATCTCCGCAAGGACGAGCTGGGCGACACCCTGTTTGCGCAACTGAACGACTACGACCTTGGCGACTGGATCGGCGCGCAGGGCACGATGATGCGCACGAAGACGGGCGAGGCGACGGTGCGCGTGCAGGCCATCGAGCTGTTGTCGAAGGCCCTGCGTCCGCTGCCGCTGGGCAAGGAGCAGGTGGTCGACGGACAGGTGGTGCGGTACTCGGCGTTCGCGGACACGGAGTTGCGCGCGCGCCAGCGCTACGCCGACCTGGCCGTGCACCCGGAAGTGCGCGCGCTGTTTCGCGCGCGCTCGGTGCTGACGCGCACCATCCGCACGCATCTCGACGCGCTGGGCTACCTGGAAGTGGAGACGCCGGTGCTGCAGCCGCTGTACGGCGGCGCAAGCGCGCGTCCGTTCATCACGCACCACAACACGCTGGACATGCCGCTCTACCTGCGCATCGCGGACGAGCTGTATCTCAAGCGCCTGATCGTGGGCGGATTCGAGCGCGTGTACGAAATCGGGCACGACTTCCGCAACGAAGGCATCGACCGGACGCACAATCCGGAATTCACGATGCTCGAATTCTACGAGGCGTTCGCCGACTACCGCACGATGATGGATCGTGTCGAGTCGATCCTCGTGGCGGCCGCAGCGGCGCTGCGCGAATTGCCCGTGATCGGCGAGAAGGTGCCGGTGCTCACCCCGCCGTTTCCGCGCATTGAGTGGGTGGGCTCGCTTTCGCAGGCGGCCGGCGGCGATGTCATGGCCGCCGATGACGCGACGTTGCGGCAGATGGCCGAACGCATCGGGGTGCACAAGGTGGCGACGCTGAGCCGCCCCAAGGTGCTCGACGAGATGTTCCAGGCGCTGGTGGAATCGAAGATCGACACGCCGACGTTCGTGGTGGATTACCCGAAGGAGTTGTCGCCGCTGGCCAAGCCCAAGCGCGGTGGTCCGGACGGCATCACCGAGCGCTTCGAGCTGTTTGCGCGCGGCAAGGAACTGGCCAATGCGTTCTCGGAGCTCAACGACCCCATCGACCAGCGCGAGCGCTTCGAAGCCCAGGCCCGCCTGCTCGATGCCGGTGACGACGAAGCGTCCGGCGTGGACGAGGACTACCTGCGCGCGATGGAGTACGGCATGCCGCCCACCGGCGGTGTCGGGATCGGCATCGACCGGTTGTTCATGTACCTGACGGACACGGCCAACATTCGCGATGTGATCCTGTTTCCCACCATGCGTCCGGAGTAGGCGTGCGCCGGCTGGAACTCTCCATTGCATGGCGATACCTGCGCAGCCGTCGCGGGTCGCGGCTGCTGTCACTGATCAGCGTGATCGCGATCGGCGGCGTGATCGTGGGCGTGAGCGCGCTGATCGTGATCATGGGCGTGATGGAGGGGCTGCAAACCGACCTGCGCGACAAGATCCTGGTGGGCAGTCCCGACCTGCGCGTGCAGCCCTTCGGGTCCGACATGCGTCTGTCGGACTGGTCGAACCTGCGTGACGTGGTGCGCAAGGTGAAGCATGTCGAGGCCGCCGCGCCGTACGTCACGACGCAGGCGCTGGTGCGCAATGCCTGCTGCACCTATGCGCAAGGCGTGCAGGTCGTCGGCATCCAGCCGGCGGGTACGCCCGGTGCCGATGTCACCAGCATTCGCACACACGCGATCATGGGTGACTTCACGTTCACGCGCGACAGCGTCGACCTGCCGGGCGCCGTGCTGGGCAAGCTGCTGGCGTCCCGGCTCAGCGCGTTTCCCGGCGACACGCTCGTGATGCTGGGAGTGGGCAGCGCGGACATGAACGCCGCGACCGGCATGATCGTGCCGCGTTTCGATACGCTGGTGGTCTCGGGTGTGTTCGAGACCGGCATGTACGAGTACGACGACGCCTACGTGTACGTGGACCTGCTGTTCGCGCAACGCTTTGCCGCGCTCGGGAACGACGTCAACGGCATCGAGGTGCGCACGACGAATCGCTGGCTCGCGTCGGAAGTTGCCGACTCGATGCGCGCGATCGTCAATGCGCCGGTCAAGTACGTGGACTGGCAGGAGCAGAACTCCGGGCTCTTCCAGGCACTCAGCCTGGAGAAGCTGGGCATGCGGGTGATCCTGCTGCTGATCGTGATCGTGGCCGCGTTCAACATCGTGAGCACGCTGACGATGGTGGTGGCGGACAAGACCCGCGAGATCGGCATCCTGCGCGCCATGGGCATGCCGGCGCGTTCGATCCGCCGGATCTTCCTGCTGCAGGGGGTCGTGATCGGTGCGGTGGGCACGGGAGGCGGCGTGCTGCTCGGCGTGGTGGTCGCCACGCTCCTCGAGCGCTATCACCTCATTGCGCTCGACCCGTCGGTGTATTTCATCGATCACTTGCCGGTGTACACGCGGTGGCCCGACGTGCTGTTGACGGCCGGTGCGAGCCTGCTGATCTCGGTGCTGGCAACGCTGTATCCCGCATCGCAAGCGGCCAAGCTCTATCCCGTCGAGGCCATTCGCCATGAGTGAGGCGGCCGACAGCCAGCCGGTGGTGGTGCGCGCCGAAGGCCTCGTCAAGGAATTTCGCGGTGGCGACGGCGGGATCATCCGCGTGCTCGACGAAGTGTCGCTGACCGTGCGACGGGGCGAGATGGTGGCCATCATGGGGTACAGCGGTGCGGGCAAGAGCACGCTGCTGCACCTGCTGGGCGCACTGGAACGTCCGTCGGCGGGCACGATCGAGCTGGACGGGCAATCGATTGCGGCGCTGCAGGACGATGCGCTGGCCGCGCTGCGCAACCGCGCGGTGGGCTTCGTGTTCCAGTTCCATCACCTGCTGCGTGAGTTTTCGGCCCTCGAGAACGTGATGATGCCGCTGCGCATCGCCGGCGTGGACGATCACACCGCGCGCGCGACCGCATTGGAACTGCTGGAGCGCGTCGGGTTGTCGGGGCGCTTGCAGCACCGGCCCGCAGAGCTGTCCGGGGGCGAGCAACAGCGCACGGCCGTCGCGCGCGCGCTGGCGGCGCGGCCAGCCCTGCTGCTGGCCGACGAGCCGAGCGGAAACCTCGACCTGCGCAACGCCGAGCGCCTCCACGACCTGTTCGCGGAACTCGCGCGGGACCTGTCGCTTGGCCTGGTGGTGGTGACCCACAATTCGTCTCTGGCCGCGCGCGCCGACCGTACGCTATTGTTGGAGGGAGGCCGGTTGGTGCTCAGTGACGACCGTCGGACGGAGACCTGATGCTCTGCGACACTTGCAAGGAACGCGATGCTGTCGTGAACCTGACCCGTATCGTGAACAACGCGGTCACGCAGCTGCATCTGTGCGAGAAGTGCGCCAAGGCCCAGGGTGTCGAGACCACGCTGGCCATGCCGCAGCATCCGCTGGGCGACATCCTGCAAGCCGTGCAGCAGCAGGCATCGGTTACGTCGGGGGACGCGGCGGCTTGCGCCTTCTGCGGCGCGACGGCGCGCGACTTTCAGGCCACCGGCCGGCTGGGCTGTCCGCACTGTTACGACGCCATGGAGCGCAGCCTGCGCGAGTTGCTGCGCCGCCTGCACGGCAGTTCACGGCATGTCGGCACGCAATACGACGTGCCCACGGCCCATGTGCTGGAAAAGCCCGACTCGGTGCACGACCTGCGCGATCGCTTGCGACGCGCCGTCGAAACGGAGCAATTCGAACTCGCCGCCGAGCTGCGCGACCGGCTGCGCGTGCTCGAGTGAGGAGGCACCCATGAGCGGATCACGCGCACCGCTGGACCTGTCGCTGCTGCCGGACGGCGGTGTGCGCTGGCTGGACGCGTCCGGCCCGCATGCCGACGTCGTCATCTCCACGCGCATGCGCCTCGCGCGCAATGTGTCGGGCTACGCGTTCACCGGGCGCGCGCGTGAAGGGGAGCGCCTGCGCATGCTGGCCCAGGTGCGCGACGCGCTCAACGGCGTGCCGTCGCTCAACGGCAGCCTGCTGGTGCGCATCGACGAACTGACAACGCCCGATCGCCAACTGCTGCACGAGCGCCACCTGATCAGCAAGGAGTTGGCGGGGCTCGACCAGCAGCATCCGTTGCGCAGTGGTGCGGCGGTGTTTCTCGGGGAGGCGGTGGGGCTGCTGGTGAACGAGGAAGACCACCTGCGGCTGCAGGCATTGCGTTCGGGGTTCGCGGTGCCACAGGCGTTCGAGGCCGCGCAGGTGCTCGACCGGGAGCTCGGCGCGCAAGTCCCGTATGCGTATCATCGTGAGTTCGGTTTCCTCACGGCGTGTCCGACCAACGTCGGGACGGGGCTGCGCGCGTCGGTGCTCATTCACCTGCCCGGACTCGTGCTCACGAAGGAGATCGGCAAGGTGCTGGCCGGGCTCCAGCAAATGGGCCTCACCTATCGCGGGTTGTACGGCGAGGGGAGCGAAGTGGTGGGCAACTTCTTCCAGCTCTCCAACCAGACGACGCTGGGACGATCCGAAGACGAACTGCAGGACGTGCTGATCCGGGTGGTTCGGCACGTGATCGAGCGCGAGGAGGAGGCGCGCCGTGTTCTGGTTCGCGATGCCGGCTATATTATCGAGGACAAGTTGTGGCGCGCCTATGGGACGCTGCGGTACGCCCGCAGCCTCACCTTCGACGAAGCCATGAACTACCTGAGCGGGGTCCGTCTGGCCGTCGGCCTGAAACTGATCGCCGGGCTCAGTGTATACACACTCAACAAGCTCCTGATTTTTGCGCAGTCGGCCCACCTGGCGCATCTCGAAGGCCGGGCACTGACCGAGGCGGAAGCGAACCTGGCGCGCGCGCGGTATGTGCGACAGGCGCTGGTGAGCGAAGGGGGCGGCGTCGAATGACCCGCACCGACCAGGGAGCCCAGAGGGGACGATGAACGGTTACAACTTCACCGAGCGGGTGCGGAAAGTCCTGGCGATGGCGCGCGAGGAAGCGGCGCGGCTGCACCACGAGTACGTGGGGACCGAGCATATCCTGCTGGGGCTCATCCGCGAGGGCGAAGGGGTTGCCGCCGCCGTGCTGCAGGCCCTGAACGTCGATCTCGACGACGTCACGCAGAAAATCGAGGAGACCGTCAAGAAGGGGAAGGCGGCCCAGGCCACC
>CAZPON010000076.1:0-11782 GCA_964588045.1 uncultured Gemmatimonas sp.
AACTGCACCGTGCGACCGTCACTCGGCCACACGCCGGGACCCGGATAGAACTGCGGGCGCTTGGTGAAGTACTGGACGTCGAGCAGGTTGTTGATGCCGGCCGACAGTTGCAGCTGCGACGTGAGCCAATAGCCGGCGTTGAGGTCGACCACCGTGTGTGCGGGCACGGATCCGACCGCGCCCGTGGTACCCGGCGTGTCGGTATTCAGCGCGTCGGCATAGGTGTGGCTCACATGGCTCGCCTGCAGCGTCGCGTTCAGCTTCGCGCTGTATGCCGACAGCCCTCCGCGCGCGATCATTCCCGGCGCCGATTCCACCTCGTTGCCACTGATATCCACGTTGCGCCCGACGCTCACCACCGAACCTTCGGCATAGCGCGCGTGCATGAGCGAAAGCGCCGTGAACGCACGCCATGACAACGGCCGCGTGGTGCCGAATGGAACCGAGGCCCGTCCTTCGAAACCCATCGTGCGCGTCGTGCCGACGTTGGTCTTGTACGTGTACGGCGTGCCCGTCGAATCGGCCACGGTGAGCATGCCGAACCGGTCGCCGTAGTGCATCGCGAACACGCCCAGGTCGTAGTTCACGTTGGCGGCAGTGCCACGCACCCCCGACTCGACCGTCCAGCCGCGCGCGTCCTGCAGGTTCGGATCGGTGCGCTCGGTGGACGTCTCCGGCAACACGTCCTTGAGGATCATTGGCCGGTAGGCCTGGCTGAAGCCCCCGTACCACTCGGCGCCCGTCGAGATCGTGAACACCGAACGAATCCCCGCCAGCGGGAAGTCGTGACGGATGTCCGTCGGCGTATCGGCCGGATCGTAGTACGCGAGGCGTCCCGTCATGTTCGTCGTGCCACGCTCGACGCGGAGGCCCGGCACGATGGTCCAGCGCGGCGTGACGCCGACTTCCGCCTCCACGTATGCCGCCAGATTGCGCGTGCGATAGTGCAAATCGCGACGGAAGTCGGTGCCGGGGGCGATCGTCAGGTCGTAGTCGCTGCCACGGGACCCGATGCCCTGCTGGCGACGACGCATGTCGTTGTCCGCATACGCAAGGCCACCCGACAGGGTCACCGGCGTGGAACGCGCGTGCGTGCGGTGCTGCAGTCGCCACTCGACCGTGCGCGTCGTGTAGCGATCCAGGTCGACCTGTCGCGGACTCCAGACGCCCGACGCGTTCGGTTCGTCGGGTGTCGTGGCGAAGCCGCCCACGGCAACGCTGTTGCGTGTCCCGAAGACGCCGGACAACAGCAGCGTCGAGCGCGTGGCGTCCGACGGCGTCCAGGTGAGTGTTGCCGACGGCACGGTGATGTCGGGGCTGTACCAGTTGCGCGTGCGTGTGTCGTCACGCGGGTCGACCGCAAACATCGCGTCGTTCAGCGGCCCCGGCTGCTGATACAGGTACGCACTGCGGCCCACGTCGGCACGCAGCGACAACGTCGGGCTGAGCGGCATCGACACACTGAGATACTCGGCGTCGTACTTCGACTCACCGCTTGCGCGGTAGCCGTCGGACCCTCGCAGCGCGAAGTACGCGTAGTATGTCACGCGACCGATCCTGCCGCCGGCCGCGTTCCAGGTGCTCAGCAGTCCATAGCTGCCCGCACTGCTGCGTGATTCGCCGCTGATCGCGCGCGTGGTGTCCGGCGACTTGATGACATAGTTGAGCAGGCCGCCGAACTGCGAGCCGTATTGCAGTGCCGTCGTGCCGCGAATGAGCTCGACGCGTTCCACGGCTTCCATGGGCGCGCTGTAGTGACTGGCCGGGTATCCATACTCATCCGACAAGGTCGGCACGCCGTTCTGGCGGACATTGAACTCCCAGCTTCGGTGCGGATCGAGGCTGCGCGCCGAAACATTGACCTGGTTGCCGGATCCATCCATGTCGTACACAAAGATGCCGGGAACCTCCGCGAAGATCTGCCGCGCCGATTTCTCCGAGAGGTTCGCGGCAAGCTCGGTGACCTTCACCACTTCGCTCTTCGCGCCGGTGGTGATGATGCCGGCCGCGAGCCGCGGCGCCGTGCTCACGCCACTGCCCGTGCGGCTGGCTTCCACGCGCACGGTGGCGAGGACCCGTTTCGCGGAGTCAGCCGCTGCCCGGGCGCTGTCGGACGTGACTTGCGCACCGAGTGGACACACGCAGGCCATGCTGAGCGCAACGGCCCAGCGAACGCATTGCCGTGACCGCACCGAGTGCAGGCGTAAGGCAAGGGATAGTCGACTCGCGTGCAATCCGGCTACTCCGCACGCAGGGCAACGATCGGATCCAGCCGCGCCGCTTGCCGCGCCGGAAGCCAGCAGGCCACCAGCGCAACACCACTCAGCACAGCCGCCACGCCAATGAACGTGGCTGGATCGTAGGTACCGACCCCGAACAGCAGCGAGCGCATCACGCGCGCGAGCGCGAACGCGCCGAACAGCCCGATGCCAACACCCAGTGCCGAGAGACGCACACCGTCGGACAGGATCAGGCGCCGGACTCTCGCGAAGTCCGCGCCCAGGGCAACGCGGATGCCGATCTCGCGCGTGCGCTGCGCGACGGCATAGCTGAGCACACCATGCACGCCGATGATGGCCAGGGCGAGCGCGGCGAACGCGAAGATCGCCAGCACCAGCATCGTGAAACGTCGCTCCGACATCGTGCCACGGATGGTCTGCTCCAGCGGCTCCACGCCGTACACCGCCAACTGCGGGTCCACATCGTGGATGACGCGTCGCACGAGTGGCGCCGCCAGCGACGCATTTCCCGACATGCGCACCAGCACCGCGCTCGCCGTCGGCGCCTGTGTCAGCGGCATGTACAGCGCGGGCGCCGCGTCATTGGCCAGGCCCTTGAAGCGCTCGTTGCCGACCACACCGACCACCGTGCGCGCAGCGCCCCAAAGGCCGATCTGTGCGCCAAGTGGGTCGCGTCCGCTGAAGAAACGCGCACGGGCACTCTCGTTGATGATGACGACCGGGGCACCGTTGGCCTGGTCGATCGAGGCGAACGCGCGCCCGGCACGCACCGGGACGCGCAGCGTGCTGAAGTAGCCCATGCTCACGGTCCGTATCGACGGCTCCGGCCAATCCGCGGCCTCGGCTTCGCGACCAATCACACGGATCGAACTCGTGAAGCCGGCGTCCATGGGATTCGCCGTGGCGAGTGCCACGGACTCCACACCGGGAAGCGCGGCCAGCCGGGACTCGACTTCGCTCTGGAATCGCTGACGCTCCGGCCAGTGTGGAAAGACGGCGAAGTTCCGCGGGTACCGACTGTCCGGAAGCTGGAACTCGGCCTTCAGTACACCGGCAGGATCGAACCCGGGATCGACCTGCTGCAGCGTCCACAGGCTGCGAATCATCAACCCGGCGCCGACCATGAGCGTCGTGGCCATCGCCAATTCCGCGACCACCAGCGACGAGCGAAACGCCCGCGCGGCGCGACCGCCAGCGGCGCCGCGGCCACCCGCGTCCTTCATCGCCGACTGCAAGTCCAGTCGACGTGTGTGCAATGCGGGAATCAGGCCGAAGACCAGCGCGATCAACACCGAGATCCCGGCCGTCACGGCAAGTACGCCCACGTCGAGCTGGATGCTTTCGACGCGCGGGATCGTTGCCGGAGCCAGCGCACGAAGTACACCCAACGCGGCGTACCCGAGCATGGTACCGAGCATCGCGCCAAGGCCCACCAGCACGAACCCTTCGATCACGAACTGCCGGACCAGTCGTGCGGTGCTGGCGCCGAGCGCCGACCGCACGGTGACTTCATGAACGCGACTCGCCGAGCGGGCCAGCAGGAGGTTGGCCACGTTCACGCAGGCAACGAGCAGGACCAGTGCCACGGCGCCGACGAGCACGTACAGCGCCGGACGGACACTCCCGAACACGGCGGCATCGAGCGGCTCGATGAATGCACCGCGCGCTTCGTTCGGACCCGGATAGGCGCGCTCGAGATCGGCCGTGATGGTCGTCATCTCCAACTGCGCCGTCGCGAACGTCGCGGTCTCCGCCAGCCGTCCCACCACGAAGATCGGATGATTGTCGCGCGATGCCTCGGGGTTCGCGCGGAGTGGAACCCACACGTCGACGCGCGGACGGCCGCCACGATCGGCGAACCCGCGGTTGTACGCGGCAGCCCCCAGCACTTGCAGCACGCCGAAGTCGGCACCGCGCGGCATGACACCGACGATCTCCCAATCCACGTCGTTCAGGCGCACCGTGCGTCCGACCGCGTTGCGATCACGCTGGAACTGGCGATCCCAGAGTTCGTCGCTGATGATCACCGACCGCGGTCCGCCTGGCCGGTCCTCGACTTCGGTGAACGTCCGGCCGGTGAACGTCTGGATACCGAGTGCGGCGAAGTACTCCTTGCTGACGCCAATGCCAGCCAACCGCTCCGGCTCCGATGCACCGTACGACGCATTGATCTCCACCGGCGTGAACGCCGCGAGCCGCTCGAACTGCTTGCTCCGCGCCTGAAAATCGAAGAAGTCGGGAATCGATGCGGGCTCGCGCAACGTGCCGCTCTTGCGGTCGGTTTCCCACACCATCGCGATCCGATCGAGCGCCGCGAAGGGCGCCGGTCGCAACAGCACGCCGTTCACCACGCTGAAGATCGCCGTGTTGGCGCCGATGCCGAGCGCGAGCGAAAGCGCAGCGGCCGCCGTGAACACCAGATTGCGGCTCAGCGACCGGATGGCGAAGCGAATCTCCTGCAGGATGATCGGCATGGCGGGGACCTGTAGCAGGTGGACCTACCGCTTGATCACCAGTGGCGAGTAACCGACGCCGTCCGATCCTGCGCCCACTGGCAACGTCCCGGTGATCCTGGCCGTCGCAATGTCGACCACCGCCACCCGACCCACCGCCTTGAGCGTCACGAAGGCCGTTGCACCATCGCGCGAAATCGTCACACCCTGCGGCGATGCGGCCACACTGGCCCCATCCGCTCCCGCCATCGACGGCACCGGAATCACCGAGCGCACGGCGTGCGTCGCGACGTCCACCAGGTGGATCTTCTCCTCACCGGGATCGGAAATGACCGCCGTGCGGCGATCGGGCGTGATGCCGATGCGATACGGCATCCCGAATCCCTCGATGGTGTGCAAGATCGCACCGGATGTGCCATCGAGCACATATACCTTGCGAGACTCGTTGCCGCCAACCCACACCTCGCGCCCGTCAGGCGTCACCGCCAGCCCCTCGATGCGTGCGCCGACCGGAAACGTGGCGTGCACGGTGCGCGTCGCGACGTCCACCGCACTCACGCTCATGGCCGCGATGTTCGTGGTGAACGCGCGCGCACCATCGCGCGACAAGGCCACCATGTGCGTCGTCGCCTGGCCGGTGACCATCGACGAATCGATCGCGCCGCTCTCCAGATCCACCAGCAACAGCCGCTGGGCACGCTCACCGGTCACCAGCAGTTGCGTGTCGCCCGGCAGGAACACGAGTCCGTGCGGACGCTGGTTCCCGGCGCCAAGCTCGATGATCTTCGGCGGCGCCGTCGGTGCGCTCAGGTCGATGAGCATCAGCGAGCTCCCGATCGCGTTGCGATTCCCGTACATCGACACCACGGCGCGCCGGCCGTCATGCGACACCGCCACTTCATGCGGCCCTTCGCCCGTCGGCAGCGTGGCGATGGTGGAGCCGCTGGCCACGTCGACGATGCTCACGGAATGCGCGTTCATGTTCGACGCGATGATCGTGCCCGTCGCGACGGCAAGGACCTGTCGGGCGATGGCCGTACACAGCAGGGTCGTCAGCATGTGACTGGGTGTGGTGTGTTTCGAAGCGCACCCGCGGGAGGGCGTCCGTTCATTGAATCTGCGCGAGCGCCGGTGTGAGGGGGAGGGCGCGGCGCGTTGCGCCCCGGGACGCGCCCGAAGACGCTATCATGGGGGAGCGCCAGTCTCCCCATCCCACACTCGATGTCGCCCATGCTCATCGTCCAGGTTTTCGTGCACGTGCGTCCCGACTCGGTCGACGCGTTTCTCGCAGCCACACTCGACAATGCACGCCACAGTGTCGGAGAACCCGGCGTGGTGCGCTTCGATGTCATCCAGCAGGACGATGACCCGACGCGCTTCTCCCTCATCGAGATCTATCGCGATGGCGATGCGCCGGCCGCACACAAGGCCACCGCGCACTATGCGCGCTGGCGCGACACCGTGGAACCGATGATGGCCGAACCGCGCTCCAACACGAAATACCGCGCACGCTTTCCGGAGTCGGCACTGTGGGAGATACCCTCACCGGGATGAAGGTCGCTACCACTGCTGCCCCAGGGTGAACAGGAACTTCCACGGCGCCGATTGGTCCACCGGTCTCGAATAGCCAACAAACAGGCCGCCCGAGAAGAAGCGCATGCCCGCGGTGACAGATGCCCTGAGTCCTTCGCTCGGTCGCGAGACGGGCACCGGCGGATAGGGCGATCCCGGCTCGGCGACGGCCAGTCGATCGATGGCTTCGAGATCGGTCACGCTCGACGCGTGCGTCCAGCCGCTTTGCACACCCACGCTCAGTCCCGGCGCGATCGCCGGCAGGAAGAATCGCCGGAAGCGCATCGGCCGCCGGAAGAACGGGCTCGTGTACAGCAGCGAGCCACGCATCACGCCCGCGGTCGTGCCGGCAAACTCCTTGTCTTCGTATCCCGGCAGGTTCTGGTGTTCGCCGATCTCGAACAGTTGCTGCGCCGGTGGTCGTCCGCTGATCAATGTGCCCACCTCACCGCGACCGACGGCCACGAGCGGGCCCATGGGATGGCGCGCCACGACACGCGTCTCGATGCGCTGGAACGACAGCGTGCCATCACCGCGCTCGTACAGCACGCGCATGCTCACCCCGGGCTTCAGGAACTCCGCGCTGACATCGGGATGGAAGTCGACCATGGCCGCGGTGCGCAGGAAGCCGCCCTCGTCCACGCCGCGATTGGCACGATAATCCCTGACGCCGAACGGACCGTGCTCGAGCGACGCCGGTTGATACCGATCGTCGGCCACGCCCAGCTCGGTGCGCCACTGCAGTCCGCGCTTGGCGATCCGACGGGTGAGCGCCAGCATCGCGCTCCGTCGGTCGACATAGTCGTACTTGTCCTGCGACGTGAAGATCGCGGCGAACGAGTTGCCCGAATCGAACGGCACGCGAAAATCGTTCGTGTTGTCCAGCGTGCGACCGCCCCAGGCTTCCACCGTCCACGGCCCGCGCGTGCGCTCGACGCTTGCCCGTCCGCGCACGGCCTTTTCGCTCCACGCCCATCCGCCGGTGGCCCGCACCACCGTGCCGGGTGCCTTGTCACGCAAGGCCCACTTCACGCCGAGTCCCGTGAACGCGCCTTCGACGCGATTGAAGCGAAAGACATCGGACGCGCGTGGCGCCACCCAGTCGAAGCGCGGTGCGCCCGTCGGACGCCACCGATCCGGGCCGACATCCAGGAAGTCATCGGAATGCAATCCGGCCGACAGCCCGCCAATCGACGCCATCCAGCGGCGATAGTCATCGAGCGAGTCCGATGGCGCGAACGACAACTGGCGCCGCGCCAGGGCGCGTGTCGAATCGGCGGCCGCGAGCGTTTCGGCACTGAGCACGGTGTCGTTCACCACCATGTCGGCAAAGCGCGACACGATACGGATCACCGCGCGCGCATCACCCAGGATCGGCAGCGTCGCCTGCAACTCGATGCGTTGCTTCGCGGGCAGCCAATACGTGCCAACGCGTTCCCCCTGCTCGAACTCGATGAACGCAACGGCTTCGCCCTTCAGGTTGGAAAGTGAGCGAGCCTTGCCTCCCACCTGCACGAACATGCCGCGCAGGCGCACGAGTGTACCGCGCGACGCATCGAGGTCCATTTCCCCGTCGAACAGCACCACGGGTGTCGCCAGGTCCGCGCGCGGCGTCACGCGCACATGCGCAATCGGGATCGAGCGATCGGTGAGCCGGATGGTGACGATCGTGTCGCCGCCGGCAAACGTGTAGTACTGGTCGCGATCAGCCGCCAACGGATGCACCGCCGGCATCGTGTCCGCGCCGTCCTTGCGCACGCTCGTCTGCGGCGCCTTGGAGTTGCGGGTGCGGATGCGCAGGCGATTGCCGTACAGCGTCGGGTTGAGCCAACCCGTCTGGAACCAGGACAGCGTGGAGATGTTCGGGCCCGACTGCTGCGAGCGGTATCCGATGACGTGCTGGTCGTACAGGCCATGTCGCGTCCAGCGCAGCGTGCTGGCCACCTGCTCAACGGCCGTCACGACTTCCGTGCCTTCCTCCCGTCGCAGCAGCGTCGAGATCTCGGTGTCGACGCGCGACTTGAACGCGATCAGGTCAGCCGGCAGCGCGTTGCGCAAGCTCGCATCGGCCAGCAAGTCGCTGAGGGCACGGCGAGGGGCGGGTTGGGCGTTGACGGGCAGGACGGCAATGAGAGACGGGAGAAGGAAGACCAAAGACGGGAGACGGCTGGACGGCAGAAGCGATCGGAAGCGCCGCAAACCAGTTGTCCAGAACCGATGGCCCGGTCCGGACACTGGCTGCTGGCAAACGTCTGCCAGTCCCTCGCGCGCACTCCATGGCCGACAAACGTCTCCAGTCACCCGTCTTCCGTCTCCCGTCTATACAAACGATTGCCTCGCTTCCGCCGCGATCCCCCATTCCCGCATCGCCTCATCGAGACGATCGCGCGCGTCATCCAATTCCTTGCCCACCTTCTGCGCCCGCGCCACACCGGCCGGCGTGTCATACAATGTCGCGTCCTCGAGGATCCGGCTCAGCTCGGCGATCTTCGCTTCGAGCGTGTTGACGCGAAGCTCCGCGTCAGCCAGCGCCTTCTCTGCCTGCCGGGCCGATTTCCGGACGTCCGGATTCCGTACGTCCGGGCCGGATGCCGGTTTCTTCTGGGTTTTCTGCGCCTTCTGGGCGGCCGCACGCGTCGCCGCCGCCTTCTCCGACGCCGCCACCGACACCGCCCGCGCGTCGCGCTCGGCCTTCACCTTCGCCTCGGCGCGCATCGCCTCCCATTCCAGGAACGATCCGTCGAACGCGAAGAGCCGCTGCTCGCGCAACTCCCACACCTGGGTCGCGAGGCCGCGCAGCACGGCGCGGTCATGGCTCACGATCAGCACGCTGCCTTCGAACGCTTCGATCGCATCTTCGATCGCTTCGATGGACTCGACATCCAGGTGATTGGTCGGCTCGTCGAGAATGAGCAGGTTGGCCGTGGACAGCGTGAGCAAAGCCAGCGCCACGCGGGCACGCTCCCCACCCGAGAGGGTGCCCACGGTGCGCTGCACCTCGTCGCCGGAAAAACCGAAGCGGCCCAGGTGCCCCTGCACCATGCGCCGCTCCCACAGCGGGCGCTGCGTGGCAATGGCTTCGTAGATCGACATCTCGAGCGGCAGGTGTGCGAGATCCTGGCGGTAGTACGCCACTGTCGTCGACGGGCCCACCTTCACCTCGCCACGCGCTGGCGGATGCTCCCCCAGCAACGTCTTGATGAGCGTGCTCTTGCCCGCGCCGTTGGGACCCAGCAGCGCCACCACCTCCCCGCGCTCGAGCACGACCGTCAGGTCGCGCACCAGCTCGCGCATCGACTCGTCGCCGTGATCATGCGACGGCACGGCCACGGTCACATGCTCGGCCTCGATCACCCGGTCACCGCTGCGGTTGCCCGCTGCCAGCCGGATGGCCATCACGCCGTCGGCGCCAATGGGTGCTGACAGTCGCGGCATGCGGGCCAGCAACTTGCGCCGTCCCTTGGCCTGGCGCGTGTTCTGCCCGGCCAGGTTGCGCGCGATGTAGTCGGATTCCGACGCAATCTTCTTCTGCTGCTGCTCGAACTGTCGCTGCTGCGTGAGCCGCCGCTCTTCGCGCTGCGTAATGAATGAGGCGTAACCGCCGGTGTACGTGAACGCGGTGCCGCCCTCGAAGTGCATGACGTGATCGGCAAACGCATCGAGGAACGCACGATCGTGGCTGATGCACAGCACCGCCCGGTCGATCACCTTGAGGTGCTGCTCGAGCCACGCCGTCGTGTCGAGATCGAGATGGTTGGTCGGTTCGTCGAGGATCATCAGGTCGGCCGGCGTTGCCAGTTGGCGCGCCAGCGCGACGCGACCACGCTCACCGCCACTCAGCGTGCCAATGCGCGTCACGCGCGCTGCCTCGGGATCGAACCCGACACCCATCAGCACGCTGTCCACCTTCGCCGCCATCTGGTAGCCGCCCTCGCGCTCGAAGCGCTCGAGGTCGTGCCCGTACTTCTCCATCGCGGCCTCGCCATGATCGTGCTCGAGGTTCGCCGACTGCTCGGCCAGCGAACGCTCCAGCGCGCGCAGCGGACCGAACGCGTCCGCGACGATGTCCCACAGCATCTGCGCTTCGGGAAAGCGACGATGCTGGTCCATGAGCGCGACGCGGAGCCCCGGCGTGCGCGCCACCGATCCGCGCGTCGGCACGAGATCGCCGGTCAGCAGCCGCACCAGCGTCGTCTTGCCGGTGCCGTTACGGCCCACGACCGCCCAGCGATCGCCTTCGGCGATGGTGAGCGTCACGTCACGGAAGATCTCGCTCGCTCCGAATTCGACAAAGGCATTGCCGATCGAGATCAGGGTCATGCACACCTCATGGCGATACGCTCACGACTGCGAAGAATGATTGTTGGGAAGACTCGTCCACGCCGATTGCACCCGCTCGGATGCCGCGCGAATGGCTGCGCGGTCCGCCTCGGGGAATCGGCGGACACGAGCGCGCAGACGCATCGCGCGCACGTCGTCGCGCCACGCCAGACCCAGGTCGCCAAGCCGCGGCAGCAGCATGACCACCGGAATCGCCCACCATACGGGGACCGAAACCGCGCGAAAGCCCAGCGCGAAAAGCCCGCCCAGGACGAGGTACCCCAGCAAGATAAGGTGAAGGCCGGGCACAATCGCCCACGCGACGATATCGGTGCGTACCATCGCGGCGCGAAGGGCCAGACGCCTGACGCCAACCTGCAGCGGGCCATTGAGGACGAGTCCCACCACCGCCGGAATAGCCAGCGCAACGATCCGCGTCCACGATGGCCACTGGGCCTGCGGGTTCGGCACACCCGCCGCGTCGAGTACCCGGGCGCAATCGCGCGCCGAGGTCGGAATCCCGCGCGCCTTCCTGACGAATCCGGCCAGATCATCGGTGATAGTTCGCCACAGAACTATTAATCCTTCGGCACCTGACTGACTCGGATCTTTTCCTTCCACCAGAAGGCCGCAACGGCCCTGAAGCCGAGCGGCCACATCGAGCAGCGGCGTCCCACCCGTGGCCTCGACGGCAGCGACCGCCGCGACGAGGAGGTCCCGCGCTTCGGCGTCCTGCCAGGTGCTGCTCGACCGGGAGACCGCGAGCAGTTCCGCGTGAAGCTTCGCGGACAGCGCTGCAGGGGACGGCTCCACCTGCGACGCCACCCACGCGCGCAGCGAGAAGGGGGTCCCAACCGTGACGATGACATCGCTGCGCGGCGTTTGCGGCGCTTCATATTGAAGCCCGAACGCCACCATCGATATATCAGTCTTAGAGTCACTATCGATACTTGCAAGCGCCATTTTAGCGACACCTGAGCGAGGCCAGCCTACCTGGCTCGAATCGTGAACTCCGCCTTCTGGAAACAGTCCGACGATATCCCCTGCCTGAAACGCCGCACGAACCTCATCGAAGGCCGACCGGTTCACGCTGGCCACATCGACCCCTTTGTGCCGCATCTTCCGCGCGTCGCGAACCCGCGTGACCGGAATAACCCCCAGGGCGCGAAAGGCCAGGGCGGCAAACGGCACCGTGAT
>CAZPON010000077.1:0-2588 GCA_964588045.1 uncultured Gemmatimonas sp.
ACCATGGCCTGCTCGACAGGTCAACAGTTCACCACGCGTGCGCCGTCGGCGGCGGCGCAGGGGCCGCCGCCTATCGACACGCTGGATGCGAACTACGTGCCGACCGGATTCGGGTCGCTCAAGCAGGACGACATCTCGCTCAAGGTCACGCCCTCGTCAGGGCTGCAGGTGAGCGCCGTTCCACTCGATGAACCACTGATTCGCCTGCTGTCGCCCGATTCGTACCGCGCCCTGAGCGAGCTGGTGAAGAGCAAGGAGACGGACCTCAAGGCCATCCGGGACCGCAATCGCCTGCCCAGCTACTCGGTGTGGTACGTCCGGTTCTTCGCCACCGAGCAGGGCGAGACACGCTTCTCGCCGCAGGAGTTCATCATCAGCAATACCGGTCGCGACTTCCGTCCGCTGGACATGCTGGCCTTGAGCCCCGGCTTCGGCGAATACCGCCTGCGTCAGCGCGAAGTGCAATCGGCGCTGTTCGTGTTCGATGGCCAGATCGACATCAACCAGCCCACCAAGGCAACGATGGAAGGCACACAAAGCGTCACCGACTGGGGGCGCGTGCTGCAGATCATCGAGCGCGAACGTTCGATGGTGAGGAGCCGCGCCTCGGCGGCGGCGAAAAAACCCTCGACTTAAGACTCCCAGTCGGCGAGTCTCCCGTCTCCCGTCTTCAGTCTCCCGTCTCTACACCAAAAGCACGTCCTCGACCGGACCCCCATCCCCACTCCGCAGCAGGTGCATCGCGTAGCGCACCGCCTGATGTTCGCGCGGCCACGCCAGGCGCGCGATCGCGGCGGACGGTGAGCGCCACGCGAGCGCATCATGCTCCGGCCCCAGGACGACTTCGGCGTCGGGCGCCACGACCGCCGCGAACACGATCGCCAGTGTCACCGTGTCGGTGCGGTGCATGTAGAACGGGTTCACGGTGATCGCGTAGAGCCGCTGCACGATCAAGCCGCATTCCTCGCGGACCTCGCGCCGTGCCGCTTCGGCGGGGCGTTCGCCGGGCTCGATGGAGCCGTGCACCAGTTCCCACGCGCCCGTGCAGCGCACGCCAGCGGCTCGCCGCATGGTCAGCACATCCCACGGCGCCCGCCGGCGGCGACGCGGAGTGGCCGCGGCGGGGGGTTCGGCGACCGTTGGTCTCAGGACCACCACGTCGACAATGCCGGCATCCATGCCGGTGGTGCGTGCGTCGAATCCGGGCATCCGGCAATGCTACCGGTTCGCTTGCCCCGATGCGAGCAGGACAGCGAACTTGTTGAGGTGACGACATTCGCCGACTTCAAGGCCCGCGCGGCCGCTTGCCGGGCCGGGGGCGGCCTCGTGCCCGTATGGCGCGACTGCCTGCTCGACCAGTGCACACCGGTGGCCGCGTATGCCAAGCTGCGCCGCGGGCCATTCGGATTCCTCCTCGAGTCGGCGCCGGCCGGTGGCGAGACGTGGGCGCGCTACACCTACCTGGGCACCGATCCGCGCGGCGCGTGGCGCCTGCGCGACGGCGTGGTCGAAGACTGGACGGCGGCGGACGGCTGGCATGGCGCGCGCACACCGGCAGACCCGATCGCCGACCTGCGCGATATCGTGCGCGCGATGCGCCCGGTCGACGCCCCCGAACTGGGCCCGTTGTGGAGCGGGGCGATCGGGTTCTTCGCGTACGATGTCGTGCGCCACATCGAGCGGCTCCCGCACGCGCCACCGCGCACGCTCGACGCGCCCGACGCGTGCTTCGTGTTCACCGATGCGCTGGTCGTCATCGACAACTGGCGCGGACAGGCGCGCGTGATCGTGTCGGTGCCAGTGCCCGCCGGTGCCACCGAGTCGGTGCTCGCGCAGTTGCACCGGGACGCCACGACGACGCTCGACGATACCATCGCGCGGCTGCACGGCCCCGACGTGCTGCAACCGCTCGCGCTCGACACGAATGCGCCGGCGGCGGTGCCCACGTCGCGATACACGCGCGAGGCCTTCGAGCGGGACGTCGACCGCATCAAGGAATACATCCTGGCGGGCGACGTCTTCCAGGTGCTGCTCGCGCGCCGGATGGAACTGGCGCTGGATTTCGATCCGACGTCACTGTACCGGGCGCTGCGCGCCATCAATCCGTCGCCGTACATGTATCACCTGGTGCTCGACGGACTCGAGCTGGTGGGAAGCTCCCCGGAACTCCTGGTGCGCGTCGCCGACGGACGCATCACGGTGCGGCCCATCGCCGGCACCCGGCCACGCGGTCGCACCGCCGACGAAGACCATGCGCTGGCCGCCGAGCTGCTGGCCGACGAGAAGGAGCGCGCCGAGCACGTCATGCTCGTCGACCTGGGTCGCAACGATGTGGGCCGGCTCGCGCGCTACGGCACCGTGCGCGTAACCGACCTCATGACCGTCGAGCGTTACTCGCACGTGTTTCACATCGTGAGCCAGGTGGAGGGTGAGCTGTCCGACGGGTCGAGCGCGCTCGATGCATTCCGCGCCGTGTTCCCGGCGGGCACCATGACCGGAGCGCCGAAAGTGCGCGCGATGGAAATCATCGACGAGCTGGAGACCACGCGGCGCGGAACATACGGCGGGGCGGTCGGTTATTTCAGCTT
>CAZPON010000077.1:2598-11697 GCA_964588045.1 uncultured Gemmatimonas sp.
CGCGATGGAAATCATCGACGAACTCGAACCGGAACGCCGCGGGCCGTATGCGGGCGCGCTGGGCTTCATTGGTGCCGGCGATACGCGCATGGACCTCGCCATCACCATTCGTACCTGCGTCATCGCCGGCGGCGTGGCGTCGGTGCAGGCGGGTGGCGGGATCGTGCACGATTCGGTGCCGGCGCGCGAGTGGGAAGAAACGGAAAACAAGGCGCGCGCGCTGCTCACGGCGATCGGTCGTGTGCGCGCGGCCGCGTCGACGTCCTGACTCGTGTCACTGGTCCTCGTCTCGACCGCGCTCGACCGTCGCTTTGTGCTCGAAGGCGAGCGGCTCGTCGCGGGTCGTGACATTGGCTGCGACCTGCCCATCCTCGATCCGGGCGTGTCACGCCAGCACGCCGAGGTGCGCATCGATGCGCAGGGAGAGATCACCGTCACCGACCTCGGCTCGCGCAACGGCACCTGGGTCAACGGCAAGCGCGTCGAATCAGCGCGGGTGAAGCCCGGCGACGGTGTGGCGTTCGGCACCGTGGCCTTCACGTTGCTCGACGAAGCCGACGCCGCGCGTCGTCCGGCCATCACCAGCACGGGGCTCGACGGGTCGGCAACGATCATGCGCGAGCGCGCCGTGCTGTCGCGTGATGCCGCGGTCGCCGAGGTGGCGGGCCAGCGCCTGGCCAAGCTCGTCACGCTGGCGCAACGGCTGGGCGGGCTCACCAGCGTCGATGAACTGTTGCGCATCATCGTGGACGACCTGTTCGGCGCCTTCGACGCCGATCGCGTGGCCGTGGTGCTGCGCGGTGCCGATGGCACATTGGACGTGCGCATTGCCCGCGATACGCACGGTGACGACGTGCAGCGCACCGTGCCCCGCGCGATCGTGAACGGTGTGGCCGAACGGCAGGTGGCACTGCTCACGCACGATGCGCGCGAGGACCTGCGCACGGCCGGCGAGTCAGTAGCGCGCCAGGCGGTGCGTTCGGCAATGGCCGCGCCCTTGCTGGGCGAGGGCCATGTCACGCAGGGCGTGCTGTACGTCGACAACCTGCGCAGCGCCAGTGCGTTCAGCGACGACGACCTGCACTTCCTCGTCGCGTTTGCCGGCATTGCCGCGGCCGCCGTCGAGCGCGAAGCAACCGCCTCGCGCTTGCGCCACGCGGCGCACGTGCGGGAGAATTTCCAGCGGTACTTCTCGCCGGCACTGGCAGAGCGCATTGCGGCAACCACCGGCGACGTCGCGCTCGGCGGGCATCGCCAGACGATCGTGGTGCTGTTCAGCGACATCCGCGGCTTCACGTCGATTGCCGAAGCGCTCCCTCCAATCGAGATGGCGTCGCAGCTCAACGAGTACTTCGGCGCAATGGTGGAGTGCGTCTTCGCGCACGACGGCGCCCTCGACAAGTTCATCGGCGACGCACTGCTGGCCTACTGGGGCGCACCCGAACCGCGCCTGGATGATGCGGTGCGCGCATACAATGCCGCCTGCTCGATGCGCAGCGCCCTGGCGACACTCAACGCGCGCTGGCGCGACGAGCATCGTCCCGAGTTGCATGCCGGCGTGGGCATCCACTGCGGCGACGCGTTCGTGGGCAACATCGGGTCACCGCAGCGCCTCGAGTACACCATCATCGGCGACACGGTCAACCTGGCCAGCAAGCTGTGCCAACTGGCGCGCGGCGACGAGATCCTGCTCACCGACCCGATGCGACTGGCCTTGCCGGAGGGCCTGCCGCTCACCGAACGCGCCGACATCGTGCCCGATCGGCGGCCGGGCGATGCCACGCGCGTGTGGTCAGTGCCCGCATGAACGCGTCACACACCGGTACGGCGCGCACGGCGTTGCCGCCTGCGGACGCCATGACCGACGTACGCACGCGGCCACTCGCGCGCGCCGATGTCACGGCGCACACGGTGCTGGTGGATGAACTGGCCGCGCTCATCGAGACGCACGGCACGCTGTACGAATGGGCCGCCGAGCAGCCCCAGGCCCAGGCGATGAAGGGACGCGCACCGGTGTATGTGGCGTCGTTGCCCAGCGGCATGGAAACGGTGGTGGTTCGTCACGCGTGGCACGGCGGACTGCTTGCCCCGCTCACCCACGACCGGTTCTGGCGACCCTCGCGCGCGCCGCTGGAAATGGAGCGATCGTCGCGCCTGATTGCCGCGCGCATCCCGACGGCCGTGGTGCTGGGCTATGCGCGTTACAATGCCGGGTTCGGGACGTGTCGCGTGGATGTCGTCACGCGATTCGTGGCCGACTCCTGCGACCTCGGCATGGTCATTGCCGGACTGATGCCGGGGATCGACTGCGCGCAAGCCCTCGAGGCCACGCACACACTGCTGGTGCGCCTGGCGCAAGCCGGCGTCGTCCATCCCGACCTCAATGTCAAGAACGTGCTGCTGACGCGCACTGCGGGCGGCGCGCTGACGGCGCTCATCATCGACGTGGACACCATCCAATGGGACCCGGCCCGGGCGCCCTCGGACACGATGCGCGCGAATCTCGGGCGCCTCGCGCGTTCGATCCGAAAGTGGCGCGGCGAATTCGGCTGTGAGGTGACCGACACGGTGCTCGGGCAGTTCACAGCGCGAGCGCTGGCGGCCGCCAACGCGTCGGGCGCATGACATCCCCGATCACATCGCCACCGCTGCCGCCGCTGCGATTCGACCGCATCGGCATCGTGATGATGAGCGCCGTTGGCGACGCGGTCCACGTCATGCCGCTTGTGCATGCCCTCAAGGCGCACGCGCCGTCGAGCCGCATCACGTGGGTGCTGCAGCCGGGTCCGGCCACACT
This sequence comes from uncultured Gemmatimonas sp., assembly GCA_964588045.1. GTDB lineage: Bacteria > Gemmatimonadota > Gemmatimonadetes > Gemmatimonadales > Gemmatimonadaceae > Gemmatimonas. The sequence goes on from CAZPON010000077.1 coordinate 5,396, forward strand.
CGTGCGCGGTCATCCCCTGGTCGACGACATCATCCTGTTCGACCGCGCGAACGGCTGGCGCGCCTTTCTCGATGTCCGCCGGGCGCTGGCCACGCGACAGTTCGATGTCGTGCTGGCGCTGCAGGTGTACTTCAAGGCCGGACTCGTGACATCGTTCACACGCAGCCCCGTAAAGCTCGGCTTCGATCGCGCGCGTGCGCGCGACATGAACTGGCTGTTCACCACACACGCCATCGCGCCGCACGCGGGGCAGCATGTGCAGGACCAGTATTTCGAGTTCCTCGATGCGCTCGGCGTCGCGCATGGTGCACCCGAGTGGACGCTGGGCCCGTGGAACGACGAGGAGCGGCACTGGCAGCGTGATTTCCTGGCGCAGTTCGACCGTCCCATTGCGCCCATGGTGGTGGCCACCAGCAAGCCCCAGAAGGATTGGATGCCCGAGCGCTGGGCGCAGGTCTGCCATATTCTCTGGAGCGAGTTCGGGCTGCAGCCGGTGCTGGTGGGTGGACGTTCGGCGCGGGAGGTCGCCGCCGAGTCCATCATCCTGCGCAACGCACCCATGGCCCACTCGGCCCTCGGCAGCGGCTTGCGGCGCCTCGCGGCGATCCTCGACGGCGCGGCGGTGGCGCTGTCACCCGATACCGGTCCCCTGCACCTTGCCGTGGCGTTGCGCACGCCGGTGATCGGCCTGATGGGCTACACGAATCCGAAGCGCGTGGGGCCGTATGATTTCTCGCGCGACCTGCTGATCGACGCGTACGGGGATCCCGGCGAGGACTATCCGCTGGACATGACCTACCGCGAGAACCGCATGTCGCGCATCACGGTGGACATGGTCCACGCGATGTTGATCAGGTGGCGCGCGCGGTACAAACCCGGTTCTGAATGGCCAACTGACTAACGCGGATGACGCGGACAAGCGCGGACCCACAACCCCAACAAACTGGACGTCAAGGTCTCGAGCCGCCGCCTGTCGCCCTCTCGGAGCAATCCGCGCTCGTCCGCGTCATCCGCGAAATGCGGTTTGTGCCGCGCACGAACTAGCGCCTGACGGCAATACTCGGCGCGCCGAAGCGGTAGTCCAACCCCAGCTCCGCCATCAGCCTGATCATCCGGCCGAGCGCCAGCCCCATGACGGCGAAATAGTCGCCGTCGATGCGCTCGACGATCGTCGCACCATAGCCCTGGATGCCGTACGCGCCGGCCTTGTCCATCGGCTCCCCCGTCGCGACGTACGCGGCCACCTGATCGGCATCGAGCGGACGGAACGTCACCGACACCGACTCGACGCCGGAGACCATGCGTCCGCGGTGCGCCACGGCCACCGCGGTGAAGACGGTGTGCGTGCGTCCGGCGAGGCGGGCAATTATCCGTTCGGCGTCGGCGGCATCCTGCGGCTTCCCCAGGATTTCACCATCGAGAACCACAATCGTATCCGACCCGATCACGACCGCCTCGGCGTCGCGGGCCGCCAGCGTGGCGGCCTTGGATCGCGCCAACCGTTCGCAATGGGGCACCGGCGCTTCATCGGGCAGGATCGACTCGTCGACATCGGCCGGGCTGACGTCGTGCGGAATGCCGATGAGCGTGAGCAGGTCGCGCCGACGCGGTGATTGCGACGCGAGGATGACGCGCGGCGCGCCCGTCGGCGATGAGGGTCCGGTTGGCATGCGACTAAATTACCGGGTCGCCCACCGGTCACGCACCCCAACGCCCCGAACATGTCCGACGCGCCGCATTTCGAGACGATCGCCATTCGCACGCAGGCCCACACGACACCGGAGCGGGAGCATTCCGTGCCGCTGTTCCTCACGTCGAGCTTCACGTTCGACGATGCCGAGCATGCGCGGGCGCTGTTCACGGAGGAGGTGAGTGGCAACATCTACAGCCGCTACTCGAATCCGAACACCGACGAGTTCGTGCGCAAGCTGTGCCTGCTCGAAGGTGGCGTGCATGGCGGCACCGAGGGTATCGCGACGGCCTCCGGCATGTCGGCGGTGTTCACGGCGCTCGCCGCACGCGTCTCGTCCGGTGATCATGTGCTCTCGTCGCGCGCCATCTTCGGGTCGACGCACCAGATCTTCACGCGCATCCTCCCCAAGTGGGGCGTGCAGAGCAGCTACGTCGACGCATCGGATCACGATGGGTGGGTGAGCGGCATCCGCGACAACACGCGGCTCATCTACATCGAAACGCCGTCCAACCCGGGCCTCGAGCTGATCGACCTCGCGTGGCTGGGCGCACTGGCGCGCGAGCGTGGCATCGACCTGGTCGTCGACAACTGCTTCGCGACACCGTACCTGCAGCGCCCGCTGGAGCTGGGCGCAACCGCGGTCGTGCACTCGGCCACCAAGTACATCGACGGACAGGGACGCGTGCTTGGCGGCGCGATCGTCGGCGAGCCGGCGTTCATTGCCGACTGCCGCTTCTTCGCGCGCCATACCGGCCCGGCGCTGAGCGCGTTCAATGCGTGGGTGTTGTCGAAGTCGCTCGAGACACTGGCCGTGCGCATGGATCGTCATTGCCGCAACGCACTCGAGGTGGCGCGACACTTCGAGGGCCATCCGGCGCTCGAGTCGGTCCGCTATCCGTTCCTGCCGTCGCATCCGCAGCACGCGCTGGCCCGTCGTCAGATGACGCAGGGTGGCGGGATCGTGGTGCTGGTCGTGAAGGGCGGGCTCGAGGCGGGACGCCAGTTCCTTGACAGCGTGAAGTTGTCGTCGCACTCGGCGAACCTGGGCGATACCCGCAGCATCGTGACGCATCCGGCGTCCACCACACACAGCAAGCTGACGGCCGCCGAACGGGCGGCGGTGGGGATCACGGATGGCCTGGTGCGCGTGAGCGTGGGGCTGGAGAATGTGGCCGATATCGTCGCCGATCTGGAGCAGGCGTTGGCGGGTTGAGGGTTCCGGATCCCTGTCACACAGCCGGCATCGGCCCAGGGCCGGACTCAGCCCTCCATGGGCGCTTCGTCCCCTGAGCCGCCGCCGTCGGGGCGGTGCTCGCGCTCCAGCCAGATCGTGACCGGCCCGTCGTTGACCAGTTCCACCTCCATCAGGGCCCCGAATTCGCCGGTTTCGACGGTCAGTCCAAAATCCCGCAGGCGGGCCACTAACTCTTCGTAGAGCGGTTCTGCTATATTACGGGGCGCGGCGTTTACGAAGCTGGGACGCCGCCCTTTAATAGAGTCACCATATAACGTGAACTGTGAGACGACGAGCAGCGCGCCATTCTGCTCGCGCAAGTCAGTATTCATGCGACCCTGACTGTCAGGGAATAGGCGCAGTGATGGGATCTTGTCGGCCATCCACCTGGCTTCTGCCACGGTGTCGGTGTGCGTGATGCCCACCAACACCACATAACCGCCCGCGATTCGCCCCGAAACTCTCGGCGACTCGCCCGCTGACTCCTCGCGTATTCGTACTTCAGCACGACTGACCCGTTGAAGAAGGATTCGCATAGACCGATAGTCTCGCTCTCCTGTCCCGTGGAAGGAAGTGCGGACAATTGCCAATAGACACCGCCGTGCAACCAAGACTTGCGCTTCACTTTGACCTGGTGCCCCGCACCACGGCGACCAACGCCGATACCGCCTTCCTCGACGCGTGCGTGGCATGGCTTGGCCTGGATGCCAGCCAGCAGCTGAGCTGGGATACGCCCTCGAATCATACCCTCGATGGCGGTCGTATCCTGCGCTGGGCCCCGTTCAAGCACAACCATTCCGCGCTGGCAGACATCGTCGTGCACGCGCCCGATCCGCTCGATCGTGGCCTGCAGTGGTCCACCCACGTCACCTATGTGACCACGCCCACGGCCGCCGGTACCCTGCACCGCCAACTGTACATTCGCGTTGGCACCGAGGGTGGCACCGGCAATGGCGCGCCGCCGCCAGTGCGTCCGCCACGGCTGCTTTCCGAACTCGATGTCCCGTTCACGCTGGTCTCGAGCGACGGACCCCTCCAGCGCGTTCCGACGCAGCTCGAGGCGGGGACGCTCGACGCCTTCGTGCGCTTCGTGCTGTGCGACCCGGCCCGCACGATGCCCGTGCTGTTGCTCACCGAGTTGCCCGACGGCGGCTACGTGCTGCCGCCCGAGCAGTTCGCCAGCGAGGTGTTTGGGCTCGGGCTGTGCTTCATGCTCCGGCACGCCGACACCTTCGCGCTGTCGGATGCCGTGGGCGGGCATGCCCGGTCGGTGTTCCTTGGCTCGGCGCGCGCCTACCTGCCGGGCTTCCATCTCGACGCCGACCCGTTCCAGCATCCGCTGGTGCTGGCACGCGCGCTCGCCCTGCCGGGCGAACGGCGGCGGCTCGTGCAGCGTCTGGCCGAAGTGTCCGTGCAGCGTCCGATGTCCGATTCTGCCGTCGTGGAGAAGTTGCGCGACGCGCGTTCGTGTGCGTACAGCAAGCGCCCGGATGCCACCGAGGCGCTGGCCGCTGCCGCATCGGGTTCCGAGCTCGATCGCTCGCAGCTCGTGACGCTGGTCCGCGACTTCGAGGACGCGCTCAAGCAGTCGGAAGGTGAACTGATGCGTCTCCGCGAGCGCCTCGCCGAGGCCCGTGAGTCGCTGGAAGCGGAGCGTTCGCAGACCCGCTCGTTGCGCACGACGCTGGCCGCGCTCAAGGAGCGTCAGCCCATCTCCAAGCCGGCCAGCGACGCACCCGAATCCGTGCTGGAGGCCGTGGAGCGCGCCCAGGCGATGTACGCCGACGCGCTGCGCCTGCTGCCCACCGCCTTCGCGTCGGCCAGGGAATCCGAATTCCCCGATCCGGATACCGCGTGGAAGTACCTCAAGGCGCTCGGTGAAGTCGGCCGTCGCCGCCAGGACCGCGCCCTCAGCCGTCCGCTCTCGGAAGTGTTCGCAGATCTTGGCGTGGACTTCACGCCCGGATCGGCCGACTCGGCCTACCGCACGCCGTATGTGTTCCCCGACGGGTCCACGGAAATCGAGTGCCCGGACCAACTGCGTCGTGGCAGCAACCCGGATACGGGACTGCGCATCTACTTCACGTCGTCGGATGACGGCGGGTTCGTGATTGGACACGTGGGCCGGCAGATCGAGATCGCCAAGCAGGTGTAATTCGCACGCGCGTGGCCGTAGGCGAAGTCTCCCGTCTTCGCTTACGGCTGCGTTTCGTGAAAGACCACACTCGTTTCATGCTGCAGCGCCCGCCGCAGCGCCCATTGATCCTGGAACAGCACCACCACGTTCCCCTTGTGATCGTACAACTGCATGCGGCCCATGCCGCTGCACACCCGCTCCACGTCGGCTTTCGGCCCCGTGACCCAGCGTGGCCAGCGATACGTCATCTTCTCGAACTTGCACGGCGCCGCGTACTCGTGTTCGAGACGGAACGCCATCACATCGAACTGCAACTGACCCACCGCGCCCACGATCGGCTGTGAGCCCGTGGACGTTTCGGCGTAGAACACCTGCGCTGCGCCTTCCTCGGTAAGCTGACGCAGCCCGCTGTCAAACTGCTTGCGCTTGAGCGGATCGGCCGGCACGGCGCGCGCGAAGTGCTCGGGGGCAAATCGCGGGATGCCCTGGAACTCCAGTGTGCCGTCGCCGCCCAGCGTGTCGCCAATGCGCAGCGTGCCGCGATCCATGATGCCGATCACGTCACCCGGCCATGCTTCCTCGATGGCCACGCGGTCGCGCGCCATGAACTGCTGCGGGGCAGCGAGCCGGATCGGCTTGCCGCTGCGCTGGTGCAGCACCTGCATGTTGGCCTCGAAGTGTCCCGACACGATGCGCACGAACGCAATACGGTCGCGATGCTTCGGGTCCATGTTCGCCTGGATCTTGAACACGAAGCCCGTGAAGTCGGTGCGATCGGGCGCCACCGGTCCCACGCTCGACTCGCGCGGGCCCGGCGAGGGCGCCAGCTCGAGAAACTCCCGCAGGAACGGCTCGATGCCGAAGTTGGTGAGCGCCGACCCGAAGAACACCGGCGTCAGCGTGCCGTCGATGACACGCTCATGCTCGTACGGGTGACCGGCGGCATCGAGCAGGTCGATATCTCCCATGAGGCGGTCGAACGCGCCCTCGCCCATCGCCTCGATCAGCTTCGGGTCGTCAATGCTGACGATGGTGTCGTCGGCGCGGGTCGCGCCACGATCGCCGCTGCGCTCGAAGAGGTGCACTTCGCGCTTCAGGCGGTCGTACACGCCCACGAACACATCATTCTCGAATACGGGCCACGTCGCCGCGTAGCAGTCGATGGCCAGGTCGGCCTCGACGTCCTGGATCAGCTTGAGCGGATCTTCGCCGTGCCGGTCGCACTTGTTGACCAGCGT
>CAZPON010000078.1:0-11694 GCA_964588045.1 uncultured Gemmatimonas sp.
GTCGCCGGCATCAGCGCGTGGTGCCTGGTGGAGGTGATGTTCGTCGCGTCGAGTGCTCAGGCGAAAGCGACGCTGCGAGCGGAGCTGCCGCCCGGCGAACACGCGGCCGATATCGTGGCCACACCGGGTCCCGGCACGCCGTTCTGCTTCGATGCGTTCGTGGTGTCGGTCGCAGCGGGTGACTACCGTGTGCGCACGGCGACCATTGCGCCGTGGCCGTCATTGCGGACGACGTCGGCACGCCAGCAGCCAGCGTGTCGCAGCGGCGGCGGCAGCGCACGATTGCGCGGACTGGACGGCGTCGAGTCGATCGGGTTGCCAAACACCGCTGCCGTGACATGGGGCCGACAATGGACGGTGTCACTCGCCGATGCACGAGCGCTGGCGGAAACGCATTGCGAATTCGCCTACGCGCTGCGCTTCATGCGCGTCCCGGTGTGGCGCCGCGAACCCAATGGGGTGATTCGCCTGTCCGACGCGCGGTTCGGTGTGGGCAGCGGTGGGTTCTCCAACCTCGCCATCACCGATGCACCGTGCCCGCTCTCACCGCGGGCCTGGATTCCGCCCTGGACTGCGCCGCGCAGCGACCTGCTGAACTAAGGACGAAGTAACCGAGCGTGCCACGACTCGGACGCCGGCAGCTCGAATGAGATGGTCGTCGACGGCGGACAGCAAGGCGTCCGCCGCGGCGCCGGTGACAGGCGCCGCAGCCCCAAACACCCACACGCGCGCCGTGCCCGGCATCGCGTCAAATGCCATGTCTGCGGTGTTCATAGACCAAGCTCGAAGCGCAGCATTGCTTCCACCGAAGGGTGGCGAAACGGAAATCCGGCCGCAAGCAGACGCGTCGGCGCCACCCGCTGGCTCGCCAGGGCGGTCAGGTTCGCCATCTCCTCGCCCAGCACCAGCCGAAGCACAAATGCCGGCACGCGCGCGAACGATGGGCGGCGAAGCACGCGCGCCAGTACGTCGGTGTAGTCGTTGTTGGTGAGCGCTGCCGGTGCCACCAGGTTCACCGCGCCGTGCACCGCGTCATGCATCAGGCAGAAGTGCACGGCGCCGATGTGGTCGTCCAGCGCGATCGGGCTCACCCACTGCGTACCACGCCCGAGCGCACCGCCAACGCCGGCGCGAAACATGGGCAGTTGCTTCGCCAGTGCGCCGCCCGCCGCACCTTGCACGATGCCGGTGCGGATATGCACGACGCGAATGCCGGCGCGTGACGCCGGTTCGGTGGACGCTTCCCACGCCTGTGCCGTGTCGGCGAGATAGTCACGCCCTGGACTGCTCGATTCATCCAGCAGTTCATCGCCCCGCGATCCGTAAATGCCGATCGCGGATCCGCTCACCAGCACGTGCGGACGACGCTGCAACTGCGCGAGTGTATGCGACACCAGCAACGTTCCCTCTACACGGCTGCTGCGAATCGCCGCGCGATGCGCCGGACTCCAACGCTCGGCGATGGACGCACCGGCCAGATGCACCACCGCATCGACGCCCTCCAGCGTGCGCGGATCGAGCTGTGCGCGCTCCGGATTCCAGGTGATGTCCGTCTTGCCGGGAGCCACCGGGCCGCGTCCGACACGCAGTACATCGTGACCGCCGGCAGCGAGGAATGCAGCCAGCTGGCTGCCGATGAACCCCGACGCACCGGTGATCGCCACGCGCAGGCGCGGTCGGTCGGCATAGGCGGTATGCCTGGGGTCTTGCGCTTGCGCTGTCATCACCAGCCGCCGGCGTTTTCCACGTCGAGCACGCGCCAGCAATACCAGCTCGCGATACTGGCCCACGGACGCCAGGTACGTGCGACTTTCTCGAGACGATCGGCCTCCGGTAGTGTGCGCATGTTGTAGATGCGCTGCGCGCCCTTACGCACGCCAAGGTCGAGCACGGGCAGGACATCGGGTCGCCCGAGGCGGAACATCAGGAACATCTGCGCCGTCCAGCGTCCCACGCCGCGCACCTGGACGAGCGACGCGATCACGGCTTCGTCGTCCATGTCGTCGATGTCATCCAGGGGCAAGCGCCGGTCGATGACATGCTGCGCGAGGTCGATGATCGCCGCGGTCTTCGCGCCGGAGAGCCCGCAGGCGCGCATCGTGGCCACGTCGTGCGCGAGAATGGCGTCCGGTGACGGCGGGGCACCGCCGCCGCACTGCGCGTTGAAGCGACCGTAGATGGTGGCTGCGGCCGAGCCGGAGAGCTGCTGGTAGACGATCGCCCGCGCCAGGTGATCGAAGTGCGTGCCTTCGCGATTGGCTCGCAGGGTGCACGGCCCAACGACATCGATGGCCCGGGCAAGCTTCGGATCGGCAGCGCGGAGCGACGCGACCGCCGTCCCGATGCTCCGCGTGGTGAGGGCGCGCGGCGTGGAACGACGGAGCGGCGGTGCCATCACGACATCACATCTTGGTCGAGAACATGATGTGCGCCTTGGGGGTGCCCGGCAGCATCAGCCACGGCTTGCTGTCCGAGGGCACAGTCGACAAACCGGTGCTCTGCTCCGTCGCGAACGGGATGTACACGACGAACAGGGCGTCCGGCTTGGTGAGCGCGCCCGTGGCCGGATCGTACGCCTCCGCGAAGATCTGGTAGAGCGATGCCGGTGCGGTCGGCATCTTGATCTTGCCAGCCTTCACTTCGGCGAATCGCACGGTGTCCACCTGAGCGCCCGTCACGCCGGTGGCGCGGAGCTCGCGGCCGCGCGCCATGAACGGGTCCATCGATTCGTGATAGCACGCGACGTGAAATCCCTTGCCGGCGGGATCGTCCGACAGGCAGAGCATGCCGTTCGATACCGGCCGCAGGACCTCGAGCTTGCCCGCGGTCTTGTAGCCCATCACGCCGGCGCCCGCGCGCATCTTTTCCGGCAACGCCAGCACGGCGCCGGCAATCTGCTGGGCAACGGTCGGTGCTGCCTGGGCTGCAACACCACGCGAAGCGGCAAGCACAAGAAGGACCAACGTCGCGACATGGCAGGATCGGCGCATGGTTTCCTCGGGAAGGGGTGGCAGTATCACGCCGCAACCACGGTCGCGGGATGGCTGATACGATAGCGCGCGGGCGGGCGCATGGCGACCCGGACGCCTGCAACGACGAACGGCCCGCGCATTGCGCGGACCGTTCACGACATCATCGGCCTCGGGGGGCCAGGCCGCTGCTGTCGCAGTCGTCTAGCACGGCGCGGCGAACGCCGCGTCGGGATCGATCGAGCGCAGGATCGACGCGAGCCGTTGCTCGACATCGTCCAGCGCGCTCGACGCGCGACCGACAACCGGCGTGGCGTCGGCGTCCGACGTCGCCTGCGCGTTCACGCGCTCCAGCGACGCGCGTGTTTCGCGCACGACCTGCTGGACGCCGCGGATCTGCTGGTCGATCAATTCCAGCATCGCCGCCAGTTCCTCGGCGCTGACATCCGCCAGGCACGTCGGCACGCCACCGCGCAGTTCGTGGATTTCCTGATCCACGAGGCGCAATGCCGCCTCCGACTCGTACAGCACTTCATGGGCACGACTGGTGTTCGTCATCCAACGTCCGGTCAGAGATCGCCGCGCGCGATGATTCGGCGCGCGACCTGGTCGACGATATCGAGGGTGTTGTAGGCGCCCGTCAGCACCTTGGTGCGCAACTCGGCCACGCGCTCCGGGTCGAACTCCTGGTCGCCGTGCAAGCGTCCGGCCATCGAGCGGCCAGCGCTGGAAAACTCCACCGAATCCGACTTGGCGGCGCCCGGTGAAGGCGACGCGGGGTCGGCCGGACGCGGCTCCGCAGGGGTCAGCCCCGGCGTCGCGCGGTCTGGTCGCAGTGGGTCGAAAATGCTGCCGTTGATTTTCACGAGATTCCTCCTCCTGAGAGGATTGTCGACACCGGCACCCCGCAGCTTGAGTGTCGGTGCGTATTCGGGTCAGGTACGCAGGTCGAGCCGTCGTGGTGCCGAGTCGTCGTTCGGCGACGGTGGCTGGTTGGTGTACGCTTGGTGGCCTGCTCGTGGCATCGGCGCGCCGTCGTCGGCCATGACGACCTGGCGCGCATCAAGGCGGAGCCGCTCCACGGGATCGTCCTCGATCGCGAAGTGCGGCGACTCATCGGCGTCCAGCTCCGCCAGCTTCTCGCGGAGCAGCACCCCGAAGGGCTCCCGCTCGATATCGGTCATGCGGAGGTCATCGGCGGCTGTCCACCATGCGCGGCGCCACATGCGTGGCGTAGCCGACGCCGGCACTCCCGGCACGCTGGACCGCATCGAGCTCGGCCCGGATTTCGGCGGCCCGGTGGGCCACGCGCGCGGCCAGCTCCATCGTCACGCGCTCCGACATTGTCAGGGCGGCGCAGACGTCCGTGATGAGTGCGTCCGCTTCATCCACGGCGCGTTCGGTGGCGGCGAAAATCGGACTGTCGGCCGTCGGGCGCTCGAGCCGCAGCACCACGAGGTGCTCGGCGAGGTCGCGCAGCATCTCGTCGCGCTGCTCCAGCAGGCTGAAGAGCCGGTCGTTGTCGACGCCCAGCACGCGTTCCGCTTCGCGCGCCGCCGCATCGGCGTTCGCGCAGATCGCGAGCGCCTGGCGGGCCGCGTCCTGGCGTTCTGGCGATGCACGGCGTGTGAAGCGTGGCATGCGGATTCCGGAGTGTGCGTTCATCGATCGCGGGACAAGAGGGGCAGCGACGGTCAGGCCGACTTCTTCAGGCCGGTCACCTCGGACGCCGCCCCTGCGAACCCGTCGCGCAGGCTGGACGCGATGTTCACCAGCTTCTTCAGGGTCATCATGTCGTTGCGTTGGCCGATGTCCACCAGTTCGTACATCATGTACTGGTACAGGTCGGCGAGTTGTGCGGCGATTGCACCGCCCTTCTCGAAGTCGAGCGTGGCCAGCAGCTCGCCCACCAGGCCGCGTGCGCGGCGCAGCGCGGTGACGCGCAGCTCGAGGTCGTTGCGCTCCATGGCCATGCGGGCGCGCTCGAGATTCACGACGAGCTGTTCGAAGGCGATCACGACAAGTCTCTCTGGCGACGCCGCGTGGAATTCCATCTCACGGTAACTCGACGTCTGGGCTGCGTATGACATCTACTCGGTCTGGGCTGGAGTCGTGAACGACACGATCGATTCGCTGATGACGGGTATCGGCATCAGTTGTTGTTGTTCTGAAGGGCGGATGTCACGGCGGCGAGCGAACTGCGCTGCTGGTTGAGCCGGCTGATCGCCATCTCCATCTGCGTGAACTGCGCGATCAGTTGCTCGCGGCGATCGTCGAGGCGCCGCTGCGCATCGTTCGATCGCATCTTGAGGCGCACGGTCGTCTGGTCGATGTTCTTGAGCTGTGCGCTGATGGTGCCGATGCCGAACTGCGTCGCCTTGTCGGTCGCCGCCACGAACGCACCGCCGACACCGGCAAAGCCGAACAGCGCCTCGATCTCGAAGGGCTTGTCGGCCATGGCTGTCTTGAACTTGTCGGCATCGATCTTGAGGATACCGAAGCGATCGAGCGCCACGCCGGCCACGGCCAGCCTGCTGTACGTGCCGTTGGACGACACTTCGGTGCGCAACGCATTCGTGAACGTGTCGATTACGCCGCGCAGCAGGGTGTCCGCGTACAGCGGGCTGTCCACCTTGCGTTGTTCGTCGAAGAATGCGCGGATCGCATTGTAGGAGTCCGCCAGCTTCTGCACGGCACTGAGGCCCCCGGCGACATCGCGGTCGATGGACACGTCGATCGACGTGCCCGCCTCGGCAGCCTGCAGGTTGAGCGTGACGCCGACGATGGCATCGGTGATGGAATTCGACGTGCGCGTGATCTCGCGGCCATCCACACGCAGGATCGCGTCCTTGCCCTGTTGCAGCTCGCGGCTGCGTCCGGTGATGGCGACAGAGGTCGCGCCGAGGGAACCGGCCGAGCCGTCTGCGTGCGTGACGCCAAGCGTCAACGAAAGACGCGACGAACCGCCCTGGCTGTCGGCGAGCCGAATGCGACCATCCGGGCCCAGCGAGGCCACCGCCGGGCGTGCCCCGGCACCGAAACCCGACGTCGCATCGTTGATCCTGTCCAGCAGCGTCTGCATCGTGTCGCCAGCGCCGACGACGAGCCCGATCGTCACGGCCGTGCCATCGCCGCGCATGCCGCGGATGTTGATGGCGTCGCCGACTGCAAGCCCGGTGAGCGCTCCGTCCACCTTCAAGCCGGCCAGCAGCGTCGATGCCGTGGCCGTCGCGTCGCTCGCGTCGGTATAGACACCGGTCTGCACCGACTGATGCACCGAACCAGCGGACCCGGCGGAAATGCCCAGCGCATCGATGACATCCTGGCTGCCGGCGTCACCACTCACGGCGCTGACGTTTCCGTCGATCACCATGCGATAGCGCGTTTCGCTGCCGTACTCCTCGGATTCCACCGACGCCGATCCGCCCGCCGCATTGATCTTGGCGACGATCGACGTGATCGACTCGGTGCTCAGGTCCACGGTGATCACGACGTTGCCGACGCGAATCGTTGCGGGCGGTGGCGTGATCGAAAGCCCCAGGGCCAGGGCGGCCGCCTGCACTGCCGAGGGCACGGGCCTTGTGCGCGAGTCGAAGAAGCCGAGCTCGCGCGTCATCCCACCGAGGCCATCGGTCAGCGTGATCCCGTCGGCGCCGCTCGTGTCGCGCGTGAGCACGATGCGCCCCGCCGTCCCGCCTTCCGACACGATCGTGGCCGTCACGCCGGTGGGCGTCGCCCCCGTGTTGGCGGCGTTGATCTTGTCGCGAATCGCGTTCAGCGAATCGGTGTCGACAATGGCGATGGCCGTGCCGTTGAGGGTGAAGTCCCCCGTGAGGTTCATCGCCGCACTGACATCAGCGACGGCCCCACCGGCAATCTTCGCGGTATCGGCCAACTGCAGCACTTCGACGCGATAGCGGCCGGGAACGGCATTGAGCGTCGGTGTCGCGGTGAGCAGCGTGCGCGATGTCGTCGGACTGGCGGGCACGTTCGCGGTGAACCCGCCAAAGCCCGTGCGCCGCACCATGCGCGCGTTCTCATTGAGCGTCTCGACCAGCCCGTTCAGCTTCGTCCAGGCTTCCTTCTGCTTGGCGCGCTTCTCGATCTCGGCGGTGATGGGCGTGAGGTTACGGGCCTTCTCGGCCTCGATCGTCGCGTCGACGATGTCGCCCCACTGGATGCTGCTGCTCAATCCGCTGAAGTTGATCGTGCTCGCCATGTCCTCTCTCCCTCTTCACTAAGGCCATACCCCGGAGCCGGCCGAGGCCGACTCCGGGGTCATTCACTCACTTGCCGCGTTACGGATCAGCGCAGCAACTGCAGGATGCTCATGCTGCCTTGGTTCGCCTGGCCGAGCATCGCCTGCGCCGCCTCCTTCAGGATGTTGTTCTTCGTGAAGTTGGCCATTTCCTCCGCCATGTCGACGTCGCGGATCGTGGACTCAGCCGCGCGGACGTTCACGACCGCGGACTTGAGGTTCTGCACCGTGTAGTCGAGCACGTTCTGGCCGGCACCGATGGACGCGAGCGTGGCGTTGACCGCGGCGAGCTGCGTGTCGGCCGTGGCGAGGTCCGTCGGCGCCGTGTACGCCAGCGTCGCACCGACCGTCACCGTGTCACCGGCCGAATCGGACACCTGGAACGTGAGCGACGCAAACACCGACGCGCCCTGGAAATCGGCGTCGGCGAGAATGCGGGACGCTTCCGCGCCGAGCGTTGCGACTTCCGCGGTGAGCGTCGCCGACACCGAGCTGTTGTTGCCCGTCGACGCCGCCTGCACCAGCAGTTCCTTCTGACGCTCGATGATGCGCTCGATCGTCTGTGCTGCGCCTTCCGCGATCTGGAGCATCGCGTTGCCCTGCTCGGCGTTCGAGGCCGCCTGCGTCAGCGCACGGCTCTGCGTGCGAAGCTTGTTGGCGATGGCGAGACCGGCCGCGTCGTCAGCCGCGCGGCTGATCTTCAGGCCGGAGCTCAGCTTCCGCATGCTGCTCTCCACCGCCATGTTGTTGATGAAGATGTTGCGCGAGGCGGTAAGAGCGCCAACGTTGGTGTTGATACGCATGGACTTCTATCCTCCGTGATGTTGACATGAGGCATCCGTGCCTCGCCCGCCATCCGACGGTCGGATCGCGGTCAGATTTCAGTGTCGTCCACGCTGCGAAGAACTTGAGCGAGATTCCCGGCGGGAAACGCGTGTCTCACACACCCGGCACACGGGGTTACAGCGCCGGACCCGGCGAGGGAAAACCCTCGCATTCTGCCAGAGTTTCCCGTGCCTGAAGCGCTGATCCGGCTGCTGGACGAGGGTCAGCGGGCGCTCGAGGCCGGCCGATTCGCCGACGCCGTGGGCGCGTTCACGCGCGTGCGCGACCAGGTGCCCGGCGATGTGTCCATCGCCATTGCGCTCGCCAACGTCCATCGGCTGATGGGCGGTCTGTCGGCGGCGCGAGAGGTGGTGTTGCGCGCCCATGTCGACGGCGACTGGAGCGCGCCGGCGACGGCGTTCGCGCTCGGCAGCGCGCTGCTCGACGCCGGCGCACCGGGCGAAGCGATGGCCTGCTTCCAACGCGTCGTGCGGGTGATGCCCGCCGATCCAGCGGCCCTGGGTGCGCTGGCGAGCGCGCGACGCGCCGTTGGTGAGCCGGGCGCCGCATGGCCGCTCATCGAGAAAGCGGTGCGCATGGCGCCATCGAATCCGGCGCTGCTGTTGACCGCGGCGCAGGTGCGGCACGACCTGGCCGACTTTCCCGCTGCAGTGCGCTATCTCGATCGCGCCGATGCCGCGCGACCCGGTCACGCTGCAACACGCACGCAGCGCGCCTACACCACGCTCATACAGGGTCCGTCGGCAGCGGGATGGGCACTGTTCGACGAGCGTCCGTTGCCGCAACCGCACACCGCGGCGCGCGCGTGGCACGGCGAGCCGCTCGACGGCGCCTCGGTACTTGTCACGGCAGAACAGGGCATCGGTGACCAGTTTCAGTTCGCGCGATTCGTGCCCCTGTTGCACGAACGCGGCGCCGAACACGTGGTGGTCGAGTGTCACGCCGATGCCGTCTCGCTGATGTGCGCAAGCGGGTTCGAGGCCGTTCCGCGCGGTACGCATCCGGAGACCGACTGGCACGTGCCCATGTTGTCGCTGCCGCATCACCTGCAACTCGGCGCGAACGTCTGCGGCGAACGCGTACCGTACCTGCGGGCACTCCCGCGCGTCGCCCCCGCTCATAGCGGCGAGCGGCGACGCCTCGGCGTGGTGTGGGCCGGCAACCCGTCGTTTCCCGGACGCGTCACGCGCGATCTCGATGTTGCGGTGCTTCCGTCGATCCTCGCCATTCCCGGTGTCGATTGGATTTCGCTGCAGTTCGGCGAAGCCGGCGACGCCGCTCCGGCCGGACTCGCGCGAGCCACCCTCGCCGGAGATTGGGCCGCAACCGCATCGCTGCTGGCGGAGCTCGACGGCCTGGTGACTACCGACACGGGAATCGCGCATCTGGCGGGAGCCATGGGAATCCCCACATGGGTCCTGCTGCAGCACGTCCCCGATTGGCGCTGGGGCGTGCGCGGTGAAACGACGCCGTGGTACCCATCGGTCAGGCTCGTTCGGCAGCCCAGGTGGAACGACTGGAGCAGCGCCGTGACCCAACTGGCTCGATTGCTGGACGGTTGACAGGCGGCAGTTCTTGCCGGTTGGCCGTCAGGCCTTGCCGGATTCGGCGACGGGGTAACACCGGCAGTTGTCACTCAAGTTATTGATTTTCAATGAGATAGATCTGGCACATACCGTGCGTTGCAGGGCACCGGTATGTCTTCACTCCAACTCACCACTCCCGACACGCCGACCGTCCCCCCACCGGCGGCGACGCCTTGATGCGTCCGCTGCTCTGGTGCGGGCCGGTGTTCGAGCCCACCGGCTATGCCGACGAGGTTCGCGGCATGGTTGCGGCCACCGCCAGCTCTGGCGTGGCCATCGGCCTCAGGCCCATGAACCGGGAGTCCGCCGGCTTTCGCGACACCTTGGCGGACCCCCAACGCCGAGTGCTCGAGGAGTGCGTGGCGCGTGCTGTCTCCACGCCATTCATCCAGCTTCAGCACCACACACTGGACAGTTTCACGCCAGCATCAGGACATGCGAGCTATTCGATAGGCCGCTCGATGTTCGAGACCGATGGGCTGCCCAGCCACTGGGTCGCCAGCGCCAACGCGCTCGACGAGCTCTGGGTCACCGGCGATTTCAACCGGGACACGTTTCGGGCGGCGGGTGTGCGGGTGCCAATGCATGTAATTCCCGGGGGAATCGACAGCGAGTTCTTCCATCCCGGCGTGGAGCCCCTGTCACTGGCCGGTACGCGCGGGACCGTTTTCCTGAGCGTGTTCGAGTGGCGGCTGCGGAAGGGCTGGGACGTGCTCCTGCGCGCGTGGGCCGACGCGTTCTCGCACGATGACGATGTCACGCTGCTGCTGCGCACGTACCCGATCGGCAAGGCCGACGCGCGTCGCAACACGGATGTCATCAACGAGCGCATCGACAGTTTCCTTCGCGAATCGTGCGGTCGCGCGCGGGCCGATGTCGCACCGATCGTGATACTCGGGGATCGGGTGGCCGCGCGCGACTTGCCCGCGTTGTACCGGTCTGCGCACGCGTTCGTGCTGCCCACGCGCGGCGAAGGCTGGGGCCGACCGTTCATGGAGTCGATGGCATGCGGCGTTCCGGTGATCGCCACGAACTGGAGCGCGCACCTCGCGTTCATGAACGACGCCAATAGCTACCTGGTGGACGTGACCGGGCTCGTGGCCGCTGACTCCACCGAGGTGCCGGTGTACGCCGGCCAGCGTTGGGCCGAGCCGAGCGCGACGCACCTGGCGATGCAGATGCGTCGCGTGCATGGCGATCGCGCCGAGGCGAGGGCGATCGGCGAGCGCGCGCGGCGCGACATGGTGAACGAGTGGCCGTGGTCGCGCTCGGCCGATGCCATCACGGCAAGACTGCGCGTCATCAACGCCCAGCTCGATCGCGACGCTGCACGACCGGTTGGCCGCAATGCAACGGCGCCCGGCGTTGTCGTGGAGGGCGGAAGCGGTGACAGATCGCAGCCGCACTCGAATGCGTTCGACTGGTTGCACGCGCTCCTGCCTTCGGTGCGCGAGACCGTCTCGTGGCGCACCAGTGATCGCGGCGTGCGCCCGTCGTACAGCAGTGAGCGCATCGCCGCGTGGCAGTGCGCCAACGCCAGGCTGGATCGCGTCGCCGTGCATGTGACCGTGCTCGGCGACGATACGCGCGCGCGTCGACCCGTTGCGCCGGCCGACGGACTGTGGGTGGTCGATGTCGGGTCGGTGGTGGCCGGCGGCGTTCCGTCGCACCTGGTGACCACTCTTCGCGACCAGGCCGACCACGTGGTAGTGCCGCATGTGGAGGCGCGCGACGCCTGCATTGCCGTCGGTGTGGACGCGGCACGTGTGGAAGTCGTCGAGCCGGCGGTCGACACCAGCCGCTTCACACCAG
Source organism: uncultured Gemmatimonas sp. (assembly GCA_964588045.1). Taxonomy (GTDB): domain Bacteria; phylum Gemmatimonadota; class Gemmatimonadetes; order Gemmatimonadales; family Gemmatimonadaceae; genus Gemmatimonas. The sequence goes on from CAZPON010000078.1 coordinate 11,472, forward strand.
TGGGCTGTCCGTATCATCGGGCCACGACCAGCGGCACGCGCTTCCTGCTGGTTGGCGGCGATCGTGCACACCGCGACCTGCGCCGCACGATTGCCCTCTATGAGCGCACGTTCACGGCCGATGACGACGTGATGCTGCACGTCGTGCTGCCGCCGCCGCAGGAGGGCGAGGATCGCTCCATGCGCAATCGCCTGATGGCCGAGTCCGTGCCGGCGCGACGTCA
>CAZPON010000079.1:0-7147 GCA_964588045.1 uncultured Gemmatimonas sp.
AGGCGTCGCAGCCGCTGTTCGTGACGGGCAGCGAGGATCAACTGGTACAGGTGCTCCTCGCATTGGCGATCAACGCCATCGACGCCACGCCCGAGGGCTCGCGGGTCGTGATCCGCACGCGTGCGCTCACGGGGGCTGTTGGCGAGCGGCTGGCCACGCTCGACGTAGCCGACGAAGGACCCGGCGTTCCGCGCGCGTTGCAGGCCAAGGTGTTCGAGCCGTTCTTCACCACCAAGGCACCCGGACAGGGCACCGGACTCGGACTGGCGATCTGCTACGGCATCGTCACCGACCATGGCGGCCAGTTGCAGCTCGTGAGCGGTGAAGGGCAGGGCGCGACGTTCCGGGTCCAGCTCCCGGTGGTCGACCCGGGATATGAGGTCGAGGCATGACGACGGCCGAGAGGGCGCCGCGCGTGGCCGAGGAGCCGTCGCCGATCCGCGTGCTCATTGCCGAGGATGAAACGCACCTCGGCACCATTCTCGAGCAGTACATGACGGCGCGCGGGTTTGCCGTCACCATCGTGCGCAACGGACGCGCCGCGCTCGACAGGCTGCGCGCCGAAACGTTCGACGTCGCATTGCTCGACATCGTGATGCCCGAGCTCGACGGCCTGGAAGTGTTGCGGCAGGTGCGCGAGGAGCCGCTGCCGCCGGAGATCATCGTCATCACCGGCAACGGCACCATCGAGACGGCCATCGCCGCGCTCAAGCTGGGTGCCTACGATTTCCTGTCGAAGCCGTATCGCATGGCGGAGATCGATGCGCTCGTGCGCCGCGCCTGGGAGAAGCGCATGCTCACCCGCGACAATCATGTGTTGCAGTCGCGCCTGCGGCGCTCCACCGCTGCGCCGCGCTTCGTGACACAGTATGCGCCGTTGGTGGCCGTGTTGTCGCTGGTCGAGCGCATTGCACCGAGTGGATCGCCCGTGCTGGTGAGCGGTGAATCGGGCACGGGCAAGGACCTGATTGCGCGATTGCTGCACGAGCGCGGTGGTCGTCCCGATGGTCCGTTCGTGGACCTCAACTGCGCCGCGCTGGCCGAAACGATGCTGGAGACGGAGCTGTTCGGCGTGGAGAAGGGGGCGTTCCCGGGTGCCGACCAGCGGAAGCTGGGCCTCATCGAGTTGGCGGCGGGCGGCACGCTGTATCTCGACAACGTGGGCGACCTCGAGCTCAAGTTGCAGGGCAAGCTCGTGCGCGCGCTGGAGACGGGGAGTTTCTATCGCGTCGGCGGGACGCAGAAGGTCGAGGTGAACGTGCGCGTCGTGGCGTCCACCACGCGCGATCTCTCCCGCATGGCCGCGGCGGGGACCTTCCGTGATGACTTGCTGCATCGCATCAACACCATTCGTGTGGCGTTGCCGCCGCTGCGCGAGCGCGTGTCGGACGTGCCACCGCTGGCCGAGCATTTCCTGACGCAGTTCGGCGGCGGCGCGCCGCCGGTCCTCACGGCCGATGCGGTGTCGGTGCTGGAACGGTATCGGTGGCCGGGCAACGTGCGCGAACTGCGCAATGTGATCGAGCGCGCCGTGCTGCTGGCGGTGGACGGACGCATCAGCGCCAGCGACTTGCCACTCGGCAGTGACGTCGGCGCCGCGGGCCGCGCGACGCCGCCGCCGCAGCTCACGCTCGAGGCACTGGAGCGCCGTCACATCGCCGAGGTGCTGGAGAGAACACAGTGGCACCAGGGGCGCGCGGCCGAATTGCTCGGCATCTCGCCCAAGACCCTCTATAGGAAGATCCGGGAGTTCGGCTTCACGCGACCGTCGGGTCGCGGCTGAATCCCATCGTCATGCGAGCCAGGGACCCGTCGTGAAGATTCTGGTGATCGAGGATGACCCCACCGTGGGGGAGTTCGTGCGCCGCGGGCTCGAGGAGCAGCGGTGGCAGACCGACCTGGTGGCCAACGGCATCGATGGCGAGCGCATGGCGCTCGGGCAACCGTATGACCTCATCGTCCTCGACATGCGGCTTCCCGGCCGCAATGGTCTCGACGTGCTGCGTTCGCTGCGGTCGCGCGGTTTCGAGCGCCCCGTGCTCGTGCTGACCGCGCAGGACGCCGTCGATGCCAAGGTCGAGACGCTGCGCGCCGGCGCCGACGACTATGTCACGAAGCCGTTTGCCTTCGAGGAGTTGCTGGCGCGTGCCGAGGCGCTGTTGCGCCGGCCGCGCGCGCTGGCGTCGCCGGTGTTGCGGGTGGGCGACCTCGAACTCGACCAGGGCACGCGGGAGGTGCGTCGCGGCGAGGAACTCATCGAGCTCACGCCGAAGGAGTTCTCCGTGCTGGAGTACCTCATGCGCCATGCCGGGCGCGTCATGAGCCGCACGCTGATCACCGAGTACGCCTGGGGGTATCACTTCGATCCGGGCACGAACATCGTGGATGTGGTGATCAATCACCTGCGCAAGAAGATCGACGCCCGTCACGAGAAGAAGCTGATCACGACCGTGCGCGGGGTCGGCTACATGATCCGCGCGTAGCGCGGAGGAGGCGCGCTCGTGCAGTCGATCCGTGCGCGGCTCACGTGGGCCTACGCCCTCGCCATGATGGGGACGCTGGTGGTGTTCTCGCTGGCGATCCTGACGGTGCGGCGCATCGCCCAGTACGACGAGTTGCGCGAGCGCGTGGAGCGCGAGGCCGACAACGTGGTGCGCGCCGTGAACCTCGCACGGCAGAGCGGCACCGAGCCCGTCGTGGCGCAGGACGATCCGCTGGCCGGCCCGCGCGTTTCCATGCGCATGTCGCAGTTCCTGTCGTTGCTCGAAGGCTATGTGCTCGTGCAGGACAGCACCGGCTACGACATCTATGCGTCGCCGGCCGTGAGGGCCCTGCAGACGGAGTCACGCGACCAGTTCAGCCAGGCGGCGCGCCGGGCGGTGGCCAATGCCCGGGCGCAGATGGTGCTGACGCGCGATGACAACGTCCTGCTGGCGGCGCGCGATGTGCCCCTCAGCAAGGATGCCCGGTATCGCGTGTACGCGGGCCTCAGCCTGTCGACCATCGACTTCACGCCGCGCGACCTGGCGTCGATGATCCTCATCGTCACGCCGCTGCTGCTGGGCGTGTCGGTGGCGTTCGCGTACGGTATTGCCGGCCGGTCGTTCCAGCCCATCGAGCGCATGGTCGACCAGGTGGAAGCGATCACCGACGGCCGGTCGCTGCATCGACGGTTGAACATCGGTGCCGCCGGCCAGGAGCTGGCGCGCCTCGCCGTCACGCTCAATGAAATGATCGGCCGGCTGGAGACGTCGTTCGGTGCGTTGCGCCGCTTCACCGCCGATGCGAGTCATGAGCTGAAGACGCCGCTGGCCGTGATGCGCGCCGATGTCGAACGGGCCATGTCCCCGACGTCCACCGCCAACGAGCAGGCCATTGCCCTCGAGGAGGCGCTGCAGCAGGTGACGCGCATGGCCGACCTTGTGGATTCGCTGCTCACCCTCGCGCGAGCCGACGAGGGACGCTTCGACCTGTATCGCGAACCGGTGCAGCTCGGGCCGCTGGTGCGCGAGGTCGTCGAGACCGCGCGCTTGCTGGGCGAGGATGCGGAGCTCGTGATCGACGCGACGACCATCGAGGACGCCGAGGTGCTCGGCGACCTGACGCGGTTGCGGCAGCTGCTGCTCAACCTCGTGACGAACGCCATCAAGTACACACCGCGGCAGGGACGTGTGTCGATCGGGCTGGGGCGCGGCGACGGCATCGTCACGCTGACGGTCGAGGACACCGGTATCGGCATTGCCGCCGCCGACTTGCCGTACGTGTTCGAACGGTTCTGGCGCGCCGACCGTGTGCGCTCGCGCGGGTCGGAGCGCGGCGGCTTCGGCCTCGGCCTGGCCATCTGTCAGTGGATTGCGGTGGCGCACGGCGGGCAGCTGTCGGTGCAGTCGCGACTGGGGCGCGGGAGTTCGTTCACTGTCACGCTGCCGCTGGCCGGCTCGCCCGGTTCGGGCATGACGGGCGAATATCCGTCGGTCGAGGCCAACGTCACCATCCAAACGTCATGATGGCTTCATCGAAGGCTCAGCACGCCGCCATCAAGCGTTAATGGGCCGGCGGTAGCATAGGAACAGGGCATGTCGCATGGTTGCCCCGGGCGAGCGGCGTATTAATGCGATTCTAATGTTACCGCCATTGCCCGATCATTTTCACGGAGTAGAATCGCCAAGTCGGTTCGCCGGGCATCCTCCCGGCAGCCGGAAGTTGTTGTGACTCGTACCCCGGACAAACGAGATGTTCAACAACCTGCTCGAGTCGAAGCCGAAGAGGCAGAAGCGCCTTGGTGGGTCCCTCACCTCGGTCATCCTCCATGCCGCTGCCGTCATCTTTCTCGTGGTGGTCACGCTGGACGCCGGGATCAAGAACGAGAAGGTGAAGGAAGAGAAGGTGGACTTCGTCGAGGTGAAGAAAGACGAACCCAAGCCGCCCGAGCCGGAGAAGCCACCCCCACCGCCGGACGCCGTGGTCACGCCGCCGCCGCCGAAGGGGTTCCAGGTGCTTTCCGCGCCGGTCGAAATCCCGAACGTCATTCCCGACATCGACTTGTCGAAGAAGGTGACCGACGAAGCCGACTTCTCGGGGAAGGGTGTCGCGGGTGGTGTGGCGAAGGGCGTCGAGGGCGGCAAGGGTCCCGTACCCCAGGGTGACCAGCCGTACTTCGACTTCCAGGTCGAAAAGCCCGTGGTCATGGCGCCCGGCTCGCAGGGCCCGTCCTACCCGGACATGCTCCGCTCGGCGGGCATCGAAGGGCAGGTGCTGGCACAGTTCATCGTCGATACGACGGGCCGCGCGGACATGTCCAGCTTCAAGGCGCTCAAGTCGGACAACGACCTGTTCACGACCGCCGTGAAAAACGCGCTGCAGCGCATGCGCTTTCTCCCCGCCGAGGTCGGCGGGCGCAAGGTGAGGCAGCTTGTGCAGCAGCCGTTCCAGTTCTCGCTCAATCGCTAGTTCCCGACTTCTTCTTCCCGTTTCACGGAGACTCGTGTCATGAACATGTCGCTGATGGAGCTGTACCACTCGATGGGCTGGTTCGCCAAGGGCATCGTCTACACGCTCCTGGCCATGTCCGCCTTCTCGTTCACGGTGCTCATCTCGAAGTGGTGGTCGATGCGCAAGGCGCAGACCGAGACGCGCAAGTTCGCGCCGGAGTTCTCGCAGTTCCTCGAAGAGGACAACCTCGGCGAAGCGATCAAGCTGGCCGAAGGCTACAAGAAGTCGCACGTCGCCCGCGTGCTCGGTGGCGCACTTGGCGAGATTCGCCCGCTCATCCAGGACGGCTCGGTGACGGTGGCCGACATCAACTCGGCCGAGCGGGCTGTCGAGCGTGAAATGCTGATGACGATCGTCGACCTCAAGCGCGGCCTTGGCGTCCTCGCGACGACGGGTGCAACGGCGCCGTTCGTCGGTCTGCTCGGCACCACGATGGGTATCGTGAACTCCTTCACCGGCATGGCCACGTCGGGCGCCGGTGGTATTTCCGCGATCGCCGGCGGTGTCGCCGAGGCGCTCATCACGACGGCCATCGGTATCGGCGTCGCCATTCCCGCGGTGTGGGCCTTCAACTACTTCCAGACGAAGATCGACAACCTGACGGCGGAGATGACGTACACGTCGAAGGAAATGATCGACTATCTCATCAAGGGTGTCTCCGGCGAGTTCGGTCGCTCACGCTTCACGCGCGAGTTCAACACGGCCGCCGGCCAGTCGATCTCGCAGTAACCGTCGGTCCCGACACGTACGAGCCAAACGGCCGGCCAGGCCACGCCCCGATCGGGGCGTGGGCCTGCACGGCGAGACACGTTTAAGGAGTTCTCATGGCAATGGCAGGCGGGGGACCAAGCGGCGTAAAGGCCGACCCGAACGTCACCCCCATGATCGACGTTATGCTGGTGCTGCTCGTCATCTTCATGATCGTGGTGCCGCAGATCAACGCGGGCTTCAAGGCGGTCCCACCGGAAGGGCAGAACCTCAAGCCGCATCCGGAAGAAGAAGGTGATCAGGTGCTCGGCATCGACGATCAGGGGCGGTATTACGTGAACAAGCAGCCGGTCCGCGACGAGGATATCGAAACCCTCGTGAACAGCATCTACGGGCAGGAGGGGCGCGCGGACTACATCATGTACGTCAAGGCCCACAAGGATCTCGAGTACCTGAAGGTCATCAACGCACTCGATATGCTGTCGAAGAACGGCGTGCGTCTCGCGGCGCTGATCACCGAGCAGTTGCCCGGCACCGAGTCGCTCATCGACAGCGACAAGCTGCTCGGGGGGGGGAAGTAGCATGGGAATGTCCACCGGAGGCGATGGCAGCGGCCTGACCAACGAGCCGAACGTCACGCCCATGATCGACGTGCTCCTCGTGCTGCTGGTCATCTTCATGATGATCATCCCGATGAGCCGCAAGGCGATCGACACCCAGTTGCCCGATCCGACGCCGCAGCCCGCGTCGCAGGTCAACCCGGACCAGATCGTCCTCGAAGTCCTTCCCGACGACAAGTTTGCGATCAACAAGGAACCGGTCGACAAGGAGCAGCTCTTCACGCGCCTCAAGAGCATCTACGATCCGCGTCCCGAGAAGATCATCTTCGTGAAGGGTGACACGACCGTGAAGTACTCCAGCGTGATCTGGGCCATGGATCAGGCGCGCGGTGCGGGCGTGAAGATCATCGGCGTTCCGCCCAAGTGACCTGACGACACGTCGTCCCGGGTGGCTCTTTCGAGGGGCATCCGGGTATGTTTCGCGAGGTTCGCTACGCAAGTTCGCGGTCACGGCGGACGAACCCAATCGGGTTCGTCCGCCGTACTGATTTCAGTGACCGTCCAGCCGCCTCATGGATAACGAGTCGACCTACACACCCATTCCGTACGACGCGCCACCGCCCAAGGCGGGGCCAGGCGAGCGGCCGCGCTATCGGCCGCCGATCGGGATTCCCGTTGGCAAGGGGCGGCGCATTGGCAGCTTCGTGCTGTCCGTCCTGGCGCACATCATCCTGATCCTGCTGATGGTCGTGCCGTTCACCTCGCCGGAGCTGATTCGCGAGATGATGGGGGCTGGGGGGCCGGGACCTGCCGGTGGTGGTGGTGGCGGAAATCGTGGCACCGGTGGCCAGCCCAAGACGGAGCGGCTGAACTATGTCAACGTGGCA
>CAZPON010000079.1:7157-11616 GCA_964588045.1 uncultured Gemmatimonas sp.
GACCCCACCACCCGCCGAGCCCCCGGCAGCGGACGCCGGCGAAGCCAAGTCGGCTGTGGTGGGCACCGGCGGTGGCAGCGGAACCGATGGCAGCGCGGGCTCCGGGCCGGGCAGTGGCGGTGGGGTTGGCTCCGGGGTGGGCACGGGGCGCGGCAGCGCCGTGGGCCCCGGAACGGGCGGCGGACCCGGGACCATCTACCCCCCGGCGCCGATCGAGCTGTTCCTCCCTCCCATGCCCATCCCCGGCAAGGCCAAGGGTGAGGTGGTCGTCGTGTTCGATGTCGACGAGACGGGCAAGGTGCTCGATCTCAACTTCACGCCCACGAAGGACGGCAATTACAACAAGAAGCTGCGGGAAGCCTTCGCCGCGGTCCGTTTTCGGCCGGCGATCAATGGGATGGGCGTGCCGGTGCGCGCCAAATACGAAGTGACCTACACGCTCTGAGCGTGAGGCGCCGGGGCTGCCCCGGTGTCCGAGGTACCGCGCGGCCCGAGGGCGGTGCGTCTCTCCGAATATTCGCGGCTTCTCGCTCTGGCTCCGACACGCGTACGCCAGTAGCTTGACCGAGCTTTGCGACCATCTGACGACATCCGTCCCGCGTCGTCATCCTACCCGTCCATCGAATTCCGATATGAGCGCGTCGTCGTCCGTTCTCTTGACCATCATCCTCGGCGGCAGTGGCTTTGCCCTGGTTTTTGCCGTGTTCCTCGCGCGCTGGGTCCTGGCGCGCGACCGCGGCACGCCGGCGATGCAGAAGATCTCCAATGCCATCCAGGTCGGCGCCGAGGCGTACCTGGCCCGCCAGAACAAGACCATCGCGATGCTGGCCGTGCTTGTCGCGGTGGTGCTGGGTGTCGGATACGGCGTGCTGCGGTCAGCCCACGCCACGGATCCGGTCAATGATCCCAAGGTCTTCGCACTGTTCATCGTGATGTCGTTCCTGCTCGGCGCGCTGTCGTCGGGCATCGCCGGCTACATGGGCATGTGGGTGTCCATTCGCACCAACATCCGCGTGGCGGCAGCCGCGATGACGTCGCTCAATGCGGCGCTGCAGACCGCGTTGCGCGGTGGCGCGGTGTCCGGCCTGTTCACCGTGGCCATGTCGTTGCTGGGCGTGGGCGGCCTGTTCGCGATCCTCTCCCTGATGACCCCGGTCGGCATCGACGCCGACACGTGGGCCACGAAGATCCCGTTCCTGATCGTCGGCTACGGCTTCGGCGCCTCGTTCGTGGCGCTCTTCGCGCAACTGGGTGGCGGCATCTACACCAAGGCTGCGGACGTCGGCGCCGACCTCGTGGGCAAGGTCGAAGCCGGCATTCCGGAAGACGACCCGCGCAATCCGGCCGTGATCGCGGATCTCGTGGGCGACAACGTGGGTGATTGCGCCGGTCGCGGCGCCGACCTGTTCGAGTCCACAGCCGCCGAGAACATCGGCGCGATGATCCTCGGCGTGTTGCTGTTCAAGTCGTTCGGGGTCGCGGGCATCCTGTTCCCGCTCGTCATCGGTGCGCTGGGCCTCATCTGCTCCATCATCGGCGTGATGAGCGTAAGCACGACCGAAGACGCCGATCCGATGAAGGCGCTCAATCGCGGCTACTACATCACGGCGGCGCTGGTGAGCGTGGCGATCTTCTTCGCATGCAAGTGGCTGCTCGTCACGCCCGATGCACCGAATGCGTGGCTGCACTACTTTGGCTGCGCCATGATCGGCGTTGTCACGTCGATCCTGTTCGTGTTCATCACGCAGTACTACACCGAGTACCGGTATCGTCCTGTGCTGTCGATTGCCGAAGCGTCGCAGACCGGTCCGGCCACCAACATCATCATGGGCCTGTCGGTCGGCATGGAGTCGACCGTGCTCCCGGTGTTCACCATCGCCGTGGCGCTCGTGGGCAGCTTCATGCTGGGCCGCTCCAGCGGCATCATGATCGACGGCGTGGCGTCGGGCGGCCTGTTCGGCACTGCCGTCGCCACGATGGGCATGCTGGGCACGGCCGGCTACATCCTGGCCATGGACGTGTTCGGGCCGATCACCGACAACGCCGGTGGCATTGTCGAGATGTCGAAGCAGCCCGAGGCGATCCGCAACAAGACGGACCGTCTCGATGCCGTGGGCAACACCACCAAGGCGCTGACCAAGGGGTACGCGATCGGCTCCGCCGCGCTGGCCGCGTTCCTGCTGTTCTCGGCGTACCTGGACGAAGTGAAGAACTACACGGGCAGCGCGCTGCATGTCGACCTGAGCAAGCCGCAGGTGTTCGTGAGCGCGCTGATTGGCGGCATGCTGGTATTCTGGTTCTCGTCGCTGGCCATTTCGGCCGTCTCGAAGGCTGCGCAAAGCGTCATCACCGAAGTGCGTCGCCAGTTCAGGGAGCGCCCGGGCATCATGGAGGGCACCGAGGAGCCCGACTACGCCAAGTGCGTGGACATCGTGACGATCGGCGCGCTCAAGGCGATGGTGCTGCCCGGTTTCCTGGTGCTCGCGTTCCCGATCGGCGTCGGCCTGGTGTTCAAGGCGCTCAGCGGTCCCGATGAACATCTCGGTGCCGAGGCGGTTGCCGGCTTCCTGATGATCGCAACGGTGGTGGGCATCCTGATGGCCGGCTTCCTGAACAACGGCGGCGGCGCGTGGGACAACGCCAAGAAGTACATCGAGACCGGCGTGTACGGCGGCAAGAAGTCCGATGCGCACAAGGCGGCCGTGGTTGGCGATACGGTTGGCGACCCGTTCAAGGATACCGCGGGTCCGTCGCTGCACGTGCTGATCAAGCTGCTGTCGACCATCACGCTGGTGCTCGCGCCGTTGTTCATCTAGGCCGGCTCACCGGCCGAAACGCTCACTCGGAGTCGCATGGGTCTGTTCGACCGAAAGCCGATTGCCGTTGCCGACGACGCTGGAAGCGGCATGCGGCGGACGTTGGGTGCTGGTGACCTGATCATGCTGGCGATCGGGGCTGTCATCGGCGCCGGCATCTTCTCGTCGCTGGGAACCGCAGCTGCCGGCGAAGTGCTGGCGGATGGCACGATCGTGCGGTATGGCGCCGGTCCCGCGTTGGTGGTGTCGTTCGTGTTGCTCGGCGCCGTCTGCGGATTGGCGGCGCTGTGCTACGCCGAACTGGCGTCGATGATTCCGCAGGCGGGCAGCGCGTACGCCTACTCGTATGCCACGCTGGGCGAGATCGTGGCCTGGATCGTCGGATGGGCGCTCATCCTCGAGTACGCGGTCGGCAATATCGCGGTGGCGATCGGCTGGAGCGGCTATTTTGTTTCGCTGCTCACGGGTTTCGGGATCATGCTGCCCGAGTGGCTGACGCATGGGTACTGGGCGGTGAAGGCCAGCGGTGATCCCGCGATGGTGCGGTTGCTCGAGACCGCGCCGAGAATCGCCGGGATTCCGGTCCTGCTCAACGTACCGGCCTTCGCCATCGTGGCCGCGATCACCACCCTGCTGCTGCAGGGCGTCAAGGAGAGCATGCGCGCCAACGCCATCATGGTGGTGGTGAAGCTGCTGGTGCTGGGCCTGTTCGTCGTGGTGGGCGCCATGCACGTCGATTCGGCGAACTACACGCCGTTCGCCCCGAACGGTTTTCGCGGCATCCACCAGGGCGCGGCCATCGTGTTCTTCGCCTACATCGGCTTCGACGCCATCTCCACGGCCGGTGAGGAAACGAAGAACCCGCAGCGCAACCTGCCCATCGGCATCCTGGGTGGCCTGGCGATCTGCACGCTGATCTACGTGATCGTGGGCTTTGTCGCGACGGGGCTGGTGCCGTACGAGCAGTTGCGGGCGAGCGATCCCCTGGCGCGGGCGCTCGAACTGGCCGGCCTGCCGACCGCCAGCTGGATCGTCGCCGCCGGCGCCGTGGTGTCGATGTCGGCGGTGCTGCTGGTGTTCCAGTACGGCCAGCCGCGCATCTTCTACGCGATGGCGCGTGACGGCCTCCTGCCGCGGTTCGCCGCGAAGTTGCATCCCAAGACACGCACGCCACACATCACCACGCTCATCACCGGCATTGCCGTCGGCACGGGAGCCCTGGTGATGAACGATGCGTCGACGTACGACCTGACGAACATCGGCACGCTGGCGGCGTTCTCGGTGGTGTGCATCGGTGTGCTGGTGCTGCGCGTGCGCGAGCCCGACCGGCCGCGCCCGTTCCGCGTCCCGTTCCTGTGGCTGGTGTCGCTGGCGGGTGCGGCGTCGTGCGTATTCGTCATGAAGGGCCTGCCCACGAGTGCCTGGATCGCCTTCGGCGTCTGGATGGCCGTCGGGCTGACCTGCTACTTCCTGTACGGGTACAAGCATTCGGTCCTGCGCAATCCCGCGTCGGCGCAGGACGCGCTGCCGCCCCTCGATCACTGACCCCCCGCCCACCGATGGCTCACGCTCCCACGTCGACGCCCGCCCCCGCCCCCGCCCCCGCCTCACGCGGATTTCTCGGCCTCGGATACACGCAGTGG
>CAZPON010000080.1:0-11540 GCA_964588045.1 uncultured Gemmatimonas sp.
TGCGGTCGGTGATGCGCAGGTAACCCGCGTCGTCGAGCTCGCCCACGTCGCCGGAATGCAGCCAGCCGTCGGCATCGACGGTGTCGCGCGTGGCGTGCTCGTTGCGATAGTAGCCGGCAAACACGCCGGGCGAGCGCACGAGAATCTCGCCGTCGTCGGCAATGCGAATCTCCGCGCCGGGCACCGGCCTGCCGACGGTGCCCAGGCGAGCGGCACTCATCGCGTTGAACGTGGCCAGCGCCGAACCCTCAGTCTGGCCGTATCCTTCCTGCACGCGGATGCCGAGCGCCCAGAAGTATTCGAGCACCTGCGGCGCGATGGGTGCGGCGCCCGACCCGGCGGTGCGGACGCGTGACATGCCGAGACGTTCGCGCAGTGGTCGGTACAACAGCAGCCAGCCCAGCGCGTACATGATGCGGTCGGCAATCGTCCACGCGGCGCCGGCAAGTTGCTTGTGCGCCAGTCGCTGCCCTTGCGCCATCCAGAACGCGTAGTTGCGACGCTTGAGCCACGTGGCGTTGCCCATCCTGATCTCGATCGTGGCCAGCATCTTCTCCCAGACGCGCGGCACGCCAATGAAGATCGTTGGCTGCACTTCGCGCAGGTCGTCCACCAGCGATTCGCCGCCGCCGCCGAAGTTCACCCGGTACGGCGCCGCCAGCGCCACCGCCGAGGACAGCGCGCGCTCGAGGATGTGGCAGAGTGGCAGGTACGACAGGAGATCATCGTCGCGTGACGCCTCGAATACCTGGTGCCAGGTCCAGCCGGTCTGGAACAGGTTGGCATGGGTGAGCATCGCGCCCTTCGGCGGGCCGGTGGTGCCGGAGGTGTACACGATGATCGCCACCGCCGAGACGTCGAGCGTATCGACGTGAGCCCAGAAGTCGCCCACGGCGCCGTTCGCCCCAAGGGCGAGCAGTGCATCGAACGTGATGGCGTGGCCGGCCGCGAGCCAGGCGTGCGCACCACGCGGCTCCATGATCACGATGTGCTTGAGCTGTGTCAGCCGGTCGCGCACCTGCAGCAGCTTGTCGAGCTGCTCCTCGTCCTCGACAATGGCCACGACGCTCCCCGAGTGATCGAGGACGTATTCGACTTCGGCAGCGGGGCTGGTGGCGTAGACACCCACCACGATCGCGCCGATGCCCTGCGCGCCAAGGTCGCTCCACAGCCATTCGGGCCGGTTGTCGCCCAATACGGCGATGCGATCACCACGCGTCACGCCAAGTGCCAGCAGTCCCAGTCCCACGCGCGTGGTGCGTTCCGCGTATTCGGCCCACGTGTACTCGCGCCAGCGACCCATGTCCTTGTGGCGCAACGCCACCGCGTCGGGTATCGCATCGGCGTTGTGTCGCAGCAATGCCGGCATCGTTTCTGTCGCGCGAGGAGGCAGGGCCGCGCCGCGTGCAATGGCAGGCGCGGTCACGTGGCGACCCCCAGGTACGCGTCGATCACCGCCTCGTTGCTGCGAACCTCGGCTGGCGTGCCGATGGCCAGCACGCGTCCGAAGTCCATCGCCATCACCCGGTGCGCGAGGTCCATGACGAAGTGCATGTCATGCTCCACGAGGAGCATCGCCACCTGCAGCTCTTCGTTGATCTCGCGAATGTAGCGGGCCATGTCCTCGGTTTCCTCGAGGTTCATGCCGGCCGCCGGTTCGTCCAGCAGCAGCAGCTTCGGTTGCATGGCCAGTGCGCGCGCGACCTCCACCCGCTTGCGAACGCCGTACGGCAGCATCGCCACATGCCGGAAACGATACGGCTCGAGTTCGAGCAGTTCGATGATGTCCTCGCAGGCGCGGCGTTCGGCCAGCTCTTCACGGCGAGCCGGTCCCCACCACAGCGCGCCGGTGAGCAGGCTGGTGCGCATGAGATGGTGCCGGCCCAGCAGGATGTTCTCCAGCACCGTCAGGTTGCTGAAGAGCCCGAGGTTCTGGAACGTGCGGGCCATTCCCAGCGTCGCGATCTCCACCGGTGACCGCCCGGTGAGCACACTGTCGCCGAGCGCAATGGTGCCTTCCTGCGGCCGATAGATGCCGTTGAGGCAGTTGAAGATCGATGTCTTGCCGGCGCCATTGGGGCCGATGATGGCGAAGAGTTCGCCCGGCTGCACCGTGAAGCTCACGTCGGTGAGCGCAGTCACCCCGCCGAAGCGCAAGGTGACGTGGTCGACGCGGAGCAGGGGTGCCTCCGTCATGCGCTCCACCGCTTCTTGCGGCGATACGTTTTCACGTCGCGGAAGGAACGGCGCTCGCCGCCGCCGACATGTCCGCCCAGGTATGAGTCGCGGACATCCTGGTCGTCGCGAAGTTCCGCCGCCGTGCCATCGCGCACAACCTTGCCATGCTCGAGCACGTATCCGTACTGGGCCACCGACAGCGCCATCGCCGCATTCTGTTCCACCAGCAGCACGCTGGTCCCGGCGTCATGCACCGACTGGATGATCTCCCGCACCTGCTCGACGATCTTCGGCGCGAGTCCCAATGACGGCTCGTCCAGCAGCAGCAACCGCGGCGATGACATGAGTGCGCGACCGATCGCCACCATCTGCTGCTCGCCGCCCGACAGGAATCCGCTGATCGCCTTGCGACGCTCGGCGAGCTTCGGAAACATCGTGTAGATGCGGTCCAGCGACGCCTTCGCGGCCGCCGTGCCCTGCGTGAACCCGCCCACGCGCAGGTTCTCTTCGACGGTGAGTTCCGCGAAGAGGCGGCGTCCTTCCATCACCTGCGCGACGCCCGACTTCACGATTTCGGGTGCTGCTGCCGTGCCGATGGCGACGCCATCGAGTTCCACCCGGCCTTTCGTGATGCGTCCACGCTGGATCGGCAGCAGGCCGGTGATCGCGCGCAGGAGTGTCGTCTTGCCCGCACCGTTCGCGCCGAGCAGCGCCACGATGCCGCGCGACGGTACGGTGAGGCTGACGCCGCGCAGGACCAGGATGACATCGCTGTACACAACCTCGAGGTTGCGCACAGCGAGCAGCAGCGGGACGCCTGTCGATGCGTTCAGAGCGTCAGTCACGCGTCGTCGGCGGGAGGGCGAGCGGTCGGGGAAGAAATCGATTCTACCGACAGCAGGGTTGAAGTCAAGTGGCTGCGGCTTCGCGGGTGGGGATCAGTGCTGCCACGTTGCTGGAAGCGGGCATCGTGTTGTCGGCGCGCTTGCGGCAAGACGCACGCGGACGCCTGGCGCGCGTGCTGCAAGAAAGCGGCATCAGCGTGCTGCCCGTCACCGACGCACACTTCGGCGCGGCCATGGAGGCGTGGCTTCGCTTCGGCAAGGGTCGGCACCCGGCATCACTCAATTTCGGCGACTGCATTGCGTATGCGACCGCTGTCGTGGCCAACGAGCCGTTGCTCTGCGTGGGTGACGACTTCCCGCGAACGGACTGCGTGCTGGCGTGAATACCCGCGCTCAGTACTGCTGAAACAGCTTCTGGACCTCGCGCGGATCCTTCGTGCGGGTGAGTGCCACCATCAGCAGGATGCGCGCCTTGGCCGGCGTGAGGTGCTGCGCGGTCACCATCGGCGGCGCCGGCGGCAGACGCACGGAGTCACCGGCAGCACGTGGCGCGCGCGACGAATCCGCTCCTGCAGCGCCGCCGCGTCCTGCGCCGCCCGTACTGTCCTGGCGAGGCGCACCACCACCGAAACCTCCGCCACCGACGGAACTCATGTTGTCGCCGCCCGCGAACACCGTCACCACCACCACGCCCGCGCGACGCAACGCGCTGTACGTCTCCGACTCGGCGCGCGTGAAGCCGTTGCTTTGTACCGCGATGCCGGCCGGTTGCTTGTCAAATCGCGGACCGGTGCCTCCCGGATAGCTGAACGCCATTTCCACTTGCGGCAACGAATCGACGTTGCGCATGTCGAACTCGCTTTGCGCGCCATGACGGCGCACCGGTGCGAACAGGAACTCCGGACCGCTCCCGCCCACGACGCCCATCATGCCCATCTCGCCGCCGGAGAATCCACCGGTGCGCTGGTAGAGTTTCCGCGTTTCGCGCGCCGACAGGATGCGATCGTCCATCACCACCATCACGCCCTTGCCGATCGCCTGCGGTGACACGGCGGTGCGCACGGCGGCCAGCAGGTTGATGGGTCCATCCGGACTGATGCCGGTGGCAGGACGCTGTGCGCCCACCACGATGACCGGCTTGTCCGAACGCACGGTGAGATAGAGAAAGAACGCGGTCTCCTCGAGGCGGTCCGTGCCATGGGTGACGATCACACCGGCCAGGTCCTTGCGTTCGCGCAAGACGCTCTCGATGCGCTTTGACAACGCAAGCCACTGCGCCGGTGTAATGGCCGTGCTGGCGACGTTGGAGAACTGTTCGGCTTCGATGATCGCGTGCTTCGACAGCTCCGGAACGGACGCGATGATCTGTTCGGCGGGCAGCGCGCCCGCCCGATAGCCGCCCAGTGTGCCGGGCGCATTCTGAACACCGGCAATCGTACCGCCGGTGGCGATCACCAGCACCTTCGGCAACGGGGCTGCGGGCGTTGCGGCCTGCGGTGGCGTCTGCGCGACCACCGAGCAGCCGGTGAGCAGCATGAGCGCGCCGGCCTGACGGGCCGTCGTCACCCAATTGGCGATACGCGACCCGACGAGCGGCATGGACTGGATGGCGGATATCATGAATTGAGAGCGCGAACGGGTGGGAGCGCTAAACTATAGCACGTCGGACGACGCCCGGCAGGGCGTGTGGTCGCACGCGCCCGACGTTCGCATCCCCAGCAACGCACATCCGTGAAGACATCAGGCACCGCGGCGCCAGGCACCGACGGGCGTTCCTCGAAGTCCGTGAATCGATTGGCGGCGGCTGTTCGCACACTGGTAGCCATCGCCACCGTGCTCACGGTGGTGCTCATGGTGTGGTTCATGCGCCGGGCCGACACATCGGGAGCGACGGGCGACTTCGACAAGTCCGTCGCAGTGATTCCGTTCGCGCTCGTGGCCGGGGACACGGCGAGCGCCGATCTCGCGGAGGCAATCGCGGATGCCGTTGTCCGCACGTTGTCCGACGCCCCCGGACTGAGACTGGCGGATGGACTCGCCACAGCGCGCTTTGCCGGAGCAACGGCGACCGTGCAGGAGATCGGCACGGCGCTCGATGTCAGCACCGTGCTGGCGGGCACGGTCGGTCGCGCCGGCGACCGGGTGCGCGTGACGGCCGAGCTGTCGAATGCCCGCAACGGCATCGTCTTGTGGCAGCAGAAGTACGACCGCGATGCCCGCACCACGGGCACCATCGCGGACGACATTGCACGCGCCATCGCGGCACAGATGCAGGTCACGCTCACGGCCAACGGTGCGACGCGGCGATAGCGCACGCTCGACGGAATCCCGTTCGGCAGCTATTGTCTGCGCGACCTGCAACGCCAGCCTCCAACCGCTCTCGACATGCCTACCACTGCACTCGGCGAATTTCTCGGCACGCTCGTGCTGATCCTGTTCGGTAACGGCGTCGTTGCCGGCGTCCTGCTCAAGGACTCGAAGGCGGAGAAGAGCGGATGGATGGTGATCGCGGCAGGGTGGGGCATGGCCGTGCTGCTCGGCGTATCAACGGCACTCGCCTTCGGCGCGCCGGGCGAGATCAATCCGGCAGTGACGCTGGCCAATCTCGTGGCCGGCACACACGGTGTCGATATCGCGCTCGCGCACATCGCCGCCCAATTCGCCGGTGCCATGGTCGGTGCAACGCTGGTGTGGATCCACTACCTGCCGCATTGGAGCCGAACCGGCGACGCCGCCACCAAGCTGGCGTGCTTTGCCACCGCTCCTGCGGTTCGATCGACCGGCGCGAACCTGGTGAGCGAAGTGATCGGCACCGCCGCCCTGGTGTTCGTTGCGACATCGGTGCTGAGCGTTGCTGCCCAAGGCGCGCAGCCGGCCACGAACCTGACGCCGATGCTCGTCGGAGCGATCGTGTGGGGCATCGGCATGTCACTCGGCGGGACCACCGGCTACGGCATCAATCCGGCGCGTGATCTTGCTCCGCGCCTGATGCACGCGCTGCTGCCCATCGCAGGGAAGGGCAGCAGCGACTGGTCGTACGCATGGATCCCGGTGGTGGGACCGATCGCCGGTGGCGTGCTGGCCGCGCTCGCGTTTCGCGCGCTTACTTGAGGTTCTTCTTCAGGAACGCGATCGTCTTCGGCCAGCCGTCCTTGCTCGCTGCGAGATTCGCCGCGAGTTCCTTGTCGACATCGGCCTGCGTCTCGGCCGCCCGCGTACCGGATGCTGCGCGCGGCGAGCGCGGGTCATTCTGTGCGCGCAGGAAGCCGTGAATCGCGCCTTCGTAGTTGATGCCGGTGTAGTCTTTGCCAAGCTTCTTCATGATCGAATCCAGTGCGGGCATCGCGGCCGAGATGCGCGCATCACCCGTACCGTTCAGCAGCATGACCGGCACGTTGATCTTCGCGAGTGAATCCGCATCCGGGGACGCGGGCACGGCCGCAGTCGTTGCAGTGGCCGGGGTTCCTCCGGCCATGTATCCCAGGCCGTAGAACGCGACGCCACCGGAGAAGCCCTTGAGGCCGCCGTTGGTGGCATGATAGAACGTGGTCTGTCCGCCCCAGCAGTAGCCGATCACGCCGTACTTCTGCGTCGCGGCCGGCTGCATCATCGCGTAGTTCGCGGCGGCGGCAATCACACGGTTCCGCTCGGCCGCATTGACACCGCTGATGAGGGCTCGCGCCGTATCCGACGGGAGCTCCACCGAGCTCGGCCCGCCGCGCACACGCGACAGGAAGTCCGGCGCAATCGCGATGAACCCATCGGCCGCCACCTGGTCGGCCACCGCGCGCACCCAACTGGACAAGCCGAAGATCTCGTGCACGACCACGACCACCGGCGCCTTTTCGCGCGACGCCGGATACACGATCCACGCCATGATCGAGTCGGACGAACCCGCCGCCGACGGGAACTTCACCCACTCGCCGTGACGTGGTGATGCGGCCAGTCGCGCCGCAGCAGTTGCGGCACTGGCCGGCAACGTCAGGTCCTGCGACATGTCGTCCATGCTCGCCATGGGGCCGTGCGACATCACCGGCGCCATCTGGTCTTCGGGCCGCATGTGCGCCGAGTGATCGTCGGCGGCACTGGCAACGACAGGTGGGGCGCTTCGCTGCAGCGTGCAGCTCGCGAGCACGAAAGCGGCCAGGACAAGAATTCGACGGGGCATGACGAGAAACCTCGGGGTGGGATCGTTTTCCGGACGGCCAACCCGCTGACGATAGCGCCGATGCGCGCGTCTGGCGAGTCGATTGCAGGCGTCGCCGCTACCTCGAAACGGCGGCGCCTGCTTCGGTGTCCACATCCTGCTCCCACGCCCGCAGCAGTGCCCGCAATTCACGCACGACGGCCGGGTTGGCGGCGGCGACATCGTTGCGCTCGCCGATATCGCGCGGGAGGTCGAACAGCATCAGGTGGGTGCCGTCCACCAGCAGTTTCCAGCGGCCGCGCCGCACCGCGCGCTGCTGCCGGGTCGGTGTGTCGATACGCCAGAACAACGGGCGTTCGGCCGGCATCGCTGTTCCGGCCAGCAGCGGGACGAGGTTGCGTCCCTCGAAATTGGACGGAACAGCAGCCCCGGCCGCGCTGAGGATCGTGGCCGTGAGGTCCATCGTGATTCCCGGCGTGTCGATCGTGCGTCCCGACGGCAGCCGACCCGGCCAGAAAAAGATTGCCGGCACGCGAATGCCGCCCTCCCACAGCGTATCCTTGCGGTGGAACAGCGGCGCGTTGTTCGACAGCCACTCACCGCCGTTGTCGTTGGTGAAGATGATGAGCGTATTGCGCGACAATCCGAGGCGGTCGAGCGTGGCGATGATCGTACCGACGCCGCCATCGGCGTGCTCCATCATTGCCACGTAGTCGGCGCGCGTGGCGGGTATCGAATCATCCGGAGACTGGAACGCCCCGTTGCGCGCCGCACGAGTGGGTTTGCCCGGTGGCTGGAACGGCCAGTGCGCCGCATTGTACGCCACTTCGAGGAAGAACGGCTTGCCGGCGTTCGCCTCGATGAATCGTACCGAACG
Organism: uncultured Gemmatimonas sp.; assembly: GCA_964588045.1. Lineage (GTDB taxonomy): Bacteria > Gemmatimonadota > Gemmatimonadetes > Gemmatimonadales > Gemmatimonadaceae > Gemmatimonas. Next base: position 8,048 of record CAZPON010000080.1, read on the forward strand.
CGCGGTGATGAGGTCGGTCATGTAACCGCTGTCGCGAACCGCGACACCGTTCTCGTACAGGTCGTCGGTGCCGTCGGAGCGGTTGTGATGATAGAAGTCGACGTAGCCGCTGAGGAAGCCGTAGAAGTAGTCGAAGCCGTGCGCGTTGGGTTGGAATTCAGTGCGATAGCCCAGGTGCCACTTGCCCACGAGTCCCGTGGCATAGCCGGCATTCTTGAGCAACTGCGGAAGCGTCTGTCCGGTTGCCGCGAGCCCCGAGTCCAGCGCTGCGCCGCGCGCGCCCATTGCGCGCTCGAGTCGCACGCGCTGCTGGTAGCGGCCGCTGATCAGCGCCGCGCGCGTGGGCGTGCATTGCGGCGCCGCATAGAAGTCGGTGAGTCGCACACCGCCCCTGGCAAGGCGGTCGATGTTCGGCGTGCGGATGTCCGTCGCGCCGTAGCTGCCGATGTCGCCGTACCCGACGTCGTCAGTGAGAATGAGCACGATGTTGGGTCGTGTCTGCGCGGCGGACGCTGCCTGCGCACCAACTGGCGACGCAACGCCAATGAGCGCCATCGCGGCAGCCGCCAGGCGACATGCAAAGTGGGGTACGCGCATGGGCAAACCCGGAAAGGCGTGAAGCGTAGTCACCATGGCGCAAAACTACCGCCCGCGCGCCGAGTCGCCACGGCCGAGTGTACTCGGCGCGCCGCATGCGGTAGCTTTTTCCTGCAGGACGATGACGGTCTGGTGACGGCAATTGCCATCATGGTGGCATGACGCGCACACACGCTTCGAGGAGGACCGCTGCGATGTATCCGGCGCCGACGTTGATGACCGCGGAGGAGTTGCTCACGTTGGACCTGCCGGACAAGCGCACGGAGTTGGTGCGCGGCCGGCTCATTGTGCGCGAGCCTGCAGGTTACCAGCACGGCGATGTCGCCGCGCGTGTGCTGGTGGCCATCAGCAATTACCTCGCAGCCGACCGTCTGCGCCAAGCGTCTGGCATTGCCCGTGGAAGAGTGCTCGCCGCCGAGACGGGCTTCACGTTGCAGCGGAATCCGGACACCGTGCGTGCCCCGGACGTGGCCTACATTCGTGCGGAACGATTGCCAACCGGAGCGCAGCCTGGGTTCGCGGAACTCGCTCCCGATCTCGCGGTCGAGGTCCTCTCTCCGTCGGATCGCCCCGGCGAAGTGCTGGCCAAGGTGGCCGACTGGCTTACCGCCGGCGCGTTACTGGTGTGGACGATCGACCCGATCCGTCGCCGAGCGCGCGTCTATCGTGCCGACGGCACCGAATCACTTCTCGGTGCCGTCGACGTGCTTGCCGGCGAGGATGTGCTGCCCGGTTTTCGCGCGCTGCTCTCCGAGCTTGTCGACTGACTATTTCGCGGGCGACTGAAGCTTCCGGCTGTTGATCGTGTAGAGGAACCCGGTGTACTGCATCTCCTCCCACGTCTGGTCGCCCCACTTCACGTCGATGCTCGGATCGGGATTGGCCGTGTTCGTGGCCGAGTTGTCGTACCATGCCATCGACTTGAGCTTGCTGCCGGCGGTGAGTTCGAGCGGCCTGGCGAAGAAGTAGTAGGTCTGCCAGTTGAAGTCGTAGCGCGGCACGTCGAGCACGACTTCCGAGGTGCCGTCGGGCTTCTCGAGTGTGTACTGCCAGCGCACGCCGCGCAGGTGGGTGTGCGGCAGCAGGCCCCAGATCATGATGGTTTCGGTGGGCTCGAGTTCGGCCGGTACCGCAACGTCCTTCGCGCCGGCCGGCAACGTGAGCGCGGTGTTGATGAACGCCGCCATGCGCATCTCTTCCTTCGGCGGGGCCGACGCGAACTTGAAGCCCACGCTCGTCCGGTCATGCATTTCGTGGCCCTTGGCCGTGTAATGCATCTGGTACGTGAGCACGGTGCCGGCGCGCAAACGCATGGCCGTGCCCTCCGGGAAACGCATGACGTTCGTGCCAGGCGCTGTGCCGCCGATCAGCGTGCCGATCTGCCGTGGCGGCGGATGCAACGTATCGAGCCGCGCCGGCGGCCGTTCCGTGCCCTCGTACTGCCGCTTGCGAACGAACAGCGGTGGCGGCTGCTGCGGACGCGGCGCGCCCGCCGTACTCGCCGGTGGGGCTGCATCGGCTCCGGGCGCCGGCGGGACCTTCGCGTACACAAGCACATGGTGCACCACTTCGCGTGCGCCGGGCATGAACTCAATGGCCTGCACCCACTTGTCTTCGGTGAAGTTGGTGGGCACCTCGAAGTACTGGTATTCGATCGTGCCCGACGCCGGCACGACGAAGTGCTGGGGCATCGTCACGATCGCGTCCGGCGTCCCCAGTTCCCAGCTGCTCGGATACACCGGCTTCGGCGGCAGCGCCTTCACATCACCCTGCTTCGCGCCGCCGTCGACCCAGCGTATGATCGTCTGCTTCTCGATGTCGGACAGCCGTCGATCGTTCAGGAACTGCCCGTGCGGACCCTCGGCGTGCCACGGCGGCATGAAACCCGTCTTCACGGCGTCCTTGATGTCGCCGACGTTGGCCTTGGCGCTGTCGTAGTCCAGCAGCGAGAACGGCCCGAGGCCACCGGGCCGGTGACACGTCGTGCAATTCCTGTAGAGGATCGGCGCAACGTCCTTCGTGAACACGGGCGTTGGGTCCTGCGCCACCAGCGGTGCATCGTTGCGGGCCACCGTCATGCCGAGGATGACGATTCCCGCAACGCCGGTGAGCTGCAGGAGGCGGGTCCTGCCGGATCGCGTATGCGCCTGGCTGCGCCTCGATTGATTCGTCGCCATGAGCTGTCGTCTTGCGTATGGGGAAGGCCGGGCATGGTGGCCTGCATCCTGCGTCTGCGGGAAATCTGCGCCGAATTGCCGGAAGAGCAACGTGGCGCTGTCCGCCAGGCTCGACCGCATTCACCGGACGGCCAGGGGCGCACCTCGCCAAACCGGTGTAACAGGCGCAGCTTCTCCGACGATGATACGTGCCCATTCCTGCCCCCGCGTCTCGACGGCGCTCGCTTGTGCCTGCAGCCGACGATTCGGCACGGGCGAATGATGGACGTCCTGTCACGGCTCACGGCCGCGCTTTCCGATCGTTACCGCATCGAGCGTGAGCTCGGGCAGGGCGGCATGGCGACGGTCTTCCTTGCGCGCGACCTCAAGCACGATCGCGATGTCGCGATCAAGCTGCTGCGCCCGGAGCTCGCGCAATCCATCACGGGCGAACGTTTCCTGCGCGAGATCGCGATCACGGCGCGGTTGAATCATCCCCATGTGCTGGCGCTGCTCGATTCGGGCGATGCGGGCGGCGGGGAGTTCGTGTACTACGTCATGCCGATCGCCACCGGCGAGTCGCTGCGTGACCGCCTGGCCAGAGATGGCGCACTGCCGATCGCCGACGCGGTGCGCCTGGCCGGTGAAGTCACGGAAGCGCTCGCACACGCGCACGCGCAGGGCATCGTGCACCGCGACATCAAGCCGGCCAACGTGCTGCTGTCCGGCGGACACGCCGT
>CAZPON010000081.1:0-11524 GCA_964588045.1 uncultured Gemmatimonas sp.
GCTGGTCGCCGCCGTCCTTGATCACGTAGTGCGAGCGCTGCTGCAGGCGCAGGTGTTCACGGCGGTACTCCCACGCCTGGCCCATCAGCATCACGGCATCGAGCGCGCTCTGGCCGCGCCACGGCGCACCGGCCGCATGCGCACTCGACCCCTTGAAGCGGAACTCTGCCGACAACAGCGCGCTCGAGCCGCTCGCGCCCCACGACACGCCGAGGTCGTTGCCCACATGCGTGAAGAGCGTGACGTCGGTGTTCTTGAAGATGCCGGCGCGCACGAGGAAGGCCTTGCCGGCCATCTGTTCCTCGGCCACGCCGGGCCAGAGCAACAGTGTGCCGGGAATCTTGTCGCGCTCCATCAGTTTCTTCACCACGATCGCCGCGACGATGTTCACGGCCTGCCCGGAGTTGTGGCCCTCGCCATGTCCGGGGGCGCCGGCAATCATCGGGTCCTTGTACCCCACGCCCGGCTTCTGCCCGGCCTGCGGAATGCCATCCACGTCGGAACCCAGCGAGATCTCCGGCTTGCCGCTGCCGTAGCTCCAGCGCGCCGTCCACGCCGTGGGAATGCCGGCTACCCCGCGCTCGACCTTGAAGCCTTCCTTCTCGAGGATGCCGGTGAGGTACTTCTGCGACTCGAACTCCTGGAATCCGAGTTCCTGGAACGAGAAGAGCATGTCCACGATTTCCTGGACCTGCTTTGCACGGGCCTCGACCATCTGCAAGGCTTCGGTCTTCAGGTTGGCCAGTCGCGGGTCGTCCGGGACGGCCGGCGTGGCGGGGGCGGCGGTCCGGGGCGGATCCTGCGCCGGCAGCATGGCACCCCAGCCGGGTGTCGCGAGTATGAGGGCTGCGGCGAGAAGGGCGCGAATGGGGTGCGGGAAGGCAGGCACGGCAGGTCTCCAGAATAGCGGTCAGGGCGACGCGAGGATCCGACCCTGCGAAGTTACGTTGGGAAACCGCCTTCGCCACCGTGCCGTACGGCTCCAAGGACCCTGCTCCACCGCCACCCGTGCGATTTCCTCCCGCAGCCCACACCGTGTCTCCTGCCGCTCAACCACCCGTCGTGTCGCGTACCGTGCGCTGCTCGTTGGTGCTGCTGCTTGTCGGACTGGCTGCGTCGCCAGTGCGCGCACAGCAACCGCCAACGCCTCCGCCCACGGTCAGGGCGACCAAGGCGCCTCCCCGGGACACGCTCACCACGGCCGAACGCGCGCAGTTGCGCGAGGCGTCGCGCGACGCACGCGCGATCGCGCGCCGTCAACTGGGTGGTGACAGCATCACGCGTCTCCTTCGCGCCGATTCGGCTGCCGCCACGGCGTTCGGCTCGCCCGAAGCGCGGGCCATCCTCGAGAAGGCCAGGGTGGCGCGGCTGCAGCAGGACAGCGCCCTGACGTCCTATCGCGCCACCACCACGCAGCGCATGTCGGTCAGCATGGGCGTGCGCAAGGTCGGTCTCGAAAAGCTGGTCTTTCGCGGCGACAACGTGTCGCAGATCTCGTGGAAGCGTGATGTCGGCGTGTGGGTCACGCCGATCGGCTCGCGCATGACGGTGCCGATGGCCGACAAAGTGGAAGGCCATATCGCCGAGGCGATCTCCATTCCGTACTATCCCGGCCGCGAGACGCTGTGGTTCCCGTCGTCCGACTTCGGCGTTGTGAAGAGCGATGTCGACGAACGCGACATGATTCATCCGCTCGCCCGTGGCGCCGAGTACTACTACAAGTACGAGACGGGCGACTCGATCGACATCAAGCTGGAAGGCGGTCGCATCATCAAGATCCGGGAGCTGCGCATCACGGCGCGGCGTCCGGAGTTCCGGTTGTTCGTGGGCTCGTTCTGGTTCGATCGCGATGGCGGACAGCTCGTGCGCGCGGCGTACCGCATGGCGGCCGACCTCGAGATCTGGGACGTTGCGCGGGCGGAAAGCAAGCTCGATGCGATCGAGAGTGCGCACACGGCCGTCGTGCGCGACTCCATCGCCCGCGAACGCCTGCCCCGCGACCTGTATGTGAAGGATTCGACGACGCGGGCCGAGGCCGCGGAGCGGCGGGCACGCAACGGCAACAGCAACGACGACGATGTGCCGGGCTGGGTGAGTGCCACATTCCGCCCGGCCAAGGCCAAGCTCGATGCGATTTCCGTGGAGTACGGCCTGTATCAGGGCAAGTTCTGGCTGCCGCGCGCCAACAGCGCGACGGCGCTGGCGGAAGTGGGTTTCATGCGCGTCCCGTTTCGCATCGACGAGAAGTTCACGTACGAAGATGTCAATGGCGACTTCAGCCTGGCGCCCCTGCCGCCGGTGCGTTCGAACACGGCGTCCAACGATTCCACGAAGCGTGACAGCACGGTGGTGGTGACGGACAACGCCGGCGGCGACGCGACGATAGTGGTGAGCGCCGGTGGTGGCTCGGGCACACGAGCCGCGCCGGCCAGGAGGCCCGTGACGGCCAGGGACAGCGCTGTCGCCGATTCCATTCGGCTGGCGCGCATGCCGTCTGCCCGGCGCCAGCAGTGCGCCAAGGACTCGGTGTATACGCGCACCGAGACGCGCTATGAGGGCGCACTGCGCATCGCCTACTCCATGCCCTGCGATGTCGCGAAGCTCAACAACTCGCCGGCCCTGCCGCCCGCGTACGCACCGGACGACGAGCTGTTCGACACCAAGTCGCGCGACGACCTGCTCTCGATGCTCGACCTGTCGCTGCAACCGGCGTTTGGCCCGCAGCGCCCGAAGGTTCGCATGGGGTCGGACCTCGTGCGCTACAACCGCGTGGAAGCGCTCTCCGTGGGCGTCCTCGCATCGTCGGCGCTGGGTGCGGGCTACACGGCCACCGCCACCGGACGTATCGGTGTCGAAGACTGGCACGCCAACGGTGACCTCTCGCTGGCGCGGACGAACGGACACCGCACGGTGACGGGCACGCTCTATCATCGGCTCAATGCCACCAATCCCGAGTGGGGCGGCGCGCTCACGCTCGGGCCGTCGTTCCCGGCGTTCATCTACGCGCGTGACGAGGGCTTCTACTACCGCTCGTTCGGCGTCGAGCTCGGCGAGAAGCGGGAGCAGCACCGCGGTGCCGTGGAGTACAAGCTCTTTCTCGAAAAGCAGTGGACGGCAGGCGACAGCGATGTCGTCAACACGTTCTCGGTCTTCGGCGCGTTCGGCGACCGGAAGTTCATCGAGAATGTGCAGTCGGAGCCGGCGTCGGTGACCGGCGTATCGGCGGCCTGGCAGCGGGCATTCGGCGTCGATCCCACCGGATTCCGCCTGTCGTCAACCGCGCGCGTGGAAGGCGGCACGGGCACGTTTTCGTACGCACGCGGCTCATGGGAAGGGACACTCGCGCGCCCGATCAAGCGCGTGGCCGCAGCGGTCACCGGCAGCATCGGCAGCTCGATCGGCGATGTCCCGCGTCAGCGCAACTGGTACGTGGGCGGTGTGCGCACCGTGCGTGGCCAGGTTGCCGGCACGCAGGATGGTGATGCGTTCTGGCTGGGGCGCGCCGAGCTTGGCACGCGCATGGGCGCGGTCCGTCCCGTGGTGTTCTTCGACATCGGATGGGCCGGCAGCCGCAAGAGCTTTGGCGTGGACCTGCCACAACGCGGCACCGGCGCCGGGCTTGGCTTCTTCGACGGACTCATTCGCATCGATGTGGCGCGCGGCCTCTACCCGAACAAGAAGTGGCGCACCGACATCTACTTCGAAGCGCCGATATAGGGCAAAGACGGAAGACCGGAGACTGGAGAAGGGAGAGAGTGCGCGCGCACCGGCGCCGAAGGAGATTCGAATGCCTGAAGGAGTCGACCGGTCCAGTCGCGCCGGATCTGCGCGACCGACTCGATGGCGCCACGGGGCTTCACCTTGCGCCATCGCGGATGGAATGACGTCCACTGCCCGAGCAGCTGTCGCCCACGGGCACTCGCCGTGCGCTCCACGTGCAGGCGCAGCAGGAGCTGCAGCAAGGCGTCGTCGTCAGGATGCAATTCCTCGAGCACCACGAGGTCGTGGTTGACGCGGCTGGCGAACGTGCCGGTTTCGTCGAACACGTACGCGATGCCGTTGGACATGCCTGCCCCGAAGTTGCGTCCGGCGCGCCCGAGCACCGCAACCACGCCGCCGGTCATGTACTCGCAGGCGTGGTTGCCGACGCCCTCCACCACGGCACAGGCGCCGGAATTGCACACCGCGAACCGATCACCGGCCTGTCCGGCCGCGCACAGGATGCCATCGGTGGCGCCGTACAGCACCGTGTTCCCGACGATCATGTTCAGGTGGCTGGCGCCCAGGTAGTGCGCATCGTGGAACGGCCGGATACTGATCTCGCCTCCGTTCAATCCCTTGCCGACGTAGTCGTTGGTCTCGCCTTCCAGGATGAGTCGCATCCCCCGCACGCCGAACGCGCCGAAGCTCTGGCCGGCGCTGCCCGTGAAATGCAACGTGAGCGCATCGCCGCGAAGTGTCCCCGGCGGGAACCGCTTCGTCACGGCGCCGGCCACGCGCGCACCCACGGCAAGGTGGTGATTGCGAATCGCGTAGCGCCCGGCGAATGGTGCCCCGGTTTCGAGCGCCGTGGTCGCATCGGCGAGGATCTGCGCATCGAGCGAAACGAGGCCGTGGCGCTCATTGCGCGCCACCGCACGGCGGCGCGGACCGGCGGTGGTGGGCGCTGACAGCACCATCGACAGGTCGAGCATGGTCGAGCGCGGCATCTCGGGACGCTCCGCACGCTGGAGGTGTTCCACCCGGCCGATGATCTCGTCGAGCGATCGCGCTCCCATTTGCGCCAGCAGGTGGCGCACGTCCTCGGCGATGCGCGTGAAGAAGGCGATCACCTGATCGGGCGTTCCGCGGAATTTGGCGCGCAAGTCCTCGCGCTGTGTGGCGATACCGGTGGGACAGCTGTTGAGATGGCATTGCCGCGCCATGTCGCACCCGATCGCCACCAGCGGGCCGGTGCCGAAGCCGAAGGACTCGGCGCCAAGCAGCGCGGCGATCACGACATCGCGTCCGGTACGCAGGCCGCCGTCGACCCGCACCTCGATGCGGTGGCGCAGCCCGTTGGCCACCAATGACTGCTGCGCTTCGGCGAGGCCGAGTTCCCACGGCGAACCCGCGTGCTTGATGCTCGAAAGCGGCGACGCGCCCGTGCCTCCCGAATGGCCGGCGATGAGCACGTAGTCGGCGAACGCCTTGGCGACGCCCGCGGCAACCGTACCAACGCCTGATGACGCGACCAGCTTGACGCCGATGCGCGCGCGCGGATTGACCGTCTTCAGGTCGAGCACGAGCTGTGCGAGGTCCTCGATGGAGTAGATGTCGTGATGCGGCGGCGGCGAGATGAGCTGCACGCCGGGTGTGGCATGACGGAGCCGGGCGATCAGGTCGGTCACCTTGTGCGCCGGAAGCTGGCCGCCTTCACCGGGCTTGGCCCCCTGCACGATCTTGATCTCCAGCTCTTCGGCGCGCACGAGATACTCGGTGGTGACGCCGAAACGCGCCGAGGCCACCTGCTTGATGCGACTGTCCGATCGCATCGTCGTCGGCTGCGTGTACGTCGCCGGATCCTCGCCGCCCTCGCCGGAATTCGATCGCGCGCCCATGCGGTTCATGGCGATCGAGATGGTCTCGTGCGCCTCGGGCGAGAGCGATCCCAGGGACATGGCCGACGACACGAACCGCATCCGAATGGATTCCATCGGCTCGACAGTGTCCAACGGAATCGGCCGGCTTTCGCGAATGGCGAGCAGGTCGCGCACGGTGATCGGCGCACCACCTTCCGCGCGATCACGAAAGGTGCGCCACGCGTCGTCCGGCGCCAACGTCGCGCGCGAGGAACGGGCGCTGCCAACCGATTGCTGCAGGGCGAGCACCGTCGTCGGCGCCCACGCGTGCGGCTCGCCCTCCTTGCGAAAACGCATCCGGCCCACGTCGGCCAGCGAACCGCTGGCGGCACCGTGTTCGGGGCGGGCGGTCGCGCCGTATGCGAGGTGATGACGTGACAGCACGTCCTCGAACAACTCCCGGAAGCCCAGGCCACCCAGCGGTGACGCGGTGCCGGCGAAACAGCGGTCGATCACCTCGCCACCCAGGCCGAGCGCATCGAACATCTGCGCGCCGCAGTACGACGAGAGCGTCGAGATGCCCATCTTGGCGAGGATCTTGAGCAACCCCTTCTCGGTCGCCGTGCGATAGCGCGATTGTGCCTGCGCGGGCCCCGGACGATCGGCGTCGGCGTCAGCGCGACCCTGTGCCTCGGCAAACAGTGTGGCCACCGACTCCAGCGCCAGCCACGGATGCACGGCTTCGGCGCCGTATCCCATCAGCGCCGCGATGTCGTGCTGCTCCATGACGTCGCCCGCCTCGACCACGAGGCCGACGCGCGCGCGTAATCCCGCGCGCACCAGGTGTTGCCGCACCGCGCCCAGCGCGAGGAGCGACGGAACGGGGACGCGCGACGCGCCCACATGGCGATCACTGAGAATCAGCAATCGCGCTCCCTTCCGGGCGGCGGCTTCGGCGCGCCGGCACAACGCGTCGAGTACGGTCTCGAGCGCATCGGGTGTCGAGTCCGCCGGACACGTGACGTCGAGCGTCACGGCGGCGAATCCGGGAACGGTGCGCAGCGCTGCCATCTCATCGGCCAGCAGCACCGGATGTTCGATGCGCAGCATCCGGGCGTAGGTTGGCCGTTCCACCAGCGGCGAGCCGCGGCGCCCCAGGTGCATGCGCAGCGACATCACCATGGTCTCCCGCAGCGCGTCCATGGGGGGATTCGTCACCTGCGCAAAGCGCTGGCGGAAATACGCGGACAACAATGGGGCATTGGGGGACAGCGCCGCCAGCGGTGCATCGTCGCCCATGCTCCACACGACCTCTGCGGCGCTCGTCGCCATGGGCTCGAGGATGAGGCGCAGGTCCTCGTGCGTGTACCCGAACGCGTGTTGCAGCGGACGCAGCGCGTCACTCGAGTGCACGAGTGGTTCGGTGCCATCACTGGTGGGCAGGGTGGCCATGTGCTGCGCGATCCATCGCGCGTACGGCCGGCGGGTCGCCACCTCGCGCTTGGCGGCGAGGTTGCGCACGATGCGGCGCCCGGCCGTGTCCACCAGCAGGACGCCACCGGGTCCCAGCTTGCCGCTCTCCACGACGTCACGCGGATCGAAATCCACGATGCCGACTTCCGAACCGGCAACCACCATTCCGTCGGCGCGAATCTTGTACCGGCAGGGGCGCAGGCCATTGCGATCGAGTGACACGGCGACATGCACGCCGTCGCTGTACGCCAGCGCCGCCGGACCGTCCCACGGTTCGATGACGCACTGGTGATACTCGTAGAACGCCCGCACCTCCGGCTCGACGTCGGGATACTTCTCCCATGCTTGCGGCACCAGCATCATCGCGGCGTGCACCGGCGATCGTCCGGCGCGCACGAGCAGCTCGAAGGCGTTGTCGAGACTGGCCGAGTCGCTGCCGCGCGGCCGGATGGGATCACGTACCCGGTCGGCGAGCGCGCCGAATCGCGGCGCGTCGAGGAGCGTGCCACGCATGGCCATGCCGTTGCGGTTGCCCCAGAGGGTGTTGATCTCACCGTTGTGTGCGAGCGCGCGAAACGGTTGTGCCAGCTCCCATCGGGGCAGCGTGTTCGTCGCATAGCGCTCATGGAAGATCGCGATCGCCGACTCGAACGCGGGATGGCGCAAGTCGGGGAAGAAGGCGCCGAGCTGCCCACCGGTGAGCAGGCCCTTGTACACGATCGTCCGGCACGACAGGGAGCACACGTACAGTGACAGCCCGGCGGCCAGCGCGCGATGCTCGATCTCGCGTCGCGCGAGGTACAATTGGCGCTCCCAGGCCTCGTCGTTTGCCCCGGCCGGCCGGCCCACGAGCACCTGCCGAATGACCGGCATCGCCGCGCGCGCGGACCCGCCCAGTACATCCGGGCGAACCGGCACATCGCGCCATCCGAGCACGGGCAGCCCGTCCGCCGTCAGCAGGTCGTGCACCAGCGCAACCGATGCGGCCTGCGCGCCGGTATCGACGGGCAGGAAGCACATGCCCACCGCGATCGACGCATCGGCGGCGACGGGCAATCCGAGACGCGACGCGGCCAGGATGAAGAATCGGCGCGGTATCTGCGTCAGCAGGCCGGCGCCATCGGCCGAGCTGTCGGTTGCCGACGCACCGCGGTGCGCGAGCCGGGCCGCCGCCTCGAGCGCCAGTTGGACCACCTCGTGCGTGCGCTCACCACTCTGTCGCGCGATGAACCCGACGCCGCAGGCATCGCGCGGGGCGTACGGCGAACCGGTGTCCTCGTCGTGAATCGAGCCGCGTTTGTCGTGCGCAGAAGCCATCGTCGCCGTGGGTGAGGGTTCGATAAAAATGCACTTCTTTCGCATAAAGTTCCACACGCTGTTTCGACGATCACCGCAATCGGTTGCAGTGCCAGGCCGGGCTCTGGGCGCCGATCGGGCGGGAGTGCTATGATTGCCTCGCTCGCATTGCCTGCCGTTGATCCGAACCCCGCGCATGGCCGACAGTCCTCGCTACGAACAAGCCAATGCGGATGTCCTGTTGTGGCAGACAGGCTACCGCGTCGCGCTCGCCCTGCTTGCCGGCGTGCTCGCCGTCACACTGCGCACGGCCGGCCTGCTGACGCTGTCGCCGGTGGCGAGCCAGGCCATCGGACGCGACACCGCCGACTGGATGCTGGCGCTGGTGAGCGTTTCGTACGTGGGCCTGGTGATGGCGATCCGCGCGCGCATGCGGGCCACGCGCCGCGCAGGGCGCACGATGTCGACCCTGATGGTCGCGGCCGACCTCGCCGTCGTATTCTGGCTGGTGTTCCTGCTGGCCGACCCGCACGACTATCATCGCGCGCTGCTGATCGCCCTGTTCTCGCTGCAGCTGACGCATGTGTATTTCGGACGCGCCCCCGCGGTCCTCATGCTGCTGGCCATCGCCGCCAGCTACCTGCTGCTGGTGGACATCGCGATCGGCTATGGCTCCGACGTGACCTGGAGCGAGGCGCTCGTCACGCTCGGCATCTTCGGCGTCGGCACGATCCTCGTGACCCTCGTGCAGAGCAGCCTCCATCGGCGGCTTGCCACGCTCGTGGACATCTTCGAGCGCGCCGAGGAAGGGGACTTTGCGAACGAGTACGATGTGTCGGCGGACAAGCGGCCCGACGCCCTGACGGCCGTCGGACGCGCCTACAATCGCATGCGCACCCAGCTCGCGTCGATCGTGCTCAACGATCCGCTGTCCGGATGCCTCAACCGCAGGGGATTCGAGCAGCACTACCGGCGGGAGCTGTCCCGCGCCGCGCGTTCACAGATCGACGTCGCGCTGGTGGCGATCGACCTGGATCACTTCAAGCAGGTCAACGACACGTTCGGGCATCTCGTGGGCGACATGGTGATCGCCGAGGCGGGCGAGCTGCTGCGCGCCAGTGCGCGCGCCGAAGACGTCGTGGCGCGCATCGGCGGCGAAGAGTTCGTGATGCTGGCGCCGAACACCTCAATTGCCGGCGCGCAACACCTGGCGTTGCGCATCGTCGAGTCGTTCCGTCGGCGCACGTTCGCCGAGCCGCTGGCGAAGGTGTCGGTGACGGTGAGCGTGGGTGTCGTTGCCGATACGGTGACGAACGAAGGCATTGCCGAGGACCTGCGCGCCCGCGCCGACGAGGCGCTGTATGCGGCCAAGCGCAGCGGCCGCAATCGCGTCGTGCTCTGGTCGCACGGACTCGATGCGCAGCGCCTGGCGTCGGCTACGGTGCGCGCATAGTGCCTTCGGTGATGAGCACGGTGGCGCCGCCGACGCGCACGGCGTCGATCACCCCGTTCGCCTTCGAGACCTCGAGCGACAGCCGGCTCGCCCGGCCCATCTCGACACCCTGGGCGACCGTCCAGCGCAGCAGGCCCTCACGCGGCGTTCGCGCCGCGAGGTAGCCGGCGAGACACGCGCCGGCCGACCCGGTGGCCGGGTCTTCCGGCACCGCGGCGCCGGGCAGGAACGCGCGCGCGCGAATGTCGACGCCCTGCACATGGGCGGGCGCGGCCGCGTCGTCGACGCCATTGGTCATGGCAAACACAAACGGCCACGCGCCCCAGCGGCCGGCCAGATGGCGCTCCCACGGCCCCATACGCACGCGCGCACGGCGTACGGCGTCGACACTGGACAGCGGCACGATGAGCCACGGAATGCCGCAGCTCACGGCCATGGGTCGATGATCACCGCCCACGAAATCCGCCGGTGTGAGCGACAGCATGTCCGCCAGGTTTTCCATCGTTGGCGACTCGGCGCGCTCGTCCGGCAGCATCGCCGTCGTGAGTTGCGCATGCACCGGTCGACCGCCTTCCAGCCGCACGCGCACCGGCACCGGCCCCACGCCCTCACCGAGCACCACGGTGACCTCGTCGCCAGTCACCGGCACTTCGCCGAGTGCCACGAGCACATGCGCCGTGCCGACCGTCGGGTGACCGGCGAACGGCAGTTCACCCTCCGGCGTGAAGATGCGCACGCGCCGCGTGTGCGCCGGATCCTCGGGCGGCAGCACGAACACGGTTTCGGAGTAGTTGAACTCGCGCGCGATCGCCTGCAGGACCTCGGTCGGCAACGACTCGGCGCCGAACACGACGGCAAGCGGGTTGCCGGTGAACGGGGCCGAGGTGAAGACATCCGCGGTGACGTACTTGAGGGTCGGCATCGTGGACTCCGAGTACTCAGTACTCAGTTGTTATCCGAGGAACGGATACGTCCAGTCCAACGGCGGTGAGAACGTTTCCTTGACGGTCCGCACGCTCACCCAGCGCATCAGGTTCATCTTCGAACCGGCCTTGTCGTTGGTGCCCGACGCGCGTGCGCCACCGAACGGCTGCTGGCCCACCACTGCGCCGGTCGGCTTGTCGTTGATGTAGAAATTGCCGGCCGCGTTCCGCAGCGTCATCGACGCCTCGCGCACCGCCGCGCGATCACGCGCGAACACCGCGCCGGTGAGTGCGTACGGTGACGTCTGGTCGACCACCTTCAACAGGTCGCCCCACGTGGCGTCTTCGTACGGGTGCACCGTGATCACGGGGCCGAAGATCTCCTCGCACAGCATGCGATGCTTCGGGTCAGCGGTCTCGACGATCGTTGGCTGCACGAACCAGCCCTTCGAGTCGTCGCACTCGCCGCCGGCGACGATCGTGGCGCTCGTCTTCGCATCATCCAGGTATCCCTTGATGCGCCGGAAGGCCTTCTGGTCGATCACCGCGGCCACGAAGTTGCTCATGTCGCGCACATCGCCCTGCTTCATCTCCTTCATCATCGCGAGGCAGCGCGCCTTCACGTCGGGCCACATCGACTTCGGCACGTACGCGCGGCTGGCGGCCGAACACTTCTGGCCCTGGTACTCGAACGCGCCGCGCACGATGCCCACCGCCACGGCCTGCGGGTCGGCGCTCGGGTGCACGACAATGAAATCCTTGCCGCCGGTTTCGCCCACGATGCGCGGGTAGGACCGGTAGTTGTTCATGTTCTTGCC